>NZ_AP025281.1:1838239-2144612 GCF_024347195.1 Aliamphritea hakodatensis
TGCATTTCCTGCCATCAGATCAGTGATCCGGGTGCCAAGCTGGCCGGTAATCAGGGGCCGCCCATGATTGCAATGGCGCAGCGCTTTCCGGATAAGCGCAAGCTGCGCGCCCAGATCTGGGACGCGACAGTTAATAATCCTTTGACCATTATGCCACCACTGGGCAAACACTGGATTCTCTCTGAAGAACAGATTGATGCCGTGGTTGAGTATGTTTATCAGTTTTAAGTGACGTTATAAGACGTATTTGAGGACAGAATTATGACAATGCATCGTCGTACTGTGGTTAAAGCTATGCTTGCCTGCAGTGCTTTAGTCGGTTTAGGTGCGGTAATTCCCGGAGCAGCATTCGCTGCCCGAAATAAGGACGCTTTCAGTTCAGATGATCAGGCAAAGGCTATGCAGGCATTGTTTGATGCTGAACCGGCTAACAGTACCGATATTGTACTTAAGGCCCCGAGCATTGCTGAGAATGGTGCAGTGGTGCCTGTAACCGTCAGCACGGAAATGGCCAATGTAGAAAGTATCAGTATTTTTGTCGCAGACAATCCAACCCCGCTGGTTGCGGAATTTATGATTCCGGCCGGCACTCAGGCCAGCGTTGCTACACGTATCCGTATGGGTAAAACCTCAACTATAACAGCGGTTGTTAAAGCGGACGGCAAGTTATTCAGCACCGCCCGTGAAACCAAAGTCACCATCGGTGGTTGTGGTGGTTAAGAGAATATAACGGAGAGTTTTCCCATGGCGGGTATTTTTAAAGTTAAAGCAAAAGCTAAAGACGGTATGACCAGGGTTAAGATGCTGGCAAAGCATGTAATGGAAACCGGTCAGCGTAAAGATAAAAAAACCGGAGAAGTGATTCCGGCTAAGTTTATTCAGGAAGTCACTGTACAGCACGGGGGTAACACTGTTTTTTCCGGACAGTTAGGGACTGCGGTATCTAAAAACCCGTATTTTTCCTTTACCTTCGCCGGCGGTGCCAAAGGTGAAGAGCTGTCGATCAGCTGGGTGGAGAATACCGGTACATCTGCAACTGAGACAGCCAAAATTAAGTAGGTCCGGTGTTGCGGATAAGCGCATATTGCGGAGAAGGATCATGAGAATAATAACAGGTTTAGTTGCCGCCGGTATGTTGTCACTGGGATTGCCGCTGCAGGCTGCCGACAGCGGTTTTAATCTTGAAACCGTTAATCCCGAAGCTGACCGGCTGGCATTACAGGCGTTTTATCAGAAACGCTACCCGGATGTTGCAATCGAAGATTACGTCAACGGTATTTATGCGCTGGATGCGGAATCCCGGGAGCAGTGGGAAGAAATTGAAGAGTTTCCCCCCTATGAGTTTTCCATTGAAGAAGGTGAAGAGCTGTTTAACACCCCTTTCGCCAATGGTGAAAGCTATGCCGACTGTTTCGAGAATGGGGGCATCGGTGTCCGCCAGAATTATCCTTACTGGGATAGAGAAGACGGCACCGTTAAGACGCTGGAATTTGCCATTAATGAGTGCCGTGAAGAAAACGGCGAAAAGCCACTCAAGTGGGGGAAAGGGGACATCGCCCGTATCTCCGCCTATATGGCCTGGACATCCAGAGACAACGTTTTTGATATTCAGATTCCTGAAGATGACAGCCGGGCTTTACAGGCGTATCTGGACGGTAAAAAGTTCTTTTACACCAAGCGTGGTCAGCTGAATATTTCCTGCGCGAACTGCCACTTACAGGGCTCGAATATCCGCATCCGTGCTGACTTGCCAGGCCCGATGCTTGGTCAGGTGACGCACTGGCCGGTGTTCCGTTCCAAATGGGGTAATCTTGGAACCCTGCATCGCCGTTATGCCGGTTGCCACCGTGATTCCCGTTCCAAACCGTTAAAACCACAGGCTGAAGGGTTTCGGAATCTGGAATACTTTCAGACTTATATGAGTAACGGGTTAGTGGTGAATGGCCCCGGTGCCCGTAAGTAAAGGCTGCAGGAGATAAACATGAAAAAACTAATGATCTTATGTGCTGCAGTCTTATTCAGTCAGGCGGTAACTGCTGAAACATACCAGGACGCTTTTAATAAGGCCCGTGCGATGTACGGTAAAGGGCATGAGTTTCAGTGGCAGGGAAAAACCTATAAAACCTTGCATGAAGAAGAAATTGAAGCGGCAGTTGAAGCAACACAGGTAAATGCTCAGGCATTACTGGATAAATCAATCGCAGCGAATAAAAAAGTTGCGGCTGTCGGGTTCGAATGGAAGCTGACCGGTGGGTTACTGAAAAAGTCTGCCCAGGCGATTGAAGCAGGGGACTACCGTAAAGCGCTGGACTTGGCTGCCCAGGCGAAATACCACGCCCGTATCGGGCTGGCTCAGTATGAATATGCTGAGGCAAACTGGTATAAGGCTGTGCCGCAGTAACAGCAATTTAATACACCTTATAAACGCCCAAATTAGTTGGGCGTTTTTATTTCAGAGAGATACAAGCATGTCGATGACGCGACGGGAGTTCGCGCAGTTACTGGGGCTGGCCGGCGCCGCAGGATTACTGCCGTTACAGGGATTTGCAGCAAAGAAGCAACCAGCAGATATGTACGAACTGGCTAACTTTGGCAATGTTCGGTTGCTGCACATGACGGATTGTCATGCCCAGTTACAGCCGGTGTATTTCCGTGAACCAAATGTCAATCTGGGCGTGGGGAATGCCTGGGGCAAAGCCCCGCATCTGGTAGGGAATCATTTACTGGAGCATTTCTCTGTACGTCCGGGCACCCTGGAAGCGCATGCCTTCAGCTGTCTGAATTTTCAGCAGGATGCCGGCCGTTACGGGAAGGTCGGTGGCTTTGCCCATATCCGCACCTTAGTTGAACGGTTGCGGCAAAGCTATGGCAGTGAACATACGCTGCTGCTGGATGGAGGGGATACCTGGCAGGGATCCGGAACGGCATACAAAACCCGTGGCATGGATATGGTGAAAGCCGCTAACCTGCTGGGGGTGGATGTGATGACCGGTCACTGGGAATTCACCTATCATCAGCAGGAAATACTGCAAAATATTGCAGCGTTTAAGGGTGAGTTTCTGGCGCAGAATGTATTCATTACTGAAGATGCGCTGTTTGAAGGCGCTGACGAATATGTCTTTGATGAAGACAGTGGCCGGGTATTCAAACCTTATACAATCCGTGAAATGGGCGGTGCCCGTATCGTGGTTATCGGCCAGTGTTTTCCGCGCACCAAGATAGCGAATCCGGCCCGTTTCATTCCTGACTGGACCTTTGATATCTATGATGAAAATCTTCAGGCGCTGGTAGACGAAGTCCGTGAGACAGAATCAGTGGATGCGGTCATTCTGCTTTCCCATAACGGCATGGATGTGGATCTGGAACTGGCCCGGCGGGTCAGTGGTATTAATGTCATTCTTGGCGGGCACACACATGATGGTATGCCGGCTCCTTCACTGGTTAAGAATAACGGTGGCCAGACACTGGTTTGCAATGTCGGTTCTAACGGAAAATTCATTGGTGTGATGGATCTGGATATCCGCAACGGTAAAGTTCAGGATTACCGCTACCGTCTGTTACCGGTTTTTTCCGAGCTGCTGCCTGCGGATGCTGAAATGAAGCAGTTGATCACAGATATCCGGGCACCACATCTTGACTGGTTACAGGAAGAGCTGGCGGTCGCTGATGAACTGATGTTCCGTCGCGGTAACTTCAATGGCACCTTTGATCAGCTGATCTGTGATGCTTTAAGAGAACGGCAGGGCGCTCAGATCTCCCTGTCTCCCGGATTCCGCTGGGGAACAACTGTCCTGCAGGGGCAGATGGTAACCATGGAGCATGTACTGGATCAAACCTGCCTGACCTATCCGGAAACCTATGTGCGTGAAATGACCGGGGAAGCGCTGAAGCTGATTCTTGAGGATGTGGCAGATAACCTGTTTAATCCGAATCCGTATCTGCAGTCCGGTGGTGATATGGTCAGGGTTGGTGGCTTTGATTATGTCTGCGATCCGCTGGCATCAATTGGCAACCGGGTATCACAGATGACACTGGATGACGGTACCCTTATCGAAGCCGGTAAAACCTATAAGGTCGCCGGGTGGGCAACGGTGGGTGCCCGTTCCGAAGGCGCTGATATCTGGGATGTGGTGGCTGATTATCTGCGGGATCACCAGACCGCCCGCATCAGTAAGCTGAATACGCCTAAGTTGCTTAACGTGAAAGGCAATCCGGGAATTGTTGATTACAGCTAAAGGTTACTGATGCTGATATACATTAAACCGGCCCCGTGCCGGTTTGTTTGTTCCGGGCCGGCGGTTGGCGGCGGCAGTTGAGTTGTTTAGAATGATCCCGCGTTACGGTAATTTTATGATTTCTCCAGAGGCTTTATTTTTATGAAGTATCAGCATCTTTTATGTGGTCTGGCATTTGCCATGGTCCTGACCGGCTGTAACGGGGCAAATGTGCAACCAGATGCCGGGGCTCAGGAAGGGCTGTCTGCGGGTGCTGAATCTCCGGCGGGTACAGCGGCACCGGTATCACAACCTGTATCTGCGCCTCCTGCAAATGTAACACCAGCGCAGATGCAAGCACTGGAAAATATTAACAGCCGCATAACCCTGCTACAGGAACAGGTGCTGCAGCTTAAAGTTCAGAACGGTGCGCTGGCGGAACGCAGTCAGTTGCTGCTGACACAGTTTCAGGTACTGGCGCAGGATGTGAAGATGAATAACCGTGGCCAGGGCCGACAGCAGAATTCAGCGGGGCAGCAAGCACAGTCTGTCGCCGGAACTGACCAACTGATTCGTCGCCTTGATCAGCAACTGATGGAGTTGGAACAGTTATCGCCGGCGCTGGGGGGCGGAAATGCCTTTCGTTTGTCGACCACGTACACCGCCAAGCGGCAATGGATTCTGGTGCGCTATAACCGGTTAACCGGTGAAAGCTGGATCTCTGAAGGTGGTAGCTGGTTGCCACTGGGGGATGATTATGATCTGCCAATTTCTGAATATGAGATTCAGATCACCAGCGCAGCCAGTGACGCAAAAGGCTATGTGGCCGCCCGGATTGATAATAACACCGGCGATACCTGGTGGCTGAATGATCAGCAGTGGGTGCCGTACGAATAATGTCAGATATGAATGTTTCGCTGCCGGCCGCGGCAGATCTGTCAGTGCTGCAACAGTTACATGCACCTTCTGTGCCTCTGGATGAGAGTGTTGAACGCCTGGTGAATGTTTTTAATGCCTGCTTTGCCATCAGTCATAACACGATTCTGGTCAGCGGTGATGATGAGCCGGTGTATCTGCCGGCGGATGAAACATGTGAGTACCACCGGATCATTTTTGCCCATGGATTTTTTGCCAGCGCATTACATGAAATCAGCCACTGGTGTGTTGCCGGGCCCCGGCGCTGGTTACTTGAAGATTTTGGTTATTGGTATAAGCCGGACGGCCGCAGTGCAGAAGAGCAGGCCGAGTTCGAACGGGTTGAAGTAAAACCGCAGGCATATGAATGGTTGTTCAGCCATGCATCTGGCCGAAAGTTTCATTTCAGTGCGGATAACCTGGCCAGTGATATTGGCGCCAGTGAAAGTTTTAAAAACAATGTTGTTGCGCAGATTCAGTCGTTTTTGCAGCAGGGGCTGCCATCACGGCCGGCAATGTTAATGGTGGCACTGCGCAAAGAGTTTGGCAGTGAATTACCTCAGTCAGGGCATTTTTCCCTGAATTAAAAAAGGCTGATACGGGTTGCCGTATCAGCCTTCAGCCGTTCTTTTGCAATCAGTGGGTGTGTTTTGTGCCCATGGCAGACATCACCGATTTAACAGGTACTGTCAGTGCCTGTTTGCTGCCGTCATCAAATTCCAGCGTCAGATCTATGGTGTCACCCTCGGCCAGTGCTTTTTTCAGGCCAATCAGCATAATGTGATGGCCGCCGGGCTTCAGTACAACCCGTTCTTTAGCAAACATTGTGATCTGAGGGATCTGGCGCATCTGCATTTCACCGTTTTCCCCGTGTTTATGAGTATGCATTTCCACTTTCTCTGCAACGGAGCTGTCCGCTCTGATCAGTGCAACCTGTTGTTTACCTGTATTGTTCAGGTCCATGAATGCGGCACTGTTCATCTGTCCCGGTGGCACTGCACGGGCGTATGGGTGGTCAACTTCAACTTCGGCAAGTACTGAACCGCTGACGGTCAGCCCGCCTAACAGTAATCCGGTGGTTAACAGACGCTTGAGTGACTGGGGAAATAACTGGCGCATACGGGTTCCTTTTATGCAATGTGTACTGATGCGGTTTATGTGCGGTAAATGCTTAAATATCAGCCTTTGGCCAGCAGCTCGCGAATGGCAGCAGCTACCCCGTCCGGCGGTGTGCCGTGGGGCAGGGCTTTGCTGAACTGGCCCTGCTGGTCAATCAGGTAGGTACGGGATGAGTGATCCACGGCATAACCCATGGCAGAATCGCCCATATCGACAATCTTATAGAAGGCACCATAGCGTTTAACAATGTCGTCGATGGCGCTTCGCTCTCCCGTCAGACCGACCATGGTCGGAAAGAAAAAGTTGCTGTACTGGGCCAGTTTCTGCGGCGTATCCCGCTCAGGGTCGACGCTGATAAATACGGGCTGTACGCCGGCGGCTTCTTCCGGGGCAAGATTTTTCAGCGCCTGGGACATAATTGCCAGAGAGGTGGGGCATACATCCGGGCAGGATGCATAGCCAATGTACATAGCCACGACTTTACCGCGGTAATCAGACAGAGACACCGGGCCGGCCGCAGACTGCAAAGTAAAGTCACCGCCTAACTGATTCAGGCCGTTATTGGCGGATTTTTTCGGCGACATGTATAGCGCGACTGCCAGTCCGGTCAGCAGACACAGTGTCAGAATTAACAGGTTTCGCAGGGTAGAAAATGACGTCATTATTTTGCCTTAAATCCGAACCGGGTGGTTACTTTACCTTGTGGCGTATCCATCAGTACAGTCGCCTCCCATTGCATTTCTCCTGTGGTACAGGCACCGAGTATTGCCTGGCCACGGAACAGTCCTGACTGGTTGTCAGCCGGTGAAAATAGTGTCTGGTTCGGTCCCATAAACATATCAACACCCTGCAAATCCAGCAGTACATTACTGGATTCTATACCTTCTACCTTAACCTGCCAGTCGGTGGGTTGCAGCGACGATACCTTACCGGAAACCGGTTCCAGCGTAATGCTGAAGCCATCGCCCTGTGCGGTACAGGCGGACTGAGCAACATCGCAATTGGCTGCTCTGAGTTCTGTTTCTGCTGGTTCCAGCAGGTTAAAGCGTTCGGCAAACAGCCATAAAACAGCCAGCGCTGCGATCAGCAGTAATGTGCTGAGTAAAGACAACAGAGATTTCTTGCCGGAAGGCAGGGTATTACTGGTCATGGGATTACATCTAATATTCAGAATATGCCTTTATTATCCTTATAAATCTGTCAGATAGCTATGTGGCAGATTGTCGCAAGGTTGCCATGGTTGCATTTGGCAGGTGACTTGGCTACCGTCAGAATGACATCAGCACACCTGTACACAAGGAAATCATGCATGGTTATGCAATGGGATCGGTTACTGACAACGAAGCGGTACGGCCACGAACAGGTTACTCCGGAAGAAATCGGCCGGAGCCACTTTCATAAGGACCATGACCGTATCATCTTCTCCAGCGCATTCCGCCGGCTGGGGCGAAAAACCCAGGTACACCCTCTGGCCCTGAATGATCATATCCATACCCGGCTGACTCACAGTATTGAAGTGGGCAGTGTTGGCCGCAGTCTGGGTATTCGTGTTGGTGAACTATTACAGAATGAATTACCGCACTGGGTCTCTGCCTATGATCTGGGGACTATCGTACAGTCAGCCTGTCTGGCCCATGATATCGGCAATCCGCCGTTTGGCCATGCCGGTGAATATGCCATCCGGGACTGGTTTAAACATAAGGCAGGTGCTCAGTTGTTAGAAGGTGTATCTGATCTGCAGAGTAAAGACCTGGAAACCTTTGAAGGCAACGCACAGGGCTTTCGGGTGGTAACCCGCATTGAAAATCATCTCTTTAACGGTGGCCTGCGTCTGACATTCCCGACGCTTGGAACCTTGCTGAAATATCCCTGGACCGTTGAGAATGCCAGCCCTAAAGGTAAATTCAGCTGTTTTCTGACGGAACTGGAAATTATGACCAGCCTGAGTAAAGAACTTGATCTGGTACAGTTAGGTGAAAACCACTGGTGCCGGCACCCCCTGACCTATCTGATGGAAGCCGCGGATGATATCTGCTACGCCATTCTCGATCTGGAAGATGCCATAGAGCTTAATATTTTAGGCTTCGATGATATAAAGCCAATCCTGCTTCAGCTGTGTGGTGACCTTGAATATGACGATGCAATATTTGCGACCCAGGCGTCTGCCCGCCGCAAGATTTCAGCACTGCGGGGTAAAGCCATGGAGAACATGGTGGAGTCAACCGTACAGGCCTATATGGAGAATCTGCCGCAGATTATGAACGGTGAATACCGGGGAGAACTGCTCAGTGACGGCAGTGCTGATGTCCGTGACGGATTACAGAAAGCAAAAGCCATGGCCCGCAACCGGGTATTTCCGGATAACCGTAAGGCTGAGCTGGAAGTGGGGGCCTACAGCACGCTGGGAACACTGTTAGATGCATTCTGTGCCGCGGCCCACGAACTGCACTGTGGTGGCCATGAGAATCTCAGTTATCGCAGTCAGAAAATTATCAGCCTGATGGGGATTCACAGCCCTCAGCCCGAGTGGGAATTGTACCCTTCCTATATGCGGGTACTCGATTTCATCGGCGGGATGACTGATAATTACGCCGCGTATCTGGCCCGGCAAATTGGTGGAATGGTGAATTCCCGTCCGGGCTGAGTTTTATAATTCTGGAGTATTGAACAGTGTCCATGCGTGATCAGTTAAGTGGGTTGGTATTTTCAACTGAGAAAGGGCAGATGTGCCCGGGATGCCAGCAAGCGCTGGACGAGTGTGCCTGTGATACGCTGGCTGAAGAACAGCGCCTGGAACAGTTGGATGGAATCGTACGTATCCGCCGTGAAACAGCGGGCCGTAAAGGTAAGGGCGTTACCACAGTTTCCGGCGTGCCGCTGGCGGAAAAACAGCTCAAGCAGCTGGCGAAAAAGTTAAAGCAGCAGTGTGGTACCGGCGGCTCGGTAAAAGAAGGTGTCATTGAAATTCAGGGTGATCACCGGGACACCTTAAAGCTGGCGCTGGAAAAGCAGGGCTATACCGTTAAACTGGCCGGTGGTTAAAGCAGAGCAAACAGGAGAACAGGCAATGAAAAAGAGTAAGCGCATTTGTACTACCTGTCTGATGTTACGCTTCATGTTGGTGTTTCTGGCGTGTGTGGGCGTTTTCCTGCTGAACGGTATTTATCAGTTCTGGGGATGACCCCTTCGTTTCTCTGCCGTTATATAAAAACGCCCTGCAATTGCAGGGCGTTTTGTTTTGCATCAGGCAATATTGGCCAATGGTGGCGTATCGAAATCCTGCAAATGCTGCTCAGCCAGATTCAGTTCCAGCGTTGCCTTCAGTAATTTGAATAAGCGGATGGTGCCGTCAATTTCTTCTTTGCGGTTTGTCAGGCTCTCAATGTTCAGCCCTAAAGGGATCCCCAGTTCCGCGCAGGCGTCAATGATCCGTTGCAGGTTATTGCGGCATACCCGGATAGATTCGGCCAGCGGGTTTGTGGCCCCGAGAATTTTGCTGCGGGTTGCATCAGGGACGGAAATGCCAAGCCACTGCATAAAGTCCAGCGTCTTTTCACTGCCACAGGGGCTGAAGGTCAGGACCAGGCGTTTGGGCTGCAGGTTCTGGCGGCGGCATTCAGCGGCATAATCCTTACATAACTGAATGGTGGCTTCAGGATTGTAAACCGCCTGGGTAATAAAGTAGTCACAGCCCTGACGGGTCTTTTCGATCAGCCGCAAATGTTCATTAGCTTTGCTGGCATGCCGCTCCGCGATGGCTACGCCGCCAAGGTGAAAATCCAGCGGGTGCTGTTTTAAGGCATCGTAGGCTGCCGGCAGAGGAAAATTACTGCCCTGACTGGTGGCCGGGCTGCCGACCAGTACCAGGTCACGCACGCCGTTTGGACTCCACGCCTTATCCAGCCACTGATCAAACTCCAGACGGTTTTCTTCAGCGGCGCTTTTATAGGTGATTACCGGCAGACCTGACGTTGTACGCAGCAGAGCTGAATATTCCCGGGAGTCGTGGGTCTGGCAGAAAGGGAATGGCCTTGGTTCAGGGTTTCGGGAGGTTTCATCCTGAATGTCATAGACCACCAGACCGTCATATTCGATGTTTTCCAGGCGCTTAACCAGCTTGGCGGCAATGGTCTGCATCTCTGACATCGCAACCGTACGCTTGGGTGGCGTGGTGCCGATGAAGTACACTCCACGGCCTGGATCGCTGAATTTTGTCTTAAGAGATGATTCGAACATGATAGTTTCCGCTATGCTTTATTTAACTGCGGACAAGTTTAACAATGAACACAATTCATGTATTTAGTAAAATGCTTGAAATTATTTTGATTAAAAATGAATGCTGTTAATGTAACTTGGCAAAAAAATTATAAGCCTGCCTGATCGCAGGGCTGTTTCAGGAAATTCCCCGTGGCTAAGAAGACGTTAGATCTGGCAGAAGTTGCCGGTCAGTTAGAAGCACATAAAAAGTCTCGCTCACTCCCGCCGGTACATTTGTGGAAGCCGGATTTCAGTGGTGATATTGATATGCAAATCCGTGCCGACGGTACCTGGTGGCATGAGGGTGGACAGATTAAACGCCCGGCGATGGTCACCATGTTTGCGAGTATTCTCTGGCACGAAAATGATGAATACTTTCTGGTTACCCCGGCCGAAAAAGTACGGATTCAGGTTGAAGACGTTCCCCTGTTTGTCACTGAACTGCAGGTAGAAGAAGAGAACGGTTTGCAGGTATTGCGGTTTATGACCAGCACAGAAGATGTCGTGACCGCCGGTGTGGATCATCTTATCCGGGTAGAGACTGATCCGGAAACCGAAGAGCCATCGCCTTACATTATGGTGCGTTACGGGATGGAAGCCCGGTTAAACCGCAACGTCTTTTATCAACTGGCTGAACTGGCCTGTGAAGTTGAGATTAACGGCCAGCAGCACCTGATGGTGGACAGCGCCGGGATGCAGTTCAGTTTAGGCACCTTCTGAGGTTTGCAACGGGTAACCGTTATATCTCCTGCGCAGGAATCTACAGAGGCACTCAGTTTTGAGTGCCTTTCTTGTTTTCGGTCAAGGCAAGGTTTTAGCCGCAGGTGAATAATGGGCGTATGAAAAGATTACTCCTACCTCTGTTTGTATTGGCGCTGAACCTGCAGCCGGCGATGGCTGAAACCGTTCACGTTGATATCGCAAAATTTAAGTTTTCCCCGCAGCAACTGACAATCAATGCCGGTGATACGGTTGTCTGGACAAATCGCGAGAAGCGTCAGTATCACAATGTCTGGTTTAAGGATTTAGTCAGCGCAGAGCCGGATATCTTTTTTCCCGATGAAACCTATCAGCGTACCTTTCCTGATGCCGGCACCTTCAATTACATTTGCGGGCCGCATCCAAAGATGAAAGGCAGCGTCATTGTTCAGAATGTATCTCAGGAAGTTAGCCGTCATGAATAAATGTATCCGCGTGTTAGCGGCGACCTCTGCGGTAGCCATCAGTCTGTTACTGACCGGCTGTGGGCCACATCCCAGTTCTGGCAGTTGGGTGAGTGAAGGTTCGTCTGTGAGCGATTCGGCTTACAGTTCGGTGAAGTTAGAGTTTGACGGAACGGGCAGTGTATATCCGAATACTGACTTCGCCGGGCAGGAGAAAAGCAAGGGCCTGCGTTGTGTCTGGCAGGCAAAATCAGCGAATGCTGCGGATCTGGAGTGTCGCGGTGACACCGATACCAGCATTCAGTTTGAGTTTGTGGTGGCAGAAGGCGGCGATGAGAGTCAGGCGGAACTGATAAAGGACGGCAAGCAGGTTGCACGTCTTATCCGGGGCTAAGCTTTAAGGGATCAGCTTGTCAGGAATAAGCTTTCAGACAGATAAATTCAACTGAGCTGCCAGCTGTTTGCTGGCAGTGTTTATCTTGGCAGTAACAGAATCATTGCCGCACAAAAAATTACTAATCCTGCAAAGAAAACCGGAAAGCTGATGCCTTTCCATTTGCTTTTCGCCGGGCGGATGGGAGATGTGCATTTAGGGCACATCTTCACGTCACTTTTTACCCGGGTCTGGCAATTGCCACAGATCTTTTCGCCGCTGTTGTCTTCAGTATTCATCGTATTCAGACTTCGTCACTGTTATTCAGAATTACCTGAGCAGTGTGCCATAAAGCGTGCAGGCGTGGTGGGATAAGTGGTGAATAGCTGATACGCATCAACTACATTTTATAATCGTAAAAAGGTATTGGTTTGCGGGCTATGTTCCTGATGGGCCGGGTAACGGAGAGGACCTGTCGTCCTCTCTGCTGATCGGGACGTATCAGTTTTCCGGTTGATCTTGCAGGCTGGCCAGAAGGTCGTGTATTTCAGCTTTCAGCTCTTTGTCTTCGATTTTCTTTGAGCTGATCTTAGCGTCCTGCAGGTTTTTAATGGCAGCGTCTGTCTGGCCCAGTTCTGCCTGCATGCGGGCCATGGAGTAAGCAATTGAAGACATATGGTCTTTCGAATCGATGGCGATGGCTTTTTGCAGGGCTTTTTCGTAACCGGCGATAGCGTCTTTCAGTTCTTCGGTGAAATCAGCCAGGGTTTCCCATTGCTCGGGGTGGTCTTTATCGGTGTATTCATTGTCGGTGCAGATGGCTTTCAGCTCACTATAAAGCGCTTCGAAAGTGTCTCTGTCGTCATTATTGGCCGCATCCATCAGTTGCTCAGACAGGCTGTAAACGGCTTGGTATATTTTGGTATTTATCATGATGATGTATGTCTTGTTGGCCGGGAATAACAGCGGTTATCCCCGGACTGAATTAAGTGGGTTTATTCAGAACAGTTCGATTGCCGGTGCCTGCAGGGCAGCTAACTGTTCCCGCAGTTCCAGAATATGATCGCTCCAGTAACGTACTGTGTTAAACCACGGGAAGCTGTGGGGAAACGCCGGGTCTTCCCAACGGCGGGCAAGCCAGGCGCTGTAGTACATCATCCGCAGGGTACGCAGTGGTTCTATTAATGCCAGTTCCCGGGGACGGAAGTCATAGAACTCATTGTATCCGTCGACAATTTCAGCGAGCTGCCGGCGTTGTCTGTCGGTATCACCGGAAAGCAGCATCCAGATGTCCTGAATGGCGGGGGCCATGCGGGAGTCATCGAAGTCAACGAAATGCGGTGCGTCGTCCCGCCACAGCAGATTGCCGCCGTGACAATCGCCGTGTACACGGATTTGGGTGATATCGCCGGCATTGGCGAATGCTTTATCGATGAGTGGCAGCAGATCCGCGGTGAGGCTGTCGTAGGCGAGCTTCAGTTCGGCAGGAATGAAGTGGTTACTGATCAGCTCAACACTTTCATGGCCAAAAGTTTGCGGATTGATCGAAGGGCGGTGCTGATAAGGTTTGCTGGCACCGATCAGGTGCATACGGCCCAGTAACCGGCCCATAGTGAACAGGTTATCGAGATCGTCGAGCTCAGGGCCGCGCCCGCCTTTGCGTTCAAAGACCGACATCATAAACGGGCCATATTCGAACAGGCTGTCACCGTTGTCGTTACGGGTGGGGGCAACGACCGGTAATTCGTGTTCCGCCAGTTCATAGCTGTAGCGGTGCTCTTCGAGTATCTGCTCCCGGCTCCAGCGTTCCGGGCGGTAGAATTTTACGATAACCGGTACCTGATCTTCGATACCCACCTGATATACCCGATTTTCATAACTGTTCAGGGCCAGATTACGACCGTCACACAGGTACCCCAGGCTTTCTACAGCATCCATAATGAAGCTGGGGGTCAGGGTTTCGAATGGATGTGTCTTGCTCATTGGCATTTACTCATTAGTCTAGCTCACAGATACGCTCAGGCCGTGTTCCGGGGATTACCAGCCGGAGTAGGGATGGCTGATCAGGCTTGAATTGTAATAGCGCGGGTCGCCCGTGACTTCTTCGCGGACCCAGTCCGGCAGGGCGACGCTTTCGTTTTCGCTGTCCAGTTCAACTTCCGCAACGATCAGCCCCTGATTGTTGCCGCTGAATATATCCACTTCCCATGTGTGACCTGCGTGGTCGATCAGATAACGGATTTTATCCACTGACTGGCCGTTACAGAGTTCTGCCAGCATGGCGTCGGCATCATCAACAGGGATGGGGTATTCAAATTCGCTGCGTACGGCGCCGCGGTTTTCACCTTTAATGGTCAGAAAGGCCTGTTCGCCCTTCAGACGGATGCGTACCGCTGTTTTTCCCTGAGTTGGAATATAGCCCTGCACTATTCGGATACCCTGCGGTAACGGACCCAGGCTGTTGAGATCAATCAGAAATTTACGTTCTATTTCCAGTGCCATTTTATTTCCTGTGCTGGGCTGTAAAGACAAAAAAGGGCAACTCCCGTAAGAGGTGCCCTTATCAGTGTTAACCATTCAGGCCGGATTACATAATCCGCATGCCAGGCTGTGCACCTTCATGGGGTTCCAGAATCCACAGATCCTTACCGCCCGGGCCAGCTGCCAGCACCATGCCTTCAGACATGCCGAACTTCATCTTACGCGGTGCCAGGTTGGCAACCATGACGGTCAGTTTACCTTCCAGGTCTTCTGGCGCGTAGGCCGACTTGATACCGGCAAACACGTTGCGGGTTTCGCCGCCCAGATCCAGTGTCAGCTGTAACAGCTTGTCAGCCCCTTTAACGTGTTCCGCTTTGGCGATCAGCGCAACGCGCAGATCCACTTTGGCAAAATCATCAAAGGTGATTTCATCAGCAATCGGCGTTTCTGTCAGCGGTGTCTTTTCCGCTTTAACTGCAGCAGGCTGTGTGGCAGCGGCTGCTGCCAGTGTCTGCTTGCTGTCCTCCAGCATCGCGCTAACCTGATCTTCTTCAACCCGCTGCATCAGCGGTTTGAATTTGTTGATCTTATGATCCAGCAGTGGCGTTTTAACTGAATCCCATGCCAGTGATTCCAGGTTGAGGAATTTAGCGGCTTCTTCAGCAACCTGCGGCAGTACCGGTGCCAAATAGGTAATGATGGCGCGGAACAGGTTAATGCCCATAGTGCAGCAGTCCTGCACGTCCTGCTCTTTACCTTCCTGCTTGGCCAGTACCCATGGTTCAGCGGCGTCGATGTACTGGTTGGCTTTGTCAGCCAGGGCCATAATTTCGCGCATTGCTTTGCCGTATTCACGGGCTTCATAGGCAGCAGCGATGGTGTCGCCTGCATTAACAGCAGTGTTATACAGTTCGGCCTCTGCTAATTGGCTGCCCAACTGGCCGTCGAATTTCTTCTTGATGAAGCCGGCACAGCGGGAGGCGATGTTGATGACCTTGTTCACCAGATCGGCATTCACCCGCATGCGGAAATCGTCCATGTTCAGATCGATATCATCAATGCCGGAGCCCAGTTTGGCAGCGAAGTAATAGCGCAGGTATTCCGGGCGCAGATGCTTCAGGTAAGTTTCCGCCATGATGAAGGTGCCGCGGGATTTGGACATCTTCTGGCCGTTCACTGTCAGGAAGCCGTGACAGAATACGCCGTCTGGCTTACGGAAACCGGCGCCTTCCAGCATGGCTGGCCAGAACAGGGTGTGGAAGTAAGCGATGTCTTTACCGATGAAGTGATACAGTTCGGCATCGGAATCGGCTTTCCAGTAGTCGTCGAAGTTTACGCCGTTTTTGTCCGCCCAGTTTTTAAAGCTGGCCATGTAACCGATTGGCGCATCCAGCCAGACGTAGAAGTATTTGCCCGGCGCATCGGGAATTTCGAAACCCCAGTAAGGTGCATCACGGGAGATATCCCAGTTTTGCAGGCCTGACTCAAACCATTCGTTCAGCTTGTGAATCATCTGTTCCTGAACGTGGTTATCTACCCAGTTACGCAGGAAGTTTTCAAAGTCACCCAGTTTGAAGAAGTAGTGCTCAGACTCTTTTTCAATCGGCTTGGCACCGGAGACTGCAGAATAGGCATTCTTCATTTCTACCGGGCTGTAAGTGGCACCGCATTTTTCGCAGGAGTCGCCGTACTGATCCGGTGCGTCACATTTCGGGCAGTCACCTTTTACGAAACGGTCCGGCAGGAACATCTCTTTTTCCGGGTCATAGGCCTGGGTGATGGTTTTGCGGGCAATGTGGCCGGCATCACGCAGACGGGTGTACACCAGTGAAGAAAACGCTTTGTTTTCTTCTGAGTGAGTGGAGTAGTAGTTGTCGAAGCCAACCATGAAACCGGCGAAATCACGCTGATGTTCTTCACTTACCTGATCAATCAGCTGTTGTGGGCTGATGCCCATCTGGTCTGCCTTGAGCATGATCGGGGTGCCGTGTGCATCGTCGGCGCAGACGTAAGTACAGTTGTTGCCGCGCTGGTTCTGAAAACGAACCCAGATATCGGTTTGAATATATTCCACCAGATGGCCAAGGTGGATCGGACCGTTCGCGTAAGGCAAAGCGCTGGTCACAAGAATTTTGCGTTGTTTTTCGGTCATGGCTCTCAACTGATTCAAAGTTGGCAAGTAAGCCGGCAATTTTACCTTTAAAGGCCGGTTAATGCAGCCTGATTTAAAGGGAATTCTGCTCTGCGGGGCATTTTCTCCGGGAATTCTGAAAGCTGTGAAGAGGGAGTGGGCAGATCCTGTGCGGTGCGTGATCATGAGGATCGTTAATCCGGCGCTTCAGCAGATGGTCACTGGCCGGATCTGCTGGTAGAATGCGCGCCTCATTTATATCTATCTGTTCTTCCCGTTGCCGAGGTAATCATGGCGCTGCCAAATGTCGACCCTTCAATTTACGACGCCCAGTTAAGCGAAAAGCAGGCGCAGATTGCGCAGCAGTTTGACGAATTTACCCTGCCTGAAATCGAGGTGTTCGAATCAGCGCGTACAGCGTACCGTCAGCGGGCTGAGTTTCGTGTGTGGCATGAGGGTGATGATCTTTACTATGTGATGTTTACCCCGGGGAGTAAGCATGAGCATCAGCAACTGACCAGTTGCCCGATGGTGTCTGAGCGTATTCAGGCCGTGATGTTCGAATTGTTGGAAGCGGTTCGTCCTAACGAGCTACTGCGCCGGCGTCTGTTTCAGGTAGATTTTCTCAGTACGCTCAGTGGTGAGCTGGTAGTCAGCATGCTGTACCACAAAGCACTGGATGAAAGCTGGCTGGAAGAAGCCGCATTTCTGCGGGAGAAGTTCAACATTAACCTGATTGGCCGCAGCCGCAAAACCAAGCTGGTGCTGGGGGATGATTTCGTCATCGAAAAGATGCAGGTTAATGACCGGGAGTTGCTCTACAAGCAGGTAGAAAACAGTTTTACTCAGCCAAACGGCGGCGTCTGCCAGCACATGCTGGAGTGGGCAATCGATATTACCAAAGATGCCGGCGGTGATCTGGTGGAGCTGTACTGCGGCAACGGTAATTTTACCCTGGCGCTGGCGCAGAACTTCCGTTCGGTGGTCGCGACAGAAATTGCCAAGGTATCGGTACGGGCAGCAGAATATAATATTGATGTGAACAATATTGAAAATGTTCAGGTGCTGCGGATGTCCAGCGAAGAGTTTTCTCAGGCATTGCAGGGGGTACGTGAGTTCCGTCGCCTGAAGGAAAAGAATATTGACCTGAACAGCTTTGATTTCAGCACGGTGCTGGTGGACCCGCCGCGCAGCGGTCTGGATGATGAAACCGTTAAACAGGTGACGGCTTACGATAATATCGTCTATGTGTCCTGTAACCCGGATACTCTGGTGGATAATCTGCACGCGCTGACTAAAACCCACCGTATCGAGCGGTTTGCGATCTTCGATCAGTTTCCGTATACCCACCATCTGGAGTGCGGTGTCTATCTGACCCGTATCTGATGGTGCGTCTGTTTTGAAAAATGCCGCTGATTGCGGCATTTTTTATGCCTGCCTGATAATTATTTGTTACGACATACTTGCGTAATTAAACAGTGTTTACTAAACTCCTGAAAATCAATTAAACAGTGTTTAATATAATCAGGTAACCATCATGGCCCGACGTAACGATCACTCCCGTGAGGAACTGCACGAAATGGCGCTGAGTGCGGCACAGGCACTGCTGGATGAGCAGGGGGTTGCTGCGCTGAGTACCCGCAAGGTTGCCGCGGCAATCGGGTATTCAGTGGGCAGTTTGTATCAGCTTTTCAAAAACCTTGATGATCTGTGCTGGCAGCTGAATGCCCGGACACTGGAGCAATTTCAGGCTGAACTGAATGCTATTTCAGCACAGCAGCCCCGGGAGATCATTCTTGGCTATGGCGAGGCGTATCTTGAATTTGCACACCGCTGGCCACACCGCTGGCATTTACTGTTTGAGCATAAAAGCCAGGGCAGTGATATTCCGGATGCGTTGCAGGGCAAGATAGTCGGTATGTTTGAGTATCTGGAAGCGGCACTTGCACAGTTATTTCCACAGTCTGACGCTGACAGTTTGCAACGTTCAGCGCGGACGTTATGGGCGTCGGTGCATGGGATTGCGGTACTGGCGTCGCTGGACAAGCTGTTTCTTAATCAGCCGGCACTGGAGCAGCAAATGTTGAATGAAGTGATCAGCCGTTATCTGAACGGCTGGCAACAGGAGAAAATGGTATGAAGGCGTTACTCAGTATCCGTGGCTTTCTGGCGTTTATCAGCGTGGCATTTATTAATGCTTTCGTCGATCTTGGCCATAAAATCATCATTCAGAATACCCTGTTCAAAAGCTATGACGGTGATCTGCAGATCATTCTGACCGCGGTGATCAATGGTTTGATTCTGTTGCCGTTTATTATGCTGTTTACCCCCTCCGGTTTTGTATCGGATAAGTTTCCCAAGCACCGGGTGATGCAGCTTTCAGCGGTGGCGGCAGTGGCAATCACCCTGCTGATTACCCTGAGTTACTATCAGGGCTGGTTTATTACCGCCTTTGCCCTGACGTTTGTACTGGCGCTGCAGAGTGCATTTTATTCACCTTCCAAATACGGCTATATCAAGGAATTGGTGGGGGTTGATAACATCAGTGAAGGTAACGGCTGGATTCAGGCGGTAACCATGATCGCTATTCTGTCCGGCATTGTGGTGTTTTCACTGTTGTATGAGACCCGGGTGGCGGAGCTGGTAGCGATTACACCTGAGCTGAGCCTGACATCTGTCGCGCCGCTGGGATGGCTGCTGGTGGCCGGCTCGGTGATTGAACTTATGCTGGCGATGCGTCTGCCTGCCACCCGGCAGTTGGATGAGAAAGCCCGGTTTGACTGGAAGGCTTACCGTACCGGTAAAACGCTGATGGCGAATCTTGGTCTGATTTACCGCAGCCGGACTATCTGGCTGTCGATCATCGGTATCGGTATTTTCTGGTCCATTTGTCAGATGATGCTGGCAGTGTTTCCGGCCTTTGCGGAAGACCGTCTGGGGCAGACCAATACCTTTGTGATTCAGGGCACCATGGCGATGTCCGGCATCGGCATTATGGTCGGTGCTATGCTGGCAGGCCGTTTATCCAGCCACTATATCAATACCGGCCTGATTCCGCTGGGTGCCGCCGGTGTGACATTAGGGCTGTTTCTGTTGCCTCAGCTGGATACGATGACAGCGCAGGCCATGGCGTTCTTCCTGATTGGTGTGTGTGGTTCTTTACTGAATGTGCCTCTGAATGCGCTGGTACAGTTCCATGCCCGGATGGAAGATACCGGTAAGGTGCTGGCGGGTAATAATTTCATTCAGAATTTGATGATGCTGAGTTTTCTGGCGCTGACCGCGGTGTTTGCATACCTGAGTCTGGATGCGATCTGGCTGATGTGGTTCCTGGTGATTCTGGCGCTGGGCGGTGCTGTGTTTGCTATCTCTACGTTACCGGAAGCGCTGATCCGGGTGCTGGCGGCGATTCTTATGCGCCGTAAATATAATTTACAGGTGCTGGGCTTTGAAAATCTGCCCCGGGCCGGCACTGGTGTGCTGATGCTGGGTAATCATATCAGCTGGCTGGACTGGGCAATGATTCAGATAGCCTGTCCACGTCATATCCATTTCGTGATGGAAAAAACGATTTATGAGCGCTGGTATCTGAAGTGGTTCCTATCACTGTACAAGGTTGTACCGATTTCTGCAGGCAGTAACCGCACGGCGCTGAACAAGGTGCGGGATTTGCTGAATGATGGTCAGGTGGTGTGTCTGTTCCCTGAAGGCGCTATCAGTCATACCGGACAGATTGGTGAGTTTAAGCGTGGCTTTGAAAAGGCCTGTGAAGATGCCAGTGGGGTGATTCTGCCGTTTTACCTGCGCGGCTTGTGGGGCAGCCGTTTCTCCCGCTCTACCGATAAGATGAAGAGTCTGCGTCGCAGCGGTCTGAAGCGTGATGTGATTGTCGCGTACGGTAAGCCGTTACCCATTAACAGCACGGCGATTACGGTGAAAAAGAAGGTCACTGAGCTGTCTATTCATGCCTGGGACGAGCATACCAACGGCCTGGAAGCATTGCCGCAGAGTTTTATCCGTACGGCGAAGCAGGGGATGTCGGATATGGCCATTGCAGATGTGCAGGGTGATCCGCTTAGCTACCGTCGTTTACTGACGGCCTGTACGATTTTCAGCCGTCGGCTTAACCGGGCTGAAGGGCAGCGTCTGGGTATTCTGATGCCGACTTCCAGTGCCGGTGCTATTGCCAATATGGCGGCGCTGTTTGCCGGTAAAACGCTGGTGAACCTGAACTTCACTGCATCTGAGCAGGCGCTTTTGTCTGCGATGGAACAGGCAGAGGTGAAAACCATCCTGACGGCGCATAAATTCATTACCAGGCTGAACGCCCGGGGCATTGATACCGCGCCGCTGTTAGCCGGTAAACAGGTTATTTACATGGAAGATGTAAAAGCCGGGGTGTCGAAAGCTGAAGGTTTGCTGACGATGCTGATGGTCAGTGTGTTGCCTGCAGGCATTTTAAGCCGCTGGTATGGCCGTCACAGCCATCTGCATGATACGGCTGCAATTCTGTTCTCTTCTGGCAGTGAAGGCGCGCCGAAAGGGGTTATGCTGAGCCACCGGAACATTCTGGCCAACCTTAAACAGATTGCTGATGTGCTGAATGTCCGGGATGAGGACTGCATTATGGCGACCCTGCCGCTGTTCCATGCATTCGGTTTAACTGTGACCTGCTTTATGCCACTGTTGGAAGGCATTCCCGTTGTCTGTCATCCGGACCCTACTGACGCACAGAATATCGGTAAGGGTGTAGCCCGTTATAAAGCAACCATGATGTGTGCCACGTCAACCTTTCTGCGGTTGTATACCCGGAATAAACGCCTGCATCCGCTGATGTTCAGCAGCCTGCGAATTGCCGTGGCCGGTGCCGAACGCCTTGACCCTAAAATCCAGCAGGATTTTGAGCAGCGCTTTAAAGTGCCGATTGTGGAAGGCTATGGCTGTACTGAAACGACACCGGTTGCCGGGGTAAATCTGCCCGATCATTTATCACCTGAAGGCTGGTTTGTTCAGGAAGGTACCCGGGCCGGTACTGTGGGGCTGGCACTGCCGGGTTCTACATTCCGCATCGTTGATCCGGTCAGCCTGGAGGAGTTGCCGACCGGTGAGGAAGGGCTGATTCTGATTGGCGGTACCCAGATCATGCAGGGTTACCTGAATAATCCGGATAAAACCGCCGATGTGGTGGTCGAGATGGACGGTTTACGCTGGTACAAGAGTGGTGATAAAGGCCGGGTGGATGAAGACGGTTTCCTGACCATTGTTGACCGCTATTCACGGTTTGCCAAACTGGGCGGCGAGATGGTCAGCCTGGGAGCCGTTGAAACGGCGATCCGGCAGATTATTCAGCGGGATGAAGCCCATGATGATGTCCGCCTGGTGGCGGTTAATCTGCCGGATGAAAAGAAAGGGGAAAAAGTTGTCTTGCTGATTGAGGCACTGGCAAACCTGACACCGGATCTGTTGCGTAACCAGCTTGTTGAAAATGGATTACAGCCGCTGATGCTGCCGGCTAAGATCTTCACTGTTGATGAAGTACCGGTATTGGGCAGCGGTAAAACGGACTATCCGGCAGCTAAGATTCTGGCTGAAGCGGCTGTTAGCTGATGTCTGTTCAGGCAGGGTAAGGAGAAATCATCAATAATAAAGGTGATTTCTCCGGTATACAGCTTGGGCAGAACAGGGATTAGCGATCATGCAGACAGTACACGGAACCATACGTTTAAGTGTTGAGGGCAGAATATTAACCATTGAAGGAAGGGGGCCATGGAATCTGGAATCCATCGATTTGAGTGTTGATTCCATCGGTGATGATTTACGTGCCCTTTATGGTGCTCCCTGGGGAGCGTTGGTCATGGTTGAAGGGGATTCTATCCTGGTGCCGGATGCGGAAGCCCGGCTCATCGATGTGGTCCGTGATGACCGTGATAAAGGGCGACTGGCCACGGCATTGGTGCTGGGAGAATGCTCCGTTCCAGGGCTGGTGACCCAGCACCTGCAGGAGATCTATACCGCCGCAGGAGATGTGTTTCAGGCGTTCAGTGATGCTGATGATGCCCGGCGCTGGCTCAACGCCCGGATTAACGCGGCAGGTTAGAACCACGTTCAGTAACCTCCATTTCAGACCATAACTGTTCACTGAGGGACGCGACCGGCGTCTGGCAGTTATCGGCAATCCAGCAGGCCAGTGCGCCGGCAACATCCGGATATTTCTGGGCCACGGGTGCGGGTTTATCCAGCCATGATGCAAATATATCTGCAGAGAAATGTTCAAAACTGTCTGCCAACTGAAGGTGTTTCAGAATAGCGGCGTTGGAGCGCTGTTCAGGCTGGCCATTCAGTGGCTTGGTCAGCAGTTTTTTTCCTGTCTGCAAGACTTCACTGGCCAGCCCGAATCCACTGTTGGCAATAACTCCCGCGCTGCTTTGCATATCCCGTGGGAAGTTTTCCCGGGAGAAAGGGCACAGCCTGATATGTTGCCGTTGCTGAATGTGCGGCGTATCACAGTAAACATAGAAGCGGTAATCTTTGAGCGGCTGTAGCCACCGCAGTATTTGCTCCGGTGGCTCAAACGGCAGGTAGACCAGGATCTTATCCTGCTCGACAGGCTGGTCCGGTGACGGAGGGCTGATCAGCGGTGGCAGGATCGGCGCATTAAACTGGTGCCAGTGTAAGCCGATGGCCAGGCTGACCGGTGCAAACAGCCGGGTGCCGGGCAGCATGGCGTATTTGATATCCGGTCCCGGCAGGTTGTGCTCAAACGCATACTGATGGGCAATGCCGATAGAGGGCTTACCCTGTAACCGGGCCGCCCAGGCCGTAACAGGTTCGAAGTCGCTGATGATCAGGTCGTAACCGCTCAGTTCCAGATGCCGGATGTCCCGGTAAAATCTTGTGAGGTTATTATTAAGGCAGGTTTTCAGTTTTCTGACCTGCCCCTGTTCGACAATGAAAGTCAGCCCCTGTCTGACTGTGTAATCTCCGAAAGGCTGCATGTCGAAGAGTTTGTCAGCGGGCCGTCCGGAGAACAGATAGTCGACCTCAATGCCCTGTTCTCGCAGTTTGTTGGCCATCACCCGGGCCCGGGTGATGTGGCCGTTACCGGTCGCCTGAACACCGTAGAGTATTTTCATGCTGTCACCCTGTTTGCGGACGTGGCGGAAGATGCTTGCGTCATATCAGATAAAGGTGGTGGCCAAGCATTGCGCTGGACAGGCCGAGCATTGCACCGGCAAGAATGTCTGTTGGGTAATGCACACCCAGTAATATCCGTGACAGGCCGATCAGCCCGGCAATAGTGAAGGCGGCTTCAGACCAGTTGGGGTAATAAATACTCAGCGCTGACGCAAATGCAAAGGCGGCTGCTGCGTGGCCGGAAGGGAAGCTGAAGCGGTCTGCCGGCCGGATAGCCGGGGTAACCCCACGGAGATGATCACAGGGCCGGTTGCGTTTGATCATTTGCTTCAGGATCAGGAAAAGCGGTACTTCAATACTAAAGGTAATCAGGCTGGCCTGTAAGAAGTCCGGGCCACTGACCGGTTCGAGCCAGAATAGCAGTAATCCTGCCAACAGATATGCGAGACCGTCTCCCAGCCTGGATGTCCAGCGACTGAGTAGGGCGATATACGGTTGTTCATAACGGTTAAAAATCCAGAAATACAGCCGGGTATCCAGGAACTGAAGTTGTTGCAGCATATGATCAGTCTCATTGAGTGATTCAATATGTGCATTGTTGAAAGAAAGGGTGACAGCGACGTGAAATTGAAATGACAGTTAAGTGAAGCCGGGGAAGGAAATGCAGCAGACCCGGAACAGGTCTGCTGCGGATGTATTACTATGGACGGACTGCTTCACCGCCAAATGCTTCCAGCAGCATCGGAATCAGGCGGGTCAGTTCCAGCGACATGGCGATAAATTCAGAATCGAACCGTTCCATGGCTTCTTCAGGGCTGTCCTGATCGAGTTTTTCTTTCAGTGAATCGGACAGCTTCAGGCGTTTCAGGCACAGGTCTTCCTGAATGATAAAGTTCAGGCTCTCCTGCCAGTCAACCGCCAGTTTGGCAATGCGTTTACCGGCTTCAAGATGCTGGCGGATTTCATCGCTTTCCAGATCCTGACCTTTACAGCGGATTACGCCATTTTCAACGCTGGTGTCACGTAACTCACATTCATCAAGTATGACAAAGTCCTGGGGGCGGGTATCCGCGCTTTCCAGCCATTGTGACATGATGGCAGACGGTGAATGATTGACGTCCGGCAGTACTACTGGCAGTGAGCCCAGCTCGGTTCGCAGGTGGCTGAGCAGCTCTTCGGCCCGTTTATGGCTGCTGGCATCAACAATGAGCAACCCTTGCTGCGGAGCAATCAGCGCGTGGGTAGTCTGGAATTTGCTGAAGGCCCGGGGCAGCAGATCAATGATGATTTCATCTTTTAGCTGATCGCGTTCTTTACGGTATACCTTACGGGCCTGTTCGTGTTCGATCTGCTTAACTTTGGCTTCCAGTTTTTGCTTGATAACTGAGGAAGGCAGGATTTTTTCTTCTTTCTGGGCGGCAATCAGCATAAAGCCCTGGCCAGCATGGACCAGCATGTCAGACAGACCGTGGCTGGGGCTGATCCAGCCAAAGCGGCTCAGTTCCTGGCTGCTGCAGGGGGTGAAGGCTTTGTCTTCCAGCTTGGCTTCCAGTGCTTCTGCGGTGTGTTCGAAAGGTTGAGAGAACCGGTAAAAGATTGCGTTTTTAAACCACATAACGTGCCTTGATTTGTGAAACTGTAAATCGATAAAAAGCCCCCTTTACCTGTCAGTCAGGTAAAGGGGGCTGATGAAGTCGGACATTACCGGCGGGTGGTTCGCCGGAATTAATTGGATGCCAGTAATTTATAGCGCAATGCTTTACGTGCCTTGTTTACGGCCCGGTCTACGTAGAATCCATACAGGTCAACGGTGTTGATGCCAACCATCTTGTCGGTCAGCACCTTACCGTCATTAGGGTCAACAAACAACAGGGTAGGGGTGAATGCTGAGTTGTAACGGCTGGCAAAAGCCGTCGCGTCTACCGGATCACCGTTATAGTCGATGATGGTTTTACTGCCGTCAAAAATAGTCAGTTTGCGGAACAGCAGTTTTTTGTCGTATTTGCCGCTCAGTTGCATGGGCTGAAGAATTTCGCGGGTGATCAGTTCACAGTACTGACAGTCGGGCTGGCTGACCAGAATCAGTGCGAAACGGTCACCGGCGATCTGCGCGTCCTGCTGAAGGTTGAGGAGTTCAGGCAGGGAATTTTCAGCGGTAGCTGCCGCAGGCTGGCTGATCGGGGACAGAGCCAGTTTCTGTGCTGGCTGAGCCCAGCTCAGAAGGCTGATCATTGTACCCGTTAGCAGGGTAATCAGGGGGAGCAGTCTCAGTTTCATTTTTATTATTAACTCAAGGCTGTTTTGTCCATGCAGTTGTCTCTCGCATGGCGGATTCAGGCACAGGCTGACGGTAGATATTTTGCGTGCTAACCGGCAGTGCACCAACGACGTTGACCGATTGTAAGCGATTTTTGAGACGGTTTGCTACGTTTCTGGGCAGAATGGTGAGAGTAACGGTGGTTGGTTACTTAAGTTGTTGTTTTATAGGAAAGTGTTTTTCAGGGTGAAACAAAACAGCCCTGTAAATACAGGGCTGTTAATTGTTAAGAGCGGGCTCAGAGGCCTTCGTAAGACATCAGGCTGTAAACGGGAATGCCTGCTTCCTGAATCTTGCGGGAGCCCTGCAGGTCCGGCAGGTTGATCAGGGTGGCGACTTCGGCAACGCTGGCGCCCAGTTCTTTTATGATGGTGCTGGCGGCCAGTACAGTGCCTCCGGTGGCGATGAGATCGTCAAAAATCAGCACGTTGTCACCTTCTGATACCGCATCAGACTGCATTTCAACCGTGGCGCTGCCGTACTCCAGTTTGTATTCCTGGGAGACTGTTTCACCCGGCAGCTTGCCCTTTTTACGAACCAGCACCAGCGGGATATTAAGCTGGTAAGCCATAATGGAACCAATCAGAAAGCCGCGGGCGTCAATGCTGGCGATATGAGTAATGTCTGAGTCGATATAACGCTGAATGAAAGCGTCGCTGATCATACGCAGGGCTTTGGGGTCTTTAAACAGCGGTGTGATGTCGCGGAACATAATGCCCGGTTCCGGCCAGTCCGGAATCGTGCGCATAACTGATTTTATATAACATTCATCAAAAGACATGAAGAGTCCTTACAACAGGGCGTAATTCTAAAATGTGTACCGATATATTTTGTCGTGTACTGAAAAGGAAGACTAGTCCATCTGGCTGGTGGTGATACGGTCGTCGTCTTCTTCGCCGACACAGTCACCGGACAGGCGCTGAATTTCATGCAGCTGAACCAGCTCGATTTCTTTACCTTCAACCGTAATCAGACCGTTTTTCTGGAAACGGGTAAAGATACGGCTGACGGTTTCAACGGCCAGACCCAGGAAGTTGCCGATTTCATTCCGTGACATAGATAAACGGAACTGTGTAGCGGAGTAACCACGTGCTTTATAACGGGAGGACAGCTTAAACAGGAATGTCGCGATACGCTGCTCGGCATTTTTCTTACTGAGCAATAGCATCATTTGCTGATCTTCACGCACTTCTTTACTCAGCGTCCGCAGTACCTGGCGGCGCAGCTCCGGTAATTGTCCGGAGAGTTCATCCAGCCGTGGGAAAGGAATTTCACAAACGGTAGTTGTTTCCAGTACTTTGGCGGAAATAGGGTACTCATTGCCATCAAAACCGCTGAAACCAACCAGTTCGCCCGGGAAATAAAATCCGGTGATCTGTTCTTCGCCTTCATTGGTCAGGCTGTAGCTTTTAATGCTGCCGGCGCGGATGGCGTAAATTGATGAGAATGAATCACCCTGATGGAACAGATGTTCACCTTTTTTCAAAGGGCGGCTTTTCTCAATAATGTTATCGAGACGGTCCATTTCTGTCAGATTCAGGGATACAGGAAGGCACAGTGAACTCAGGCTACAGGTGCTGCAATGTACCTGAGATATACTGTGTACTTTGCGATCGGTTGCCTTTGTGTCACTCATTATCAAGTCCTGTGATTAGTTCATATATCAGTGTATACATTCGATTATGAAGTAATTTTAGTACGGGTTGAAGCAATTTAGACCACAACACGTTACTTTTGTCGCACAAAGCCATAAAAAGTAACAGTTTTGTTAAGTCCGTTGCTCGGGCTGTTGTCCTGAGTCATTGTTCGCTCAGGACATTCAGTGTTACCGGTCAGATAATTCGGGAGAACCCCTGAGTCGCCGTTCGCTTCGGAATATAGGCATCAAAAGTCATGCAAATCCGGCGGATAAGCAGCCTGCCAGTGCCGGTTACCAGAAGTTCGCGGCCCTGTTTTTCGAGGCTGACAAGGCCATCCTGAGCAAACTGATTTATTTCTTCGAGCTCATCGGCAAAGTATTCGTCAAAGCTAATATCAAAATCCGTTTCGATGCGGTTTTTATCCAGTTCAAAATGACAAATCAGCTGGGTAATAACCGCCCGGCGGATACGGTCGTCAAGGCTCAGGGTAACACCCCGGTTAATCGCATGGACATCGCTTTCCACTGCATCGGTATACAGGCGCATATCGTGCTGGTTCTGATAGTAAACATCGCCGATCTGGCTGATCGAGGAAACACCCATGGCAACCAGATCACATTCTTTATGGGTGGTATACCCCTGGAAGTTCCGGTGTAACTGGTTATTACGCTGGGCGATGGCGAGCTCGTCGTCCGGTTTGGCAAAATGATCCATGCCGATATACACGTAGCCGGCAGCCGTCAGCATTGCGATGGTCGTTTCCAGAATGGCCAGCTTGGTTTCCGGGCTTGGCAAATCTTCAGCATGGATATGTTTCTGGGAACGGAAACGGTCTGGCATATGCGCATAGTTAAATACGCTCAGGCGATCGGGGCTGAGTTCAATGATGGTAGCCAGGGTTTTTTTGAAGCTTTCCAGTGTCTGATGGGGTAAGCCGTAGATCAGATCCATGTTGATGGAGCGAAAGCCCAGGCGGCGTGCTTCGCTCAGCACCGCAGCGACTTCTTCCACCGGTTGTACCCGGTTAACGGCTTCCTGTACTTTCAGCTCAACGTCCTGCACACCCAGGCTGATACGGTTAAAGCCAATGTTACGCAGTACCTGAAGGGTTTCGTTATCCACTTCACGGGGATCAATTTCAATTGAATAATCGCCGCTGTCATCATCCAGCAGGTTAAAGTTGTCACGCAGTGCCTGCATCAGCTCAGTCATTTGTTCATTGCTGATGAACGTTGGGGTACCGCCGCCCCAGTGCAGTTGCTCAACAACCCGGTCTTTAGAGTACCATTTGGAAAGCTGCGCCATTTCCTGATACAGGGTATCCAGATAAGGCTGGGCTTTCTTGCGGTTCCGGGTGATAACCTTATTACAGGCGCAGTAATAGCACACGTGAGCACAGAAAGGGATGTGCACATAAAGCGATAAGGGTGTGCTGGTATCTGCGGTAGTTTGCCCGCAATTAACCAGATCACTGGCCTGAAGAGAAGGATCAAACTGGATCGCGGTTGGGTAAGAAGTATAACGGGGGCCTGACAGATCGTAACGGCGGATCAGATCCAGATCCCATTCAATTAGGTTTGGTTGAGTCACTGCATAAGTCTCTTGCTAAAACTGTATAGGGGCCGGTCTGTGCCGACTTATTTGGTATGAGGATATTTTATGCGTGCCAGACAGCAGCCGCATTGACCCTGATCAAGCGCTGAAGAATTGCAGTAAGCCGGAAGCCGGTAAGGTGTAGATGCCGAAGCCGATAATGCACAGGCCGGCGGTGGCCTGGGTGAGGCGGTGCTGTAAAAATCCCTGTAGCTGCCGGGCCAGCATTCCGGTAACCAGCATGGCCGGAATGGTGCCAATGCCAAAGCCTGCCATCAGCATCGCGGAGGTTTGCCAGTCAGCAGCACTGGCGCTCCAGATCAGTGTTGAGTAAACAAGTCCGCAGGGCAGCCAGCCCCACAGACTGCCCAGTAACAGGGCGTTCGGCACGGAACTGACCGGCAGAAGCTGTTTGCTGAACGGTTGAATATGTTTCCACAGATGTTTGCCCAGACGTTCAATATAGGTGACGGCCTGCCACCATCTGGCAATATACAGGCCGAGCAGTATCAGCATCAGGCCGGCGACGGTTCGCATAATCAGGCCGGTGGTGGGGGATTCGATCAGCCAGCCCAGCGCGCCGAGTATTCCGCCGGCAAGCGCGTAGCTCAGTACCCTGCCGGCATTGAAGCCAAGCAGGAGTAGCAGAGGGTGATTATTTTGCCGGTTGATACCCATGGCGATTGCGCTGGATATCCCGCCGCACATACCGAGACAGTGAGCGCTGCCGAGCAGCCCCAGCAGGACTGCATAAAAGATACTGAGTTCAGTCATCCTGTTTATCAGCAGCTTTCTGTTTGGCGTCGTCGGGAATCAGATGTTCGTCGTCATCAAAGAGGATACTGTGGGCAGGCGACTCCATATCGTCGTACTGGCCGCTGTTGACGGACCAGAAGAATCCCCAGATGCCCAGACCCGCAAGGATAATTGCAATTGGGATTAACAGGTAGATGATGTCCATGAGAGATCCGTAGCCTGATTAACTTTGTGATTTAACTGCTGTTACATCCGGCGATGAAGCCGGTTGTCTGGCGACTGTAAGGCGTTGCTTCAGCCGCGATAAGCGCAGGGCATTACCGACGACCACCAGTGAGCTTGCAGACATACCAATGGCTGCCATGTAAGGGGCAATTAATCCGCTGGCAGCCAGCGGCAGGGCGATAATATTATACACCAGTGCCCAGCCCAGATTCTGGCGGATAATTCGCTGGGTTTTCTTCGCGTGGTTCAGCGCCTGAGGCAGGCGTTGCAGATCACTGGAGATCAGTACCGCGTCGGCATTGGTTTTGGCCAGATCCGTCGCGGCGCCCATGGCGATAGAGATTTGTGCGCCGGCCAGAACGGGGATGTCATTAATGCCGTCGCCAACCATAATGACCCGGGCGCCTTCTGCCTGTAGCTGCTGCACGTGTTGCAGTTTCTCTTCAGGAGATACACCGGAGATAACCTGATCAATGTTCAGTTGCTGGGAGACGGCACCGACAGCCGCGGAGTTGTCGCCCGTCAGCATTGTAACGGTCAGGCCTTGCTGTTGTAGCTTCTGGACTGACTGAGCGGCATATTTGCGAAGCGGGTCGTTAAGGCAGAACCATGCCAGTGGTGTCTGTTCAGTCACCAGTAAGAGCCACTGGCCATTGTTATCCGGCGCATCCTGATAAGACAATACCTTCGGGCAGTCTGAGCTGGCAAATTCAGGCTTACCAATCCGGTATCTGATCCCGTCTACTGTGCCTTCGAGGCCTTCGCCAATATGGTTGCGAAGGTCGGTTGCCGGGGCAATCTGAAATTCTTCACAATGAGGGTGGAACGCTTTGGCAATCGGATGTTCGGAGTGGGCTTCCAGTGCGGCGGCGATATCCAGACAGCGGGTGTAATTAAGTGCATCCAGAGTGATTGTTTGCTGCAGGGAAAGGTTGCCTTCAGTCAGTGTGCCGGTTTTATCAAACACTATATGGGTGGCGTGAGAGAGGCTTTCCAGCACATGCCCCCGGGTGATGAGGATGCCGTTTTCCCGCAGGGCGCCGGTGGCTGCCGTCAGCGCAGTAGGGGTCGCCAGAGAAAGTGCACACGGACAGGTTACTACCAGTACCGAGAGCGTTACCCAGAGTGCGTGTTCCGGGGCGATGTTCCACCAGATAAGCGCCACGGTGATGGCTGTAATTAAGACGGCAGCAACAAAATACCCGGCGATTTTATCCGCGGTTTTGGCCACCGCTGGCTTTTCCTGATGGGCGCGGTCGAGGAGGCGGACGACGGAAGACAGCTTTGATTCAGCGCCGACGTCAGTGACTTCGATTTCCAGCGGATTTTCGACGTTAATCGTACCGCCGACCACTTTATCACCGGGCTGTTTGTTCAGCGGCAGATATTCACCGGTGAGGGCTGATTCATCAATGCTGCTATTGCCGGCAATGATGATGCCGTCGGCAGAGACTGTATGTCCGGGCTTAACAATAACCCGGTCGCCGGTTTTGAGGTCGGTGGCCGGAATCAGTACTTCCTGTCCGTCACGGATAACCGTTGCACTTGCCGGGAGCAGGTTGAGCAATGAATTACCTGCCCGGCCGGTACGGTGACGGGCTTTCATTTCAAGGTAACGGCCCACCAGAAGGAAAAAGGTGAACATGCTGACTGAGTCAAAATATACTTCACCACTGGCGGTGGCTGTCGCCCATACACTGGCTGTATACGCACCGCCAATGGCAATAGAGACCGGCACATCCATGGTCAGACTGCGGGTTTTTAAATCGCGCCAGGCCGCGTCAAAGAAGGGCCTTGCCGCATAAAAAACCACTGGTGTGGCGAGGACAAAGCTTGCCCAGCGAATGAAGGTGATAAATTGCTGTTCAAGCTGGTTGTTACTGTCTGCATAAATGGCTGCAGCCAGCATCATGATCTGCATGGTGAATATGCCGGCAATGCCCAGGCGTCGGGTAGCCCGGCGGGTTTCGGCTGCCAGCAGCTGTTCTTCTTTGTTCGGGTGGTAGGGGTGTCCCTGATAACCAATCGAATAGATAGCGCCGAGAATTGTGCTCAGTTCAATCTGATCGGGATTCCAGCTGATCTGTGCCCGGTGGTTGGTCATATTGACGGATGCCTGGGTGACCCCTTCCAGTGCGGACAGGTGGTGCTCCAGTAACCAGACACAGGCCGCACATGTGATGCCTTCAATGACCAGTGCCGCCTGCTTGCTGCCATCACTGAGCGTGTTTACAAAGCTCTGCTGGACGGAGGCTTCATCATAGAGCTTCAGTTCCGCCAGACGTTGCTGGGAGTGGTTGCGGTCAGCAGTGTTGGGGGACTGGGCATCGCCGGTGCGGTGCTTGTAGTAGTTTTCAAGCCCGCCAGCAGCGATTGCTTCAGCCACTGCCTGGCAGCCCGGACAGCACATAGGCTGTAACTGGCCGTTTATTTCAGCGGAGTATCCGGCGTTGGCAGGTACATCCAGGCCGCAGTGGAAGCACAACTGCGGCTGGTTAGCAGAGGATCGTTCGGACATTAATCAGTCTTAAGCGGAATCAGGTCGAAGGGGGTATCGTCATAAGGAGGAAAGATGGTCTGACGAATCTGCCAGCTGCCGTCTTCAGGCTGCAGTATGACGTATTGCTTACCCAGAGGTTTGCTGTCAATACTGCCAAGGTAAAGGCCGTCACGGACCCGGCGCAGACTGATTTCAATATCCCGGTCGGCAAGGGTTGCGTGTACCAGATCCAGCGTCATGCTTTCAGGTTTCTGGATGGCGCCGTCGCTGTTGAGTTCGACGCTGATATCGCCGGTCAGAGAGTCAATATTCAGGATTGCTTTAACGCCGAGGTCAGCGGCGGCCTGAATTTTTGAATTGTCCTGTTTAACTTCTTTCGCATGTTTAACGTAGTCATCCCGTACCAGTGTGTCACGGGTAAAAACAGCGGCAGAGATATAAACCGTGGAATACATAAACGTTGCAATCAGCGGTGCAAGAATAAACCAAAGCCACGGTTGCTTATACCATGGGGCGACAGGATTAGGTTGGGACATGATCTTCCTTCAAAAAGATAAAAGCCGTCTCGGGCGAAACGGCTATTTTAACTTACTCAGTGCTGTTAAGCATCGTTTTAGCGTCGATTGGTGGGGCCGATAAAACGATTCTCTTCATCAATACTGATATCTTCATCGTCCAGAGCCTTAACGTGGAACATAATGTTGTAGTTCGGACGTTCCAGATAAGCTGGCTTGATCTGTAGACGTACCGGATGATCCAGAAGTTCCCCTGAACGGATTTCAACTTCTGAGGTGCTGATCATCTTCAGGCCGTCGATGCCGGATACTTCAATGCTGTAGCGGTGGTCCTGTTGTGACTTGTTGGCCAGCTTCAGCATGTATGCATTTTCAATCGTGCCGTTGGATGCTTCGATATACAGCTGTCCCCGGTCACGGATGATATCCACTTCCAGCGGTATCCGGGCATACAGTGTGTAACCGAAGGCAATGAACATTGCACACATGGCGACAAAGTAACCGATCAGGCGAGGGCGTAAAATGTGCGTTTTACCGCCTTCCAGCGCGTGTTCGGTGGTATAGCGAATCAGGCCGCGGTCGTAACCCATGCGGTCCATTATGTCGTCACAGGCATCGACACAGGCACCGCAGGCAACGCATTCATATTGCAGACCGTCACGGATATCGATGCCCACAGGGCAGACGTGAACGCAGTTGCCGCAGTCAATGCAGTCACCCATACCGGCTGCTTTGTAATCGAAATTCTTTTTACGTTTACCGCGGTTTTCACCCCGGACTTCATCGTAGGAAATAACCAGTGTGTCCTGATCGAACATGACGCTCTGGAAGCGGGCGTAAGGGCACATATAAATGCAGACCTGTTCCCGTAACCAGCCAGCATTGGCATAAGTGGCAACGAGGAAGAAACCGATCCACCAGGTTTCCCACGGACCGAGATTCCAGGTCAGCAGATCAGGGATCAGTTCACGGATTGGTGAAAAGTATCCGACAAAGGCAACGCCTGTTGCCGCGGCGATAAGCAGCCACAGGCAGTGCTTGGCCGCTTTGCGGAGGAATTTTTCTGTACTCATGGGTTGTTTGTCGCGACGCATCCGTACGTTGCGGTCACCTTCGGTTACGCGCTCAGCCCAGATAAAGAACCAGGTCCAGACGAATTGCGGGCAGGCATAACCACACCAGAGCCGGCCTGCAAACACGGTCACAAAGAAAAGTACAAAAGCGAGAATAATCAGCAGCCAGGATAAGAGAATGAAGTCCTGGGGCCAGAAGGTGAAGTTAAACACGTGGAACTGACGGTTCGGCAGATCAAAGAGTACAGCCTGCTGGCCATTCCATTGCAGCCAGGAGAAGCCGTAGAACATGGCCAGCATGATGAAGCCGGAAATGGTGCGGAAGTTCTTAAAAAAACCTTTGTAGTACTTTACATAGATATGAACCCGTTTGGCGTACAGGTCATATGTTTCAGGAGCGCCGTTGTTCTTGCTCTTTGGGGTAATATCTTTTACTGGTATCTGATTCATACCAATCCTCACCATTAGTCGTCGAATACAGGCTAACACATTGGAGCATAAAGGGTTTTGGCATTTTTTGTGAGCGGGTTAAAAAAGAAATGGCTGTGCTCACAGTCCATGTATTAGCAAACGCGAATATTATACGCCCATTCCACTGGCTGAAAACCTCAGGCAAAAAAAAAGGCGATATGTAGTTTAACATATCGCCTTTTTATTGATCTAAGCCAGTCTTATTTATTTGACAGGCTGTAGACGTAAGATGTGATCAGGTGGATCTTGTCGTCGCTCAGCAGGTCTTTATGAGCAGGCATTACACCGCTGCGACCCACACGGATAGTGTGGCTGATCTGTTCGAAAGAACCGCCGTATAACCATACGTCGTCTGTCAGGTTAGGCGCGCCCAGTGCCTGAACACCTTTCGCATCCTGACCGTGACAGGCAGTACACAGTGCCTGGAACTGCTGCTCACCACGTGCAGCAGCATCCGCGTCAGCAGTCTTACCGCCCAGTGACAGGACATAGTTTGTCATGTCGCGTACACCTTCTTCACCCAGTACCGCACCCCATGGAGGCATGGCACCGGTACGGCCGCCAGCAATGGTGGCTTTGATGGTGTCAGCGTTGCCGCCGTACAGCCAGTCAGTGTCTGTCAGGTTAGGGAAGCCGTGTGCGCCGGAGCCTGTTGTGCCGTGGCATACAGAACAGTTGTTGGCGAACATGCGCTGACCCATTTTCAGACCTTCAGGCTGAGACTGCAGATCTTCAACAGACATTGCAGCATACTTGGCGAAAACCGGACGGTATGTTTCTTCTGCGTATGCTACTTCTTCTTCATACTGGCCAACCTGTGTCCAGCCGAAGAAACCTTTGAAGTTACCCAGACCCGGGTAAAGCAGCAGGTAAACCACGCCGAAGATAATAGTGGCAACAAACATCTGTAACCACCAGCCTGGCATTGGGTTGTCATACTCTTCGATTCCGTCGAATGTATGACCGGTTGTTTCTTCGGTCGCCCCTTTGTGGACTTCACTCTTGCGAGTAGACCAAAGCAGGGCAGCGCAACCGCCAATTACGCCCAGCGTAATTACACTTACCCAGATGCTCCAAAAATCACTCATTATTTGTTTCTCCCGTTACTGGCCCTTTCAGTCTCGTCACTGGCTGCTTTGTCTTCATCAGCGAAGGGCAGCTGTGATGCATCATCAAACCTTTTTTTGTTGCCGGGCAGTAATACCCAGATAAAAAGGCCGGCGAAGGTAATCAGCATGATTACCGGAATGAATGGGCCGTAAACTTCGTAGCTCACTGTAATTACCGCTTGTTGTTGTAGACGGAGTGAAGCTTGCCTAACGACTGCAGGTAAGCAACAACAGCTTCAATTTCAGTCTTACCTTTCACTTCTTCGCCAGCTTTGGCGATTTGCTCATCGGTGTAAGGGACGCCGAAATTCTTAAAGACTGCCAGCTTGGCTGAAGTGTCTTTACCATCCAGTTTGTTTTCAAACAACCATGGGTAAGACGGCATCTTAGACTCAGGAACTACGTCACGCGGGTTGTACAGGTGAGCACGGTGCCAGTCATCACTGTAACGGCCGCCAACACGGGCCAGGTCAGGACCTGTACGCTTGGAACCCCACAGGAATGGGTGTTCCCAAACGCCTTCGTTGGCAGTTGAGTAGTGACCGTAGCGCTCAGTTTCCGCACGGAATGGACGAATCATCTGGGAGTGACAGGTGTTACAGCCTTCACGGATGTAGATGTCACGGCCTTCCATTTCAAGAGCGGTGTACGGGCGTAAGCCTTCAATTGGCTTCGTCGTAGATTTGCTAAAGAACAGGGGGACGATTTCGGCAAGACCGCCGCCACTGATCACCAGGATGATCAGCAGCACCATCATGCCAATGTTCTTTTCAATCGTTTCGTGTTTGATCATTTCAATCTGCTCCTGAACTTACGCTGCTTGTGCTGACGCGTCGGCGGCTGGCGCCTTGCTGTCTTTACGCACTGTCTGCCAGACGTTGTATGCCATTAAGAACATACCGGCCAGGAAGAAAGCACCGCCAAGTGCACGTACGAAGTAGCCAGGGTGGCTTGCTTCCAGTGCTTCAACGAAGCTGTAGGTCAGAGTGCCGTCTTCGTTAACCGCACGCCACATCAGACCTTGCAGGATACCGTTAACCCACATCGCGCAGATGTACAGTACAGTACCGATCGTTGCCAGCCAGAAGTGAGTGTTGATCAGGCTTACACTGAACATCTGAGCTTTGCCCCACAGGCGCGGAATCATGTGGTAAGTCGCACCGATCGAAATCATTGCTACCCAGCCAAGTGCGCCGGCGTGTACGTGACCAACAGTCCAGTCAGTGTAGTGAGACAGGGCGTTGACGGTCTTGATTGCCATCATCGGGCCTTCGAAGGTAGACATACCGTAGAAAGACAGAGATACAACCAGGAAGCGCAGTACTGGATCGGTACGTAGCTTATGCCATGCGCCGGACAGCGTCATCATGCCGTTGATCATACCGCCCCAGGAAGGTGCCAGCAGGATCAGGGACATAACCATAGCAACAGACTGAGCCCAGTCAGGCAGGGCTGTATAGTGCAGGTGGTGTCCACCGGCCCACATGTAAGTTGCGATAAGAGCCCAGAAGTGAACGATAGACAGACGGTAAGAGTAAATAGGACGCTCAGCCTGCTTAGGTACGAAGTAGTACATCATGCCCAGGAAGCCGGCAGTCAGGAAGAAACCTACCGCGTTATGGCCGTACCACCACTGTACCATCGCATCAATCGCACCCGGATAAACAGAGTAAGATTTGAAGCTGGACAGGGAAACAGGTACTGCAGCGCTGTTTACAATGTGTAATACCGCAACTGTAATGATGAAGGCCATGTAGAACCAGTTACCCACATAGATGTGAGAGGTCTTACGGATCTTAACAGTTCCAAGGAATACGATTGCGTATGCAACCCATACAATGGTGATCAGGATATCGATCGGCCATTCCAGTTCAGCGTATTCTTTAGAAGAAGTAATGCCTAAAGGTAAAGTGATAGCAGCGGCAACGATAACTAACTGCCAGCCCCAGAATGTAAATGCGGCAAGTTTGTCTGAAATCAGACGCACCTGGCAGGTACGCTGTACCACGTAGTAAGAGGTAGCAAACAGTGCGCTGCCTCCGAATGCAAAGATAACCGCGTTGGTGTGTAACGGACGTAAACGGCCGAAAGATAACCAGGCAGTATCAAAGTTTAATGCAGGCCATACTAACTGGGAGGCAATTAAGACGCCCACGGCCATTCCAACAATGCCCCATACCACTGTCATGATGGCGAATTGACGCACCACCTTGTAATTGTAGGTTGGGTGTTCAGCTGCAGTGCTCATATCAGGCTCTCATCAACAAGCTATTAATAAGGTTTAGAAAGTAAAATTTCCGGGGCTATTATCATGAAATAGCCCTAGTATTTCAATGCGTTTACAGGATTAGTTGCGACAGTTTGTCACATGAAACCTGTCGTGTTTTACGTGTTTGATGTCTCAGTTTAGTTACCTGTTTGCGTGCTAATGCATTGATTTTAAAGGCTGGTTTTTATTTTTTGTTGTGGGCGAAAGCGTTACGTTTACCGGGCCGATAACAGACTTGTTCTGTTGCCTTTTGTACATAACGGGGGCTTTCTTGATGTAGATCAAGTACATCATAAGGGATTAGGTATTAGCCAAAAGTCTAAAATCAGTGTTTTCAGGTGCTTACAGTGTCATATCGGATGTGGGCAGACTATTGCTATATAGGCACAGGAAATCAGGCTATAATCGCGGCTTTTTTGTGGCAGGCAGTTTGATGTTAACTGATGGAAACGCGGGGCGGGCACGTATTTTGTTCGCTCATGGTGCCGGCGCGCCGATGGACAGTGACTTTATGGCAGATGTGGCGCAGCGTCTGGCAAGTGATGATATTGAAGTAGTTCGTTTTGAATTTCCCTATATGCAGAAGCGCCGTGAAGACGGTAAGCGCCGTCCGCCGGACCGCCAGCCGAAATTGCTTGAGCATTTTCAGCATCTGATTGCCGCAAATTCTCAGGATGACATTCCGTTATATCTCGCCGGCAAGTCTATGGGAGGGCGTATGGCGACCATGCTGGCAGACCTTCCTGAGGTATCCGGGTGTTTTGTGTTTGGCTATCCCTTCTACGCTCCCGGTAAACAAGATAAGCCGCGGACCGAGCATTTGCAGACCACAACAGGCAGTATCAGTATTTTTCAGGGGACCCGTGATCCGATGGGGAAGCAGGCGGTTGTCTGCGATTATGCGCTTGCAGGCGGTATTGAACTGCATTGGCTGGAAGACGGTGATCATGATCTCAAACCCCGCAAAGCCAGTGGCCTCACCCAGCAACAGCATCTTGAATATGCGGTCGCCCGGTGCCAGCAGATTTGCCTTTCTACAACACTCTGAAATCAGTCAGGACTTTTATGAATCATTTATTACTTTATTGTCGCCCGGGTTTTGAGAAAGAGTGTGCCGCTGAAATACGGGATATTGCCGAAGCCGAAGGTATTTACGGCTACTGTAAGCTGGATGAAAACAGTGGTTATGTGCTGTATGTGACCCATGAACCGGATGCCGCGTTGCGGCTGATAGATGAAGCGGATTTCAGTAAATTGATTTTTGCCCGTCAGTGGGTGGCCTGCTTACCGGTGATTGACGGGATCTCTGCGGATGACCGGATTTCGCCGCTGCTTGAAAAGGTCAGGGAGCTGCCACCTTGCCAGTCGGTGATGGTAGAGCCGGCAGATACAACTGACGGGCGTGAAATGCAGCGTTTCTGTAACAGCTTCAGTTCTGCATTCAGTCAGAAATTACGGCGCAATAAACTGCTGGCAGATGCTAACCCGTATCGCTTGCATATTTTTGCCCTGACCGGCACCTGCTTCTATCTGGGGGTGGCACCGGTAGAAAACTCTGCGCCATGGCCAATGGGGATTATGCGGCTTAAATTTCCGAATGCTGCCCCGAGCCGTTCGACGCTGAAGTTAGAGGAAGCCTGGCACTGGTTCGTGCCGCCCCATGAATGGCAGCATTATATCAGTGGTGGCCTGAAGGCTGCTGACCTGGGAGCCGCCCCGGGAGGTTGGACCTGGCAGTTGGTAAAGCAGAATATGTTTGTGACCGCCGTGGATAACGGTCCGATGGCAGAATCACTGATGGACAGTGGTCAGGTTACACATAAGCCCGAAGATGCGTTTACCTTTCAGCCGGCTAAGAATCTGGACTGGATGGTGTGTGACATTGTTGATAAGCCTGCCCGGGTGACGGATCTGATGATCCGGTGGTTGGTGAATGGCTGGTGTCGGGAAACGGTGTTCAATCTTAAGTTGCCCATGAAGCAGCGCTATACAGAAGTGCGTAGCTGCCTGGCGATGATCGAGACGGCGTTGGAAGAGGCTGGCCTTAAATATCGTATGGCGGCCAAGCATCTTTATCATGACCGGGAAGAAATTACCTGTCACATCAGGATTCTTTAAATCTTCCCGGTGGGGATGGGCTTACTGTTCCAGGACGGTGATTTTCTCTTCCCGCTGAAGCATCGGCGAGAGAGTCGACATCATGGACTGGCGTTCTGAGGATGAGTACCAGCGTTGCCAGTCCTGAACTGAGCGGTAATTTGCCAGTACAATACGGTGGTTGTGATCGAATGCATTACGCAGAGATTCCCCGGAAATAAATCCGTGGGCCTGCATGGCTTGTGCCAGCGTGCTGCGTGCTGCCTGTTCGTAATGCTCTTCTAAGTCATCGGCAATGTGACGTTCGATGATAACGCGGATCATGTTAGGCTCCTTTTTTATAGTCCTGACTGTAAGCCTAACATTTTCCGTGACCTGTATGGGTTTTGCTGGAACAAATTATTTGCGACAATAGCGGCCTGTTAATATGAGGTTGTACATAGAATGGTTGAAGTGAAAGCAGACCACGTCATGGATGCCTGCGGCTTATATTGCCCGGAGCCTGTGATGCTGTTGCACAATAAAGTACGTGAGATGATCTCCGGCGAGGTGTTGCAGGTACTGGCAACAGATCCTTCGACGCAGCGGGACATACCTAAGTTCTGTACCTTTCTGGGCCATGAGCTTATTGCGCAGGATACGGATGACGAACGATTTTTTTATTATATTCGCAAAGGCGAATAACGGCTTTATTTAAAATTTAACTGTACAGCTCCGCTGATGTACGTAATATCAGCTCTCTGTATGGTAATACCAAGTTTTAGTCCGGCAACAGTCCGGTAAGTAACGAGAGAACTCATTGTGACAGCTACTGATACAGCAGCAACATCTGCAGCACCGTCGAAGTCTAAGAACAAGAACCGTGCCGCGAACCAGGCCGCTCTGCAACTGATTTGCGAGTTATACCCGCAGGTATTTAACCGCAAAAATGTTCGCCCTCTGAAAATTGGTATTCAGGAAGATCTGATTGCTGATGAAAAACTGGCCAAGAATAAGATTAAGCGTGCGCTGGCTTCTTATGTTCGTTCGCCTCATTATTTCCGCAGCTTGCAGGAAGGCGCTGACCGTATCGGTCTGGCCGGCGAGTCAGCAGGTACCGTCACGGCATCAGAAGCTGAACATGCCAAAGGGCAGCTGAAAGAAGCCAATAAGCGTCGTCAGCAAAACCAGCAGGCGCAGCGTGTCCAGGCCCGTGAAGACCGTATCAGCAACAAGCTGGAACAACTGGTTACCAAGCACCGTTAAGGGTTTGCAGTTAAAAAAAACGCCGCTTTTCAGCGGCGTTTTTTTTATCCGGAATAAGGCCGGATGATATTAGTCCAGTACCACCGGGCGGCCGTGTACCCAGCCCTGGCTGCCGTTGATTTCCAGCTCGGCCAGAACATTCAGCTGTTCGTTGCGTTCCACGTGTTCAGCGTATGCCTGAATTTCCAGGCTGTGAGCAACGGTAGACAGGCTGCGTACGAAGAAGCGGTCTTCAGCGTTATTATCAATTTCACGGATCAGAGAACCGTCAATCTTAATGTAATCGGGATGCAGGCTGTAAAGGTAGGCAAAGCCTGCAGGGTGTACCCCGAAGTTATCGACACCAAATCCAATGCGTGAATCCTTAAGTTGCTGGCGGAAGCGTACCACCTGTTCCATGTTATTCAGTACGGATGATTCGTTAATCTCAATCTGGAGCTGCTGGGGAGCATTCAGGTTGCGTACGGCGTTAGCAAACCAGTTATAGAAGCCGTCTTCCCGCAATGAGTCGTTGCTCAGGTTGATACAGAAGGTGTTCTGGTCGCCTTTCTGTAGCCGTTCGATCGCCTTGTTGATCACGGTTTTATCCAGTTCAGACATCAGATCCAGTTGCTTGATAACACTGATGAATTCACCGGCCATGCAGGGTTCATTTTCCTGATTGAGTATCCGTGCAAACAGTTCCTGCTGCAGATGTTTTTCTGTATTACCGACGGCATATACCGGCTGGCTCTGCAGGAAAATATCGCCCCGGCTGACTTTGTCAGAAACATGCTGATGCCAGCTGTTCTGCTGTTGCTGCTCCTGTTCCTGGGCCTGGATGGAGTGAACGTGGTTGTTATCAGTAACAGCCTGCTCGCTGGCAATCCGGGCGTTAGCGATCAGTTGGCTGGCATTACAGTCTTCTCGGAACGGTGTGGTGCCGATATAAACCGGAGCCTGTGCATCTCTGCTGTCGTGATGCAGCTGGCGGTAATAGTCATGCAGGCTGCTGATCAGTGTGTTGAGTTCGCGCTGCAGGTGATCCGGATTAGTAAGGTCTGCAAGCAATACGAAGTCTGAACCTGTCAGGCGTCCGATGACAGACTGTTCGCAGCAGGCTGCAATTTTTTCCATTTGTCCGGCGGTGGCTTTAATGAAGTTGTTGGATTTTTCTACCCCAAGTTTCTGGTTTAGTCCCTGCAGGTCTGCAATGTGCAGGTAGATCATGGTGCCGTTACCGAAATCTTTGCGGTAATCCAGTCTTTCAACCAGTTGTGATTGCGTTGAACGATAGTTTGCCAGCCCGGTCAGGTCGTCCTGGTAAGCGGTGCGGCGGATTTCTTCGATTTGTTTCGCCTGGGCATCAAACATTGCCTTCACACGCTGGATCATCATGTTCATCGCTATGACTACCCGGCGAAGTTCCCGGCTTTTAGGGATGTTTTCCTGTTCGACATAACGGCGTTCTGATAATGCGACAGCCTGATCTTCCACGCCTTTGAGCGGATTCAGAATGTAACGCAACAGGAAGTGAATAAAGACAATGCTGAGCAGTGACAGTACCACAAACCACAGGAACGTTTGTTTGGTGCCGCGCCATAGCTGTTCGTAGGCATATCCTGCACGGCTCTGGACGAATATTGAGCCGGCTTTATTCCAGGAAGAGGTCACTTCCCGGGTCATTTCGGGTGGATCAATTTTGACAATGTCCACGAACCATTGAGGCACCTGTTCACTGATCTGTGGGGGTGTGCTTTTGGAAAACAGCTCCTGGCCCTGGTTGTTAACCACTTTTATTTGCTGGTAATAGCCGCTGTCAAAAATGGCGTTGACCGTGGTTTCAATCGTGGCTTCGTCTTCCTGCAGCATATACGGCGCAAGGTAGAGGCCCAGGTGGGTAGCGGTGTCCTGGCCATGGGACTCGAGCTGGTTGAGCAGCATGGCCTTGGAGCTATCCGACATCAGATAGACAGATCCGGATACCAGGCCTAGCAAGACGGCTAAAACAGCAGCCATTAACTGATTTACGATAGACATGACTTTTCCTTTCTCTACATCCGCTTATTGTACGTTAATGTCTTTATCCAGGTTCTGAATTCTTGATTTCAGTTTTACCCAGGGTTTTAGCTGATCTGATGTTCCCACCAGTTTATTACGTTTGCCTTTCTTGGTAAGCCACAGGTTATCGGCATTAAAGCTGTAAACGTGTAACAAATCCGGGCGACGGTTCGCCGGTTTAATCCGTGAGATGAGGTTATCAAGAATCAGCGGGGTTGAAGAGGGTTTTTCATAGTAGGTGAGTACCATGTGGGCCTGGTTCAGTTCCAGCGCTTTTACGTAGGCAAGGCTCAGCTTCTCTACCGGCACACCGACCTGGCGAAGGGTGTAATATTTGGCAATGGTGAAATCTTCGCAATCACCGCCATTGGAAATCAGGAATTCAACAGGCGTGGCCCAGTAATCTTTTTTGCCCCAGTGTTTAATGTCGTCAATGAAGCGGACCTGATTGAAGAATTTATTCACTTTACGCAGCTTAATGTCTTCAGGGTCGGTGCCAATTTCATCGATCAGTCTTTGCCATGCCTGCAGGCGTTTTTGGGCCTGTTCACCATACTGGCGCCCCAGCTTTTCGATCTGGGCCTGGCTCATGCGCACATCCATTTCGACGGCCGCCATGGAGGTGAGGGCCAGTGTCAGGGCAATCAGCAGGGCACAGACAGCAATGACCGGGCTGGTCAGTTTACCTGACTGATATTTATTGGCTGCAACTGATCGTGCGGTCATCCCTGCTCCTGACGACACCCGGTTACTACCGGAAGGCTGTGCGGTCTGTAATGGTCTTTAAAGAGAGCTCATGATTCTAGAGAAATCATTCCCGCTAATCATCCGATGCAGCGGTTAAGCTGTGCATAATGGGTAATAGTCTTTAATTACCGGTATGTCTGAAGGGTGTGATTGGCGGTTGCTGCGAATGTTCCGTGGGGGCTACCCAAAATGTGCAGAGGTTATTTCAGCGGCTGCCGTCAGGCATCATGTTGCACTGTCCGAGTATTTCCTGCCAGGCCGTTGTATGACGGTGCAGTGCCTGGCGGTACTGCTGCCACTGGCCTGTCTGATTCTGCCGGTCAAGATAGTCTTTGCGGTACTCGCGCATGGCGTCTGGCAGGGTGCTTTGCAGCGGTGTCAGAATGGCTTCATGGGCTGCAAGCCAGATGTCGCCCTGTTGGTGGATGTTAGCCAGATACGGCTGAAGCTGCCCGGCATAATACTTCTGAAACACATTCATCAGTATTTCTGCCTGTTGATTACGGTGGCCACTGAAACAGAAGGGTCTGGATTTCAGGCGTTGTTCAATCAGGTTCGCTCCCTGATTGAGTGTCGTTGTGGTGATAAGAAGCGAGCGTTGCCAGCGGCTGCCAAACCGGTTGCTGTAGAGGGTAAGGTAATCCTCTTCAATATTGTCAATGAAATCTGGCAGTGGCCAGTTCTGGGCTTGACTGGCAAGGCTGCTGAGTTGCTGAAAATGTTGCAGGCTCAGTTTTACACTGGCAAACCGCGCCTGCTGCAAACGTTTTTCGGAGATGTCTGCTGACGGAAGTTCCAGGGGCGGTTCTGACGCAGAGAAATTGGCTTCCATTTCGTCGGTGTTATACAGGCTGTTCCAGAGGACCGCCGGCAGGTTGGCCTGTTTGATTGCCCAGATATTCAATATCTGTTCGCGTACTTCCGGTTCAAGCTCCTGGGTGCGGATACGGTCCACGCACTGCCGCATCAGAACAATGAATTTAAGTTCGTAGACCAGCTTCTGCGACGGTTTCATGACCCGGCCCAGCGAACTGTTACGCTGGGCAATCAGAGGCAGTAAGTCGCACTGTCGCAGCTCCAGTACTTCAAGCAGGCCTTGACGGACCGGTGTTTCTTCCAGAATGCGCAGGCGTCGCCGTGGCAGGGGAGCAGGGTGTATGTCACTGAGGTCCAGCGAAGCATCGGTACCAAGGGCGTTACCCAGTCGGCTGATATAGTCTTCCAGCATGGCTTCAGGGGTGGTGGGCTGACAGCCAGACAGGATAAGACACAGGCACAGGCTGCAGAAAAGCCGGACCCTGTACAGGGGTAAACTTATCGGGCTAAACGGAATAAACGCCATGGTAACAGTATAGCGGCAATGGTCAGTCCGATAACCAGCCCGTACCAGAAACCGGCAGCGCCCATGGCGGGTACGAGAAGGTCAGTCAGGCCGAGGATATAGCCTGAAGGCAGACCAATCAGCCAGTACGCAACGAATACCACCAGCAGTGGTACGCTGGTGTCTTTGTAGCCCCGTAATGCACCGGCGGCTACAACCTGAATTGCATCTGAAAACTGAAAAATAGCTGCAATTACAATCAGGCTGCTGGCAAGTGTAACCACCTCTGTCAGCGGGGTATACATCTGTGCAATGAGGGTTGCCGTCAGATACATGAAACTACAGGAAATCACAGAAAAACTGCCGGTGAGTAGCAGGCCCGATGTTGCGGTAAACCGGGCCCCTTCACGGTTTTTTGCCCCCAGTTGCTGACCAACCCGAATGGTAATTGCCATGGCAATACTCAAGGGGAGCATGAAAACCATTCCGGTAAAGCTGATGGTGATCTGATGGGCGGCAACCACTACTTCACCGAGGCGGGCAACCAGCAGCGCGATAACACTGAACATGCTGACTTCAATCAGCAGCGTAAAGCCGATCGGAACCCCGAGGCGGAGTATCGATCCCAATGGCTTACGTTGTGGGTTTTGCCACTGATTAAAGAGCTTAATGGGTTTAAACAGTTCGCTTTTACTGATGTAAAGGCTGCTGGCAATGGCCATTATCCACATGACAATCGCGCTGGCCCAGCCGCAACCTACACCGCCCATCGCGGGTAAGCCGAGTTTTCCGTAAATGAAGATGTAATTCAGCGGAATATTACAGAGCAGGGCAAGGATGCCAATTTTCATGATTGGCCGGGTTTTGCCGAAGCCTTCACAGTAACTGCGAATCACCTGATAAAACAGTATGGCAGGAACACCCCACGACAGCGCTGATAAATATGCCTGGGTTTTTATCAGTAAACTGCCGTGGATATCCATGTATTCAAGCAGGGAGGTGTTGTTATTCAGCAGAATAATTGCCACAACGGTCAGGCACAGGGCAATCCATTGCCCCTGCTGAAACTGAACCCGGGTTTCCCCTTCTTCGCCTGCGCCGACGTGGTGGGCAACCAGCGGGGTGGTTGCCATCAGTATGCCGCCCATGCTCAGGAGGATCGGAAGCCAGAAGCTGGAGCCAAGGGCAACCGCGGCAAGATCTTCTGCGCTGACCCGGGCAGCCATCAGGGTATCAACGAAGCCAATGGCCGTCTGGGATAACTGAGCAATAATAATTGGCAGGCCGAGTATCAGAATGGTTTTGATTTCTGACAGGCGCTTTGACAGGGGAGTTGGGTTCACAGGGTATCTTGCCGGAGTAAAAGCCGCATGATACCCCTAAGCGGCGGGCTTAGAAACAAATCAGGATGAATTTAACGTTTTGTTTCATGTATAAAAAAACCGGGAATGTCCCGGCTTTTTTGAGGCAATGGAAGTGCAGGTTAATCCACACGGACACTTACATAGCGACCGGGTGCCGGCTCGATTGCCGGATGGCTGGCGTTACCGGGTGTGGCAGGTGCGTCAGTTTTTTTACCGGCTTTGGGTTTGATCCATTTATTCCAGTGGCTCCACCAGCTGCCTTCTTCCCGCTGGGCGCTTTCCAGCCAGTGATCAGGGCCTTTGCCCAGTTCCCCACTGCACCAGTAGTGGCGGCGGTTTTTAGAAACCGGGTTGATTACGCCAGCCACATGGCCACTGGCGCCCAGCACAAATTCGATATTACCCTGCATCAGTTCGGTACCGGCAAACGTGCCTTTCCAGGGGGCGATGTGGTCGTCGATGGTAGACAGGAAGTACACAGGGATTGTGATATCACGCAGGTCAATCTGTTCACCGCAGATGGTCAGTCCGCCGGGTTCAACCAGTTTGTTGCCAATGTACATGTTGTTGATGTAGAAGTTGTACATGCTGGCCGGGAGGTTAGTTGAATCGCTGTTCCAGTAGAGAATGTCAAATGGCGCCGGGTTCTGACCTTTAAGGTAATTGTTTACCACGTAAGACCATACCAGATCGTTAGAGCGCAGCATGTTAAAGGCTGTTGCCAGGCTGCGGCCTTTAAGCAGGCCATCTTCATCAACTTTCTGAACGATCTGCTCAACTTGCTGCTCATCGATGAATACCCGCAGGTCGCCCGGATCGGTGAAGTCGGTCAGGGTGGTGAGGAAGGTGGCGGAAGCAATTGAATCATCTTTACGCTTTGCCAGAACTGCCAGTGTGGAGGCCAGAATGGTGCCGCCGATACACCAGGAAACGCAGTTGATTTTGCTGCTGTCGGTGATGTCTTTAACGGTGCTGACGGCTTTCAGAACACCATCTTCAACATAGTTATCCCAGTTCAGGTCCCGCTGTTCGACAGTCGGGTTCAGCCAGGAAATCAGGAAAACGGTCTGGCCCTGATCGACACAGTATTTAACATACGAGTTGTGTTCCTGCAGATCCATGATGTAGAACTTGTTGATGCACGGCGGGACGATCAGTGTCGGGCGGGCATAGACTTTTTCAGTGGTAGGGGCGTACTGAATAAGTTGCAACATTTCGTTTTCAAATACAACGCTGCCTTGAGTGGTGGCAATGTTATCCCCAAGGGTGAATGCAGACTCGTCTGTCATGCTGATACGGCCTTTTTCAAAGTCGCTCAGCAGGTTTTTAAGGCCGTCAACCAGGCTCTGACCGTTGGTGTCCAGAGCTTGCTGCATCACCTCAGGGTTGGTGACTGCAAAGTTGGTTGGGGACATGGCGTCAATGTACTGCTGGGTATAAAACTCCAGCTTGCGCTGCTCGTTTTCGCTGAGATTGGCGTTGGAGGCCATTTCGCTTAGCAGCTTAGAGCCCAGGAAATAGGATTCCTTGATGTAGGAAAATACCGGGTTTTTGCTCCATTCTTCGGCTGCAAAGCGGCGGTCCGATTTAGCGTTTTCCTGTTCGCTGCTTTTGCCCGAGAGCAAATTTTGCCACAGGTTGAACTGAGCTTGCTGATAGTCTGCGATGGCTTTAACCCAGGCGGTAGGGTCTTCAAAGGATTTTGCCGCCAGATCAGTCCATGACTGGCTGAACTGTTTGAATATGTCTTCGCTGCCGGCAGAGGAATACATCGCCAGCACTTTCTGGCTTTCCTGATTCAGATAGTTAATGAATTCCTGAGGATTAGAGAAGAGATTGCTGTTGTTTTCCATAAAGCCGCCTTTAGGTAGTTGTCCCGGTTCCGGACTGTGTTACATCCCTGACAGGGTGCATCAATGCATCATGCGATCATTGAGAATAGACAATTTGATGCAGTGCAGCAAGAGGTGTTTCGTGGAACTTTAGTGACATTTCCGTGAATTATTCTGCAAAAATCCGGTGTCAGGCCGATGCTTTGGAGCGGCTATCTGTAAAGCCTGTCTGTACTTGCTGCATAGCAGCCCCTAAAATGCCATTTTTTTGAACAGGCAGAACGGTTATGCGTAAGTTTTTATTGATGGGCACTGAGGGTTGTCATCTGTGTGATGATGCCGCTGCAATCGTTGTAGCAACGCTTAACCCTGCGCTGCACGAAGCGGAGCTGGTAGATATTGCCTTTGAAGATGAATATATGACCCGTTATGCCGTTCGTATCCCGGTTCTGCTTGATGACGCCAGTGGTAAAGAGCTGGACTGGCCCTTTGATCAGCCCGCTTTGCAGGATTTTCTTCGCGGTCTGGAGGTCAGCGAGTAGGCGGTTTTAAAGCAGGTCCTGTAAGTTAAAGAACGTAAGGCTGGTTGTGCGGCTTTCCCGGGCGACCTGTTCTGCAGGTTTACCCACCAGCTCTGCGACTACCTGCAGGATGTGAGGCAGATTCAGTGGTGTGTTACGCCGGCTTTTGGGTTTTGGACGAATGTCCCGTGGTAACAGATACGGCGCATCTGTTTCCAGCATCAGGCGGTCTGAGGGAATGTCTTTCAGCAATGGATGCAGATGACTGCCGCGACGTTCATCACAAATCCATCCGGTAATTCCGATGTGCAGGTCCAGGTCCAGATAGTTGTACAGTTCTTCCTGGGTGCCGGTAAAGCAGTGGGCGACCCCGCCACTGATATGTTCTCGGCAGGCGGTTAGCATTTCCAGTTGTTTCTGATGGGCATCCCGTTCATGTAAAAACAGGGGAAGGCCCGTTTCTGCTGCCAGTTCCAGTTGTTGTTCGAAAGCGTATACCTGCGCCTCAGGTGAAGAAAAATTACGGTTGAAATCCAGACCTGTTTCGCCGACCGCGACTACCTTCTCTTGCTTTAAAAGCTGGCGTAACTGCCGGGTTGTTTCGGTACTGTACTCGCTGGCCGAGTGAGGGTGTACGCCGGCCGTGGTGAACAGCGGGGCGCTGCTCTGTTGACACATTTCCTGACACTGGCGGTTTTCAGACATATTGGTGCCGGTAAGGATCAGAGGTGAAACACCGGCGAGCTGCGCCTGCTCAGCCACTTCCTGCCAGTCTTTTGTAAAGCTGGAATCGCTAAGGTTAACGCCTATATCGATCAGTACTTGTTCGGCACTTTGCGGGGTGAATGTTCGCATGGGTGATCTTAGTAGGCGCTCAGTTGCTGTTTAATCTGCTTGCGCAGGGTTTTGCTTTGCTTTGCGCCGACGGCGTCCTGCAGTGCCAGTTCAAAGGCCGGTTGTTCAAGGGAGTGCTTAGATTCGCCGGCTATGGTGGCATAGATGGCGTGATAGGCAATGACGTTACGGACATATTTATTGGTTTCCCTGAAAGGGATGGTTTCTACCCAGATGTCCATAGGCAGATGTCCGCGGGCTTTCAGCCACTGATCAACCCGGTGGGGGCCGGCATTATAAGCTGCTGTTGCCAGTATTTGGTTGCCCTTAAAGCGTTTTTGCATTTGTGCCAGGTAAGCGCTGCCAAGGTTGATATTGATAACCGGCCGGTTCAGGTCGGTAACACCTTTGTATTTCACGTCAAACTTCTTGGCTGTCTGTTTAGCGGTTTTGGGCATCAGTTGCATCAGACCACGGGCGCCGGCACTTGAGCGTACCGTGGTTTGGTAGGCGCTTTCCTGACGGGCGACAGCCCGTGCCCAGTTGGTATCAATTTCCAGCTCAGCCGCCATCTTGTCGAAGATTTTGGTATAAGGGGCCGGAAAACGGATATCGATCGCATCCCAGACCCGGGCTTTAGCGGCGCCGCGGATCGCCTGGTCGTGCCAGCCCCACTGATGCGCAAGGGTTGCAGCTGCATAGAAGGTGTCTGAGTCGGCATCCTGAGTGATACGGTTCCATTCCCGCCGTGCCAGGTAGTGTTCGTTTTGTTTATAGAGTTCGAACATGCGCTTAAAGGCAGGTGTTTCCGCCAGTGTGTTCAGTGCTTTACCGGCGGGTTTAGTAGCTGTCGGATTCAGGCTGAAAGGTCGGTTAAGGATATCTGCCGCCAGCAAACCGTAGTAACTGCGTTCTTTACTGAGGGTGACAAACGCCTGTGACGCGGCGGGTGTCAGACCCTGAGTGTGGCTTGCGGCGAGAGTGCGCCAGTAGACCCAGCGTTCATTTTTCTGGGTTTCTTCGGGTAGGTTACTGATCAGGCGGAAAACTTCCTGCCAGTCTTCTTTGATCAGCGCCGTACGGAAGAGGCGGTTCTGGATGGTTTCGTCCTGGTTATCTCCCAGCTGTTCTATCAGCTTCAGTGCGCCTTTAGGTGCCTTGCTTTGAAGCCGTGAAGCCAGTCTACGGTTGAGTGATTCTTTCCGTTTAGTGTTAAATTTCAGGGTGTCACGCACTGTCAGCCAGGTTTTGGCTGCCGCTGCCGGCTTGCTCAGGCTTAGCCGGGTCAGGCCGTAGAGATACGTTTCCCGGTTAGCCAGGGTATCATCTTTAAGGGCGTTCTTTTTGGTCAGCAGTTCAGGATTCGCCTGAATTTTATAAAAGCGATCAATAACGGCTTTATCCTGTTTGGCGGTGATAAAGCGCCGTAAATATTTTGCCAGTGACATTTGTTTGGCAGCAACACTTTTCCAGAAACGGGACGTTGCCAGTGCGGAAGATGGACCGCCTTTAGTTTTCTGCCAGTATTCGAAGCTGCTGTCACAGGCGTCAGGGCGGGAGTGACCGACATTCCAGAAAGCATCTATACCGGCAATGGCTTTAGCTTTGTGCCCGGTTTCCATCAGTGCATGGCGGCGATAGCATTCATATTTTTCACTGCCGTTGATGCCGGATTTTGCCAGTGCCGGCAGGTAGGCTTTCCAACGTTTCTGACGAATCAGTTGGTTCAGCCAGCGCTGTTGCAGTTGTGTGGTAACGGGGACATCCGGGTATTGTTTGCCGAATTCAGAAATCTGCTTTTGGGTTACGCTGGCAAGTTGCTTGCTCAGTTGGGCAGCTTCCACATAGGGCAGCAACGGGTAATCAGCGAGTTTTGCTTTGATTGAATCAAGTTTGCCGAACTCGGATGCTTTGATGGATTGCTTGGCATCTTGATATAGCTGACGTTGCTGGTCGAGGGTTGTGGCGGAGACTTGGCTACAGAACAGCCCTAAACTCAGACCAATTACACTGAAAAAATGATTGCGATAAAACTTTTGCCTGGCCAGCATGGTTAACAATCCTTGCCGATAATATAACGATGTATCGAGTGTCTACGAAGCCCCTGTAAGATGCAAGCGACGTGTTGTAGCAACACTGGATGTCCTTTTCTCTGAGGTCGCTAATATAGCAGTTTATGAGCACACTGCAGGGATGTTTAATTTATTTTTTTCAGTAGAATAGGCGCCTGATTTTATACAGGTGGACGATTAATGGCGTTAATCAGACTAGAAAAAGTTTCCGTTGCCTTTGGTGATAAACATTTACTTGATCAGGTGGATTTCCAGCTGGAGAGAGGCGAGCGGGTTGCACTGGTCGGGCTAAATGGTGCCGGTAAGTCAACCTTGCTGAAAGTGATTGCCCGTCATCAGGCGACCGACGACGGAGAGCTGTGGCAGGACGGCGGTGCAGTTATTGCTGAATTACCTCAGGCGCTGCCTGCCGCGGATGAACGAAAGGTACGGGATGTCATTGCTGAAGGTCTGGGTGATGCCTATCAGCTGGTTTTACGTTATCACGAGCTGGCCGGTCAGTTTGATGATGCAGCAATGAATGAAATGACCCGTCTGCAGCATCAGATTGAAGAAGTGGATGGCTGGCAGCTCGAGCTGCGCATTGAGCAGATTCTGGAGCGGCTGGGGCTGGATGGCGATGTGCTGATGTCTTCCCTGTCTGGCGGATGGCGCCGCCGGGCGGCACTGGGTGCTGCGCTGGTGCAGTCGCCGGATTTGCTGTTGCTGGATGAGCCGACCAACCACCTGGATATTGAAACCATCGAGTGGCTTGAAAAACAGTTGCTTGAGTTTAAAGGCGGTGTGTTGTTTATCTCGCACGACCGTTCGCTGGTGGAGCGTCTGGCAACCCGGATTATTGAGCTGGACCGGGGCACACTGACCTCTTTCCCGGGCAGTTATCAGGCGTATCTTGATCAGAAAGAAAAGCTGCTGGAAGAAGAAGCCCGCCACAACGCGCTGTTTGATAAAAAACTGGCGGAAGAAGAAAAATGGATCCGTCAGGGAATTAAAGCGCGCCGGACCCGTAACGAAGGTCGGGTACGCGCCCTGAAAGCGCTGCGTGTCGAACGTTCTGAACGGCGTAACCGGCAGGGTAAAGCGAAGTTTAATCTGGAACAGGCGGACCGTTCAGGCAAGCTGGTGGTTGAGGTTTCAGATGTGTGCCAGAGCTTCAAAGGTGCACCCGTGGTTAAGGATTTCTCCGTCCGGATGCAGCGTGGGGACCGTATAGGTTTAATCGGCCCGAATGGTGTGGGCAAGAGTACATTGCTGAAAATCCTGTTGGGTGAGCTGACACCGGACAGCGGTGAAGTACGTCAGGGCTCAAATCTTGAAGTTGCTTACTTTGACCAGCTGCGTGGGCAGCTTAAGCCGGAACAAACCATTATTGATAATATTTCTGAAGGGCGGGAGAGCATTACCATTAATGGTAAGTCCCGTCACATTATCAGTTACCTGGGGGACTTTCTGTTCACCCCTGAACGTGCCAGAACGCCGGTTAAAGCGCTGTCAGGGGGCGAGTGTAACCGGGTCATGCTGGCGAAGCTGTTTTCTCAGCCGGCTAACCTGCTGGTACTTGATGAGCCGACCAACGATCTGGATATTGAAACCCTTGAACTGCTTGAAGAAATTCTCATGGATTTCAGTGGCACATTACTGCTGGTGAGTCACGACCGTGCGTTTCTGGATAATGTAGTTACTTCAACACTGGTGTTTGAAGGCAACGGCCATATCCAGGAATATGTCGGTGGGTATCAGGACTGGTTGCGACAGCGACCTGATCCTGCGAAGCAACAGCCTGTTCCGCAAAAGACGGTTGAAGAAGCGCCGGCAGAGGTGGCTAAACCGCCGGCAGAAAAGCAGAAAAAACTCAGCTATAAGTTACAGCGCGAGCTTGATCAGTTACCGGAACAGCTTGAGCTTGCAGAAGCAGAGCTGGCACGGTTGCATGAAGTCTCCAGTGCCGGTGATTTTTATAGCGGTGACCGTGATGAAGTGGCTAAAACGCTTGAGGCGTTGCAGCAGCAGGAAGCTGAAGTCGAGCGTTTAATGGAGCGCTGGGTTGAGCTTGAAGCAATGCAGGGCTGATTCAGCCCTGCATTACTGAGCGTTACTCTTCCTCAGCCAGCCGGATGGCCAGGACGTCACAGTTAGCGCCGTGCAGGACGCCGTTTGCGGTGGAGCCCAGCAGCAATGCAAGGCCCTGACGGCCATGGCTACCGACAACAATCAGGTCGCAGTTTGTTTCTTCGGCTATACGGTGAATTTCACTCTCTGTATGGCCGCTGACGATATGCTGATGCTTGATGGGATAGTCCAGGGCCGCGCTGAATTTACGGATTTTTTCCTGAGCGTGCTCATCCAATTGTTCCTGGATAGCGGTGAGGTCCATGGGGACGTCGCCACCGTAGGCAAAACTCAGGGGCTCTATCACATGGATCAGTGACAGATCAGATTGGCAGCTTTGCGCAATGATGCGTACTTTTTCCACCAGTTGGTGGGATGCTTCAGACAGGTCTACAGCAAGCAGAATATGGTTATAAATGCTCATATGTTTTGATTCCCTGTTGTTTCCTGTATCTCAGAATAGCATAAGAGAAATATTGTAAAACATGAGAGATGTCAAATATCTAGGCGGTTTTTTGTAGCTTTTTTAAGGAGAGTGCAGATAATGAAATGGGCGATTATTATCCTCGTCATGATGTCGCTGGTGGGCTCGATGATGTGGGTCATGCCAAGTCAGCGGCAACGTTTTCAGGCGCAGCTGCGGCAGTTGGCAATGCGAAAAGGTTTTAATGTTCAGGTGGCAAAGGTGAATCCGCCACGGGCCAGTGGACAGGTTGAGCAGGAAAGTTTCAATTCGCCGGTTTACCGCTTGCCCCGGACAAATATTTCCCGTCAGGAGCGTGAAACGTTTGTACACTGGCAGGTATATAAACAAACGGCGCTGGCAGCGGAGGGGTTACCTGAAGGCTGGTGTTGGGGAGAAGGTGAGCGTCAGTTGTCGGCCGGTCAGTTAGGTCTGTTGCTGGAGCTGATTGCGCGTTTGCCCGAAGGTGTTGTTGCCATTGAATCCGACCCGGTGCACCTGAGTGTGTTCTGGGATGAGCGTGGTGAGTTAGAAGACCTGGACCGTATTCAGGATGCAATGAAATCAGTTACTGAGGAAAAATTTTAATGTCAGAGTCAGTCACGTTACAGCCCGGTAAGTATCGTCACTATAAAGGGGCGGAATACGAAGTTATCAGTGTTGCCCGGCATTCTGAAACAGAAGAATATCTGGTGGTCTACCGGCAGTGTTATGGCGATGAATCCCTGTGGGTACGCCCGTATGGAATGTTTACAGAAACGGTGACAGTTGATGGCAAAACCGTACCCCGTTTTGCTTTTGAGGGTTAGCCGGAGACTTCACTTGGGTTTTTAGTTGTTTCCGGTGGGTTACGGGCCGCAGTGATAAATTTATCGAGTTTTTCCAGGCGGTCTTTTTTCTTTTTCTGGGGTACGCTGGTCTTGGTTATGATGGCTTTGGCGTGTTTAAAGTGAGACAGGGCAATCAGATGATCCTCCTGCTCCAGATAATCATTGCCCTGCTGAATGTGGGCATCCGCAAACACGCAGACATGCAGCCAGTACAAATCGTGCTGATAATGGCGTACCTGCGTGGGGGTCAGCATGCGCATTTTTGCCATTTCAACAAAAATCTGTTCAGCATGACTGATAAATAACTGGGCCCGTTTCAGGGCTTTGTCACTGCTGAAGTTTCCGGGTGCGACCTGAGTGTTGTCGTTGGTATCTTTAAGGTTGCTGATTTCTGCCAGCAGGTCAGAATCCGGTGCCAGCCGGGAAATTTCTTCGATCATGTGAGTGACGAACAGGCTAAGCTTATCGATAATTTCTTTACGGCAGCTGGCTTCCCGCAGTACGGTAATCGTGTTCAGCGCCAGCTCAGATTTACGGCGCAGCTCTCTCAGGCGCTTGATACGGGCTTCTTCACGCTGCTCCCGGGAGGCGATAAAGTGGTTGATACAAATGGCAACAAAACCAATTGAGGCAACAGTCAGTAAGATAATCAGGTTGTCTTGAAGCATATTCTCAGGTAGTTGTAATTATATGCGAATAAAGAGTGTCGCTATTGTACCTGCCAAATCATGATCTGGCATATACCCTGTTGAAATAGATTTTAATAATTGAACCTGTAATTTTAATCAGAAGCTTGACCCTTTAGGTTTGAGACATTATATATGCACGCTGATTTGAGTTGCTGATTATATCCTCTAAGGATTTTTGTATATGGGTAAGTCCCTCGTTATTGTGGAGTCTCCGGCGAAAGCCAAGACGATTAACAAATATTTAGGTAACGATTTTGTCGTTAAATCCAGTGTGGGGCATATACGTGATTTGCCTACCAGCGGTTCAGCGAGTGCGTCTAAATCTGATCCCAAAGAGCGGGCCAGACAGGCCGCACTTACCCGTAAAATGTCACCTGAAGAAAAGGTGAAACATAAAGCTAAAAAGGCTAAAACCCAATTGATTGCGCGCATGGGGGTGGATCCGGAAAAGGACTGGCTGGCGCAATATGAGATATTGCCGGGCAAAGAAAAAGTTGTAGACGAACTGAAACGTCTGGCGAAAAATGCTGACACCATCTATCTCGCGACCGATTTGGACCGAGAGGGTGAAGCGATTGCGTGGCACTTGCGTGAAGCGATTGGCGGAGAAGATGACCGTTACCGCCGGGTGGTATTTAACGAGATTACCAAAAAATCCATTCAGGAAGCGTTTAAGCAGCCAAGCGAGCTGGATATGAGCCGGGTAAATGCTCAGCAGGCGCGGCGTTTTCTGGACCGGGTTGTGGGGTATATGGTCTCGCCACTGCTGTGGGAGAAGGTTGCCCGTGGTCTGTCTGCCGGACGTGTACAGTCGGTGGTAGTGCGCCTGGTGGTTGAGCGCGAGCAGGAAATCCGCAGTTTTATTCCGGAAGAGTTCTGGGAGATGCATCTTGATGCAAGTTCCGGGGCGAAAGAGGCCCTGCGTCTGCAGGTTAATAAATATCAGGACAAAGCTTACCGGCCGACCAGTGAGACAGAGAGCGATCAGTATAAGGCGCTGATCGGCCAGTCACCGCTGGAAGTTGCTCAGCGTCAGGACCGGCCAACCAGCAGTAAACCTTCTGCACCGTTTATCACTTCGACATTACAGCAGGCGGCGAGTACGCGGCTGAATTTTGGTGTAAAGAAAACCATGATGATGGCTCAGCGACTCTATGAGGCGGGCTACATCACTTATATGCGTACGGACTCGACCAATCTGAGTACTGAGGCTGTTGCTGCCTGCCGGGATTATATTCAGGACAGCTACGGTGATAAGTATTTACCTGAGGCACCGAACCGTTATAGCAGTAAAGAAGGCGCGCAGGAAGCACACGAAGCGATTCGTCCTTCGGATGTGACGGTTGAGGCTACATCCCTGAAAAGCATGGAGCGGGATGCTGAGCGCCTCTATGAGCTTATCCGTCGTCAGTTTATTGCATGTCAGATGATGCCTGCGCTGTACACCAGTACACGCATTACGGTTAAGGCCGGTGAGTTTGAACTGTCTACAAAGGGCCGGATCCTGCGCTTTGACGGCTATACCCGGGTGCTGTCAAAAGCAAAAGCAGATGACGATATTATTTTGCCGGACGTACAGCAGGGTGACACCCTGAAGCTGGAAAAGATTGAACCCAAACAGCACTTCACTAAACCCTCGCCACGATATACTGAAGCGTCGCTGGTGAAAGAACTTGAGAAGCGCGGTATTGGCCGCCCATCGACCTATGTGCCTATTATTTCGACCATACAGGACCGTGGTTACGTTGAGTCACAGAATCGTCGTTTTTATGCCCAGAAGATGGGTGACATTGTTACTGAGCGGCTGGTAGAGAACTTTACTGATCTGATGGATTACAGTTTCACAGCCCGTATGGAAGAAGCGCTGGATGATATTGCCAGTGGCGAAGCGGATTGGAAGGTATTGCTGAATCAGTTTTACAACGGTTTTGTAAACCGTTTGGAAATTGCTCAGCAACCTGAAGGCGGCATGCGGCCTAACTCGCCGACTGCAACTGATATTCCGTGTACGACCTGCGGCCGTGAAATGATGATCCGGACAGGTACTACCGGGGTCTTTTTAGGCTGTTCCGGCTATGCGCTGCCACCAAAAGAGCGCTGTAAGTCGACAATGAATCTGATTCACGGCGATGAAGTCGTCAGTGTTGACGGTGATGATGAAGAAGAATCCCGCATTCTGATTAATAAACACCGTTGCAAGATTTGTGATACGGCAATGGACAGCTATCTGATTGATGAGCAGCGTAAATTGCATATCTGCGGCAATAACCCGGATTGCAGTGGCTTTGAGGTCGAAAAAGGCAGCTACAAGATTAAAGGCTATGACGGCCCGGTTATCGACTGTGATAAATGTGGCGCGGAAATGCAGCTGAAAACCGGTCGGTTCGGTAAGTTCTTTGGCTGTACCGCTGAGGGCTGTAAAAATACCCGTAAACTGCTGAAGAGTGGTGAAGCTGCACCGCCGAAGATGGACCCGGTACCTATGCCTGAGCTGGCCTGTGACAAGGTTGAGGACACCTACGTATTGCGTGACGGCGCGTCCGGTTTGTTCCTGGCTGCCAGCCAGTTCCCGCGGAAACGGGAAACCCGCGCGCCAAAGATCAGTGAGTTGTTGCCGCACCAGAAAGAAATTGATCCGAAGTACAGCTTCCTGTTCAGTGCACCGGTTCAGGATGATGAGGGTAACCCGAGTATTGTCCGTTACAGCCGGAAAACCAAAGAGCAGTATGTGATGACTGAAGTAGAGGGTAAGGCGACGGGCTGGCGGGCTTTTTATCAGGGTAATAGCTGGGTAGTTGAAGCCGCGAAGGCAAAGCCAAAGGCTAAAGCGAAAGCTAAGAAGTAAGGGTCTACACTTAGGGTTGATGGCCACGGCTTTTGCTGTGGCCATTGATGTGTAGTATTTCTTTTTTTTGGCAGGTACCTGTATGTCTCTGAGTGGTTTGAGTCTGACAAATCAGCGACTGTATTTTGCAAAACTGCAGTTGCAGCAATATAGCGCGCTGGCTGACGGTGAGTCAGAGCCTGCGCGGCAGGCACAGTATGAGTCTGTTGTATTTCATCTGATACAGGCTTACCGGTCATTTCTGCGTGAATTGGCAGAGGCCCAGAATGTCCCGTTATCAGCTGATACAGGCAGTGCTGTTGTCTTACTTGAAGGATGTTCTGCGGACTTTGTATCACCGGAACTGCAGGAGCTGGCGATGCTTGAAACAGAAATCGCCTCCTGGCTGGCGCAGATGCAACGGACATTTGTACAGCTTTCTGCTTTGGGTGGAGACAGTCATGAAACCGGTGTAGTGCATCATTCTGAGATCAGTTTAACGATGCTGACTGATGATGACCGGCAATCCAGTCTCACATTGTGGCTGGAAGCATTGTCTTCAGTTATACAGCGCTTACGCGCTGTATCTCAGGAATGGTAATTCATTTTTTAAGATAGAGTTTTATTGATGGCTGAGTTGTTTCTGGAAATTGTTGAGCTTGAGAGTGGTGAAGTTGTACTGCGTGAAATGGAGTCCGATGATGTGCCTGTGATGCGGGTCAGCTTCTCGGATGATATGAAAAAGCGCCTGCAGGATCAGCATCTTGATGTGGCGAAGGTGATGCTGAGTGCCGGCATTCACATGGCTGCAGAAATACAGAATAAGGCTGCTGAAGCACAGGAGCTTAAAAGTGCGGAAGATGAGAAACCGCCGGTTTTGCACTGAGCAGTTAACGATCATAAAAAAAGCGCCACAGGGCGCTTTTTTTATGGCGGATAAAAACTGTTTTATGAGGCTATGCGGTCCCGGATCACAATGCCGTGGCTGGCGCCGTGTTCAGCTGCATTTTCCAGGCCGTTTAGTTGCTCATTGCTGAGCATTCCGGGCCAGGTGATTACCGCGTGGCAGGTGCCTGCTTTCAGGGCCTGGCATGCCAGATCATAAGTTGTGTGGCTGGCGTCGGGTTGTAACAGCATGATCTTGTTAAGATCAATGCCGGCAGCCGAAAGCAGTGCTTTGGGCAGGCTGCTTGGCGGTGCAATCCAGGCAAACCAGCGATCGTCGCGGCTTAACTGAGCAAGCAAAGGCAGTAACATCGTTAACTGATCAAAATCATTGTTTTGCATAACAATTTCAGTGATTTTGCCAGCAAGAGCGGGCATCGGCTGAGATACCTGTTCAGTTAACATGCTGTCAGAAGGGCGAATCAGGGGAATATTCGCGTTCTGAGTGGGTTGAGTTACCAGTTCTGCCTGCATCATGTCGTTATCCTCTTCTAATCACGCCTACGCCAAGGCCTTCAATAGACAATTCCTGTTCTTCCAGGTTGATCACAATCGGGTCAAATTCTTCGTTTTCAGCAATCAGGTACACTAAGTTGCCATCTTTTCTGAAGCGTTTAACGGTAACGTCATCTTCGATACGGGCGACAACGATTTCTCCGTTTTTTGCCTGTTTGCACTGATGTACGGCAAGCAGGTCACCGTCCATAATGCCAACATTCTTCATGCTGGTGCCCCGTACCCGCAGGAGATAGTCCGCTGGCGGGTGAAAGAAGTCTGCAGCAATGGTGCAGCGGTCTTCAACGTGTTGCTGAGCCAGTATCGGGTTACCTGCGGCGACCTGTCCGACGACAGGCAGGCCTGCAGCTTCCTGTTCAAGGTCGGGAATACGGATACCCCGTGATGTGCCAGGTATCATTTCGATTGCGCCTTTACGCGCCAGCGCCTTGAGGTGTTCTTCTGCAGCATTAGCAGATTTAAACCCCAGTTCCCGGGCAATGTCTGCACGGGTTGGCGGATAGCCGGTGGTTGCAATGTAATGTTTTATACATTCAAGAACATCGGTTTGTCGTTGTGTTAGTTTCATGATGATCTCTGTGTTTTTATCCAGTGCCTGTAACTATATACAGTATTTTGCTTTTGTAAACATTTTTTATGTTTATATATCCAGTGTTATTGATAGAATGGCCGCCATTCATACAGACGGATTGATTGACGTGCTGACCGACGATCTTAAAAAACAGATACAGACTGCTTACAGTAAGTTTTTAGCCAGCCGTGGCTTAAAAGCCCGTGCCGGTCAGAAGCGGATGATCGCAGAAGTGGCTAAAGTCATTGGTAATATCCCTGTTGACGATAAAGCTCAGCGCCTGGGGGAAAATCACGTCTGTGTTGTAGAGGCGGGAACCGGGACGGGCAAAACGATCGGCTATTTGCTGGCGGCAATTCCGGTTGCCAAGGCTTTAAAGAAGAAGATTATTCTGTCTACCGCCACCGTGGCCCTTCAGGAACAGTTACTGCACAAAGATTTGCCTGAAGTACTTGAACATACTGAATTGTCGATGAGTTTTACCCTTGCAAAAGGGCGGGGCCGCTATCTTTGTATTAACAAGGTTGAGCAACACCTGGATTCAAGTGCTTCAACCGGTCAGATCGCACTGTATGAAGATGAACAGGCGATGCGGCTGGACCCGGAAACGGAGACTTTTTACAAGCACCTGCTTAATGAGTACGCGTCGGGCCGCTGGGACGGTGACCGGGATAATCTTACCGAAGAGATCGAAGATGCCCGCTGGGGACCCTTAACCAGTGACCATTTACAGTGTACTAACCGCCGCTGTACCAACTTCAGTGCCTGCAGCTTTTTTAAGGCACGGCGGGATCTGGATCAGGTTGAATGCGTGATTGCTAATCACGATATTGTTCTGGCGGATCTCTCTCTGGGGGGCGGGGCTATCCTGCCTGATCCCGGTGAAGCGATATATATTTTCGATGAGGGGCATCATCTGGCGCCCAAGGCCAGTAATCATTTTGCGTTCAGTTTGCGGATCAAGTCATCGTCGCGCTGGCTCAATACCCTTCCCAAGCAACATGCTCAGATGCTGGAACAGCTCGGTCATCCGGGTGTGATGTCTCAGTATGTTGAGCAAACGTTACGTCCTGGCGAAGATTTAAAAATTCTGCTTGAACAGATCCATGAGCTGGTGAAGCCGCTGATGGTCAATGCTGAAAATGGCCGGATACGTGACCGTTACCGCTTTGCCGGTGGTGAAGTCCCTGAAGAGTTAAGGCTGATGTTCAAAGATTCTGAGCATCTGGCTGCCCGGCTGTTAACCCGTCATGAAATGTTACTGGACCTTTTCCGTGAGGCGCTGGACGGTGAGGTGGGTGACATTGATAAACAACTGGCTGAGCAGTGGTATCCGAGGCTTGGGCTTATGGTGTCGCGCTTTCAGTCCATTACCGGTCTGTCGAAAAGTTTTTTCCGGGCTGATGAGCTGAAAGAAAGCCCCACAGCCCGCTGGGTCAATCTGGTAGAGTCGGGTATCGGTCAGGATTTTGAATTTCACAGTGCACCGGTGTCTGCTGCGCATATGCTGCAACAGCATTTGTGGCAAAACTGTTTTGCTGCTGTTGTTACATCCGCGACCCTGACAGCACTGGGGCGATTTGACCGGGTGCTTGATGATCTGGGGCTGCCGCCTGACACCCCGAGTCATAGTTTGCTGAGCCCGTTTGATCATTATAATGCGGCTGAGCTTTATATCCCGGCGATGAATGCCGAGGCCAGTGATCCGGACGCACATACCCAGGCGGTGTGTGACTTCCTGAACAGTGAGCTCGACAGTAAAGCGGCTACGCTGGTGTTATTTACTTCCTGGCGCCAAATGCGCACAGTGCTTGCCTCGCTGGACGAAAAGCTCAACAATAGTGTGCTGTCACAGGGTGATTACAGTAAAAATGAAATACTGAAGCGTCATCGCAGCCGTATTGATGACGGTGAGGGCAGTATTATTTTTGGTTTGGCCTCCTTCACTGAGGGGGTTGATCTGCCAGGGAAGTACCTGACGGAGGTTATCATCACCAAGCTGCCGTTCAGTGTGCCGGATGACCCCGTTGATGCGACCATGGCAGAATGGATTGAAAACAAAGGCGGTAATGCCTTTATGGAGTGGTCTGTTCCGATGGCTTCGGTGCGCCTGACGCAGGCCGCCGGCCGGTTATTACGGACCGAACAGGATACCGGCAGAATCGTTCTGCTGGACCGGCGAGTAGTAAGCCGGCGCTATGGGCGGCAATTATTAGATGCCTTGCCGCCTTTTCGGCGTACCGTTGGCTAATGCCTGACGGTAACGTCTTTCGATGAGTTCCGGGCTTTGTAAGGTATGCGCTTCTTAAGTGGAAAAGAGAAAGTGAAGAGTATGCAGCATAGCCGGCGGAATAATATAAGTATTTGAATACATAGGTACTAACTTGATAAAAAATTTGTTTCGTAAGGTGAATAAGTCACCGGAATCAGCAGAGGCACAGCCGCAGGCTGCAGCCGTTACGTCTCAGGAAAAGTCGACTGAAGCCAAAACAAAGTCAAAGCCAAAGGTAAAATCCAAACCGCGGCAGCCAAAGGCGAAGCCACCGGTTTCGTGGTCTGTGGATCAGTTTCAGGTGGAGCCTGAGGAGGGTAAACAGCGTTTTCACGACTTTAATTTGCCAGATGATGTGATGCATGCCATTGCTGATCTTGAGTTTAAGTACTGTTCTGCCATTCAGGCGGCAACGCTGAACCAGTCTCTGGCCGGTAACGATATGATCGGCAAGGCGCAGACAGGCACGGGTAAAACCGCCGCGTTTCTGATCAGTATTATTACTGACCTGATTGACTTTCCGCTTGAGCATAAGCGTGCCCGGGGTGTTCCGCGGGCGCTGATCATTGCACCGACCCGTGAATTAACCTTGCAGATCGCTTCGGATGCTGAACAGTTGTCCAAATACTGTGATCTGAGTGTTGTTTCGCTGGTGGGCGGAATGGATTACGACAAACAGCGTAAACAGCTGGCAGCCCGTCCGGTGGATATTCTGGTTGCTACTCCCGGCCGTCTGATCGATTTTGTGCGCAGTTCTGATGTGGATCTGGGGGATGTTGAGGTGATGGTTCTGGATGAGGCCGACCGGATGCTTAGCATGGGCTTTATTCCTGATGTCCGCACTATCATCCGTCATACGCCGCGCAAAGGCGACAGGCAGACGCTGTTGTACAGTGCGACCTTTACTGACGACATTATGAACCTTGCCAAGCAGTGGACGGTCGATGCGCAGGTGATTGAAATTGAACCGGAAAAAAGAAGTACAGATTCTGTCACTCAGCAGGTCTATCTGGTTTCCCGTCAGGAGAAATATACCCTTCTTCGTAACTTTATGCGGGCCAATCAGCTGGAGCGGGTAATTGTGTTTGGTAACCGCCGTGACGAAACCCGCCGGCTGGCTGAGCGCCTGCAGAAAGACGGTTTGTCGGCAGCCCTGCTGTCTGGTGAGATACCCCAGCAAAAACGCCTGAAAACCCTTGAGGCTTTCCGTAGCGGTACGATAAACATTCTGGTCGCCACTGATGTTGCCGGCCGGGGGATACATGTTGATGGCGTCAGCCATGTTATTAACTATGCATTACCTGAAGATCCGGACGACTATGTACACCGGATTGGCCGTACCGGCCGGGCAGGCTCTACCGGTACTTCAATCAGCTTTGCCAGTGAAGATGATGCCTTCCTGATTCCGGATATTGAAGCGGAAGCCGGGGTGAAGATGGAGTGTATTTATCCGGATCCCCATTTATTGCAATCGTTATAGGCCGCGAATGACCGAAGATAAACATAATACCGCACGGATCAGTCAGTGGCTGGGCTATGCGGTCAGTCTTTTTTTCGTTGTTATTGCCTGGTTCGGTTATCAGCGTACCGGAGACGTGTTGCAGCTGCTTCTCTTTCTGCTACTGGCGGTGGTTGCTTTCGGAGTCGTAAAGTTGCTGTTTGCCGGCATTAACCGTTTGCTGGATTCACTGGATAAGTCATCAGGCCCGTCGTCTGATCAGGACAGGTAGAGTTTTTTATGCAAAATCAAAAGGCGGTAGCGGTATTGGGGGGCGGCAGTTTCGGCACCGTCATTGCTGATCTGGTTGCCAGCAAAGGAATACCTGTTCACCAGTGGATGCGCAGTGAAGAGCGGGTTGCAGAACTTAATGAGTGCCGCACCAATCAGCGGTATTTACCCGGGTATACACTTGCGGAAGGTATCCATGCCAGTTCTGATATCGAAGCGGTTCTGGCGAATTCGGATCTGGTTTTTGTGTCTATTCCAAGCCAGTCATTCCGCAGTGTGGTGCGTCAGGCCAAGCCTTTTATACAGTCATATCATCAGCTGGTCAGCACGACAAAAGGCATTGAAGCAGACCATTTTAGCCTGATGAGTCAGATTCTGTCCGAAGAATTACCCGGGCAGGCGGTGGGCGTTCTCAGCGGTCCTAATCTTGCTAAAGAAGTTGTTCAGAAACACCTGACTGCAACGGTTATCGCCAGTGATAACGATGCGTTGCGTCAGCATGTGCAGGAAATCCTTCACTGTGCTCACTTCCGAGTGTATGCCAGTTCGGATACTTACGGTGTTGAGCTGGGTGGCACGCTGAAGAATATCTATGCCATAGCTTCCGGGTTAAGTGCTGCGATGGGGATGGGTGAAAATACCAAGAGTATGCTGATGACACGCAGTCTGGCAGAGATGAGCCGTTTCGCCGTACAGATGGGGGCTAACCCGATGACATTTCTCGGCTTGGCCGGAGTGGGTGACCTGATCGTTACCTGTTCTTCATCCCTCAGCAGGAATTACCGGGTTGGTTATGCGCTTGGGGAAGGGCAGACGCTGGCTGAAGCAGTGGCTGCGCTCGGAGAAGTGGCTGAAGGCGTTAATACGTTACGTTACGTTAAAGAAAAGAGTGATGAGCTGGAGGTGTATATGCCTCTGGTTCAGGGGCTCTATGAGGTCGTATTCAACGGTGCGCCGATCGCTGAGGTTGCCAGGAGTATGATGCTCAGTACGCAGAGCAGTGACGTTGAATTTGTTTTGCCCCGGATCCCCTAATGCACATTTATCTGTTACGGCACGGTGAGGCGGGTTATAACGCGCCTTCGGACCGGCTCCGGCCCCTGACCGAAAAAGGTAAGCAGGATCTGGACACGATGTTGCGGGTATTCAGTGCCGAACATAAGGTGTCCCGTATCTATCACAGCCCGTATCTGCGTACCTGTCAGACAGCTGAGCGGTTCAGTGTGATACAGGGCCGCCCGGAGCTGGTTTCAGCTGATCTGCTGGTGCCGGAGGCATTACCCCAGCAGGTCGTGGACTGGCTGGGTGAGCTGGCAGGGAGTGCCGGTACAGAGAATATCGCACTGGTGACCCATCAGCCGCTGATAGGCTACCTGACCTGTTTGCTGACCGAAGGACATACCCGCCGTCCGGAGCCTCTGTTGCCCGGGCAGCTAGCCGAACTGGATGCTGACTTTCCCGCGGCGGGCCTGGCCCGTCTGATTAAAGTCTGGCGCGCCGGCTGACAGTTCGTCGCCGCCCGGTGTTAGTTATCGCCGGTTGCCCGGGGAGCGGATACCGATTGTGATGCAGCAAGTTGTGCTAAGAATTTATCGGCGTTTTTAGTCGCGGCATTGATGGGGTACATTGCTCTGACATGTGCCAGTGTTGCCTCACTCTTCGCTTTATTTCCCATGAGCTTATATGCCTGGCTCAGGTCAATATAGATCTGTGGAACTGGTCTTTTCTGCAGGAAGTCTTCCGCCCAGGAAATAAAATCAGGTAAGAACTCATAATTGTTACTTTGTACCCCGCGTAGCATGATAGTGCGCATCAGGTAGAGCTCAGCCGTTTCATTAAAGTAGGCATTTTCAAGCCCCGGCTGGAGTAACGCCGGTTGTGACATGCGGGTGTTTAAGAAGTTAACAATCGCCGTGTTCGCTTTATCGGCCTGGTACATGAAGCTGGCTGTGCCTAACACAATGATGAGGCTTACGGCTTTTAAACTCAGGTTTGCTGCCTGGCTGATACGTATATTTTCTGTTTTACGTGAATGTTGCAGAATCAGGAAAAACAGCGTCAGAAACAGTATCCAGTGCACACTGGAAATATAAAATGGCAGTTCTACCTGTGTGTGCAGACCTATTGGCAGTAGTAAGGCCAGATAGCTGATTCCCCGCCGCCAGCCGCAGCTGAAGGCGGCTATCAGAATGGTCGCCATTGCGATGAAAATACCGGTTAACGCGACGAGGCCGCCCTCGGCAGCCCAGAAAAGGATTTCATTATGCGGATGGCTGAGTCGGTCGGCCGGGAAAAGTGCTTCGGGGTTTTCATTCAGAAAATCTATTTTAGCGTTTTGCCAGACCCTCTGAAAGCTGCCGATGCCATGTCCTACCCAGGGGCTTTCTTCAACCAGACCATAGGTGGTTGCATAGATGTTCTTCCGGCTGGCAGAGCCCTGTACTGCGACCACTTCGCCGGTTAAATCTGATAGTTTACTGTATGATTTCGTTAGTCCTGCTTTACCCAGATACCCCGCGCTGATGATAACCATTAATGCGATAATAAAGGTACCGCGGCGCTGTTTAATCTGAATGCTACGGCCGCAAACAATCATGATGATACCAATAACAGCACTTAAAATGCCGACTCTGGAGCCTGCGCTTGCGACCATGTACGTGCTGCTGAAAAGGCTTACAAAGCATAATGCCTGAAAGAAGATATTCAGAGTTTTAAAGCCCGGGCGGGTCAGGGTGTACAGACAAATAAGCAGCATGGTTGCCTGAAAACTGGCCTGCAGGTTAATTTGTTGGAAAATACCGTAACCCTGATGGGTTGTATTGGGTGCCATAAAACTGACAATGCTGTCTTGCCATATCAACTGAACGGCTCCGTAAACTGCCTGTATAAAGCCGGCCGCCAGCAATATGTATAAGAGCTTGTCCAGGTCTTTGTTTTTCCAGCGAAACTGAAATAATGTAAACAGAAAGCCAACTCCGGCGATGATGTAAAGTTGTCTGAAAAGCCATTCTATGGGGGTGAAAGTGTCAGCGATGTATCCGCTGATTATCACACATAACGGTAAAGCCAGTAGCCCGGGCCAGTAACGGCTGTAAATAAACAGGTTGTTTTTCAGAGCGACAAACATTCCCAGGCTGATTGTCAGGGCGGTGCCGGTCCAGACAGCAATGTTATAGGGAAGAAACAGACCCTCACCGCCGATGTTTAGCTGGAAGTACACCGTGCATATTATGAAAATAAATATAAGTGATAACAGGCCGGTTTTAGGGGCAGATAAATAAGGGCTGAGTTGCATGGATTCAGAGGCCTGATAAGGTATTTTGGTTGGTTTCCGTTGTCCAATGTTAACCGAGCCCGTTGCTTTAAGATATTCATTTAACAGAAAAAGTCATGGCTATGTTCAGAAAGGAATTAGGTTTCAAAGAGCGTCATTTTGAAGTAGACGGACGATCATTTGCTGCCCGTCAGTGGGGTAAGGAGAGCGCCCCGGTACTAATTGCGTTGCATGGCTGGCTGGATAACAGTGCCAGCTTTAATGCGCTGGCACCGCTGCTTGACCGTTACTGTGTCGTAGCACTGGATTTTGCAGGTCATGGCCTTTCAGATTACCGCCCCGCCGGAATGGCATATTATGTGTGGGACAATGTGCCGGATGTGCTGGCGGTTGCTGAGCAGCTTCAGGCTAAGCAGTTCAGTATACTGGGGCATTCTATGGGAGCCGGGGTGGCAGCTTTACTGGCGGCCTGCTATCCGGAAAAGGTTGACCGGTTATTGCTGATAGAAGGGATCGGGCCGGTTGTTACAGAAGCGGAGTCCGCGCCTGGACAGCTTTACCGTGCTCTGCAGAAGCGTGAGCGTATCCGCAACCGGGACGTGAATACGTTCTGCAGCCGTGAAGAGGCGGTTCTGGCCCGCAGTAACGGTCGCTGGCCTGTTTCTGAACAGGCTGCTGGCTGGCTGGCAGAACGGGGCGTGAGCAGCCGTTCTGCAGCCAGTGGGAAAGATGAGTATTTCTGGCATCATGACCCCTGGCTCGTTCTGCCATCACCGGTGCGATTGACTGAGACGCAGGTGCAGTATTTTCTCCGTAAGATCACGGCGCCTGTCACGTTGGTGCTGGGGGATCATGGAATTGAACAACATCCGGACCGGATGGCCTGTCTGAAGACGTGTCAGGTTTTTCATTTAGCAGGCGGGCATCACTTGCACATGGAGCCTGAAACTGCAAAAAAAGTCGCGAATTCTTTTGCTGAATGTGAGAATGGCCTTCAGTAAACCTGAAAATGATTCATACTGTAGTAGACGAAAACAGCAGGAGGCGAGTATTCAGTTATGGTCCTAATGAGTATGTACCGTATTAAACGGGTGTTATCCGGTCTGATGATGCTTGTAGCAGGTTCTGCATTTGCTGAAAGTGACTTACGGGGCAGCAGTGATTACGAGGGGCTGAAGCGCTATCCCTTATCCTGGATTGTTGAATATCAGTCAGAAGCGTCCCCTGATTATCTGTTAGCACTGGGTAAAATGAAAAAAAAGTCAGGGGTGATTGCGCCTGAAGCCTCCCGCCGGTTATCCGGTCAGTTGCGTCAGATTACTTACCGGATTCCGGATGGACATTCTGCCGAAGAAACGTTTGATTTCATTGTCGGGCAGCTGCAGCAACAAAATGCTGAAGAACTGTTTCGCTGTCAGAGCCGGCAGTGTGGCAACAGCCATCAATGGGCCAATCAGGTGTTTGGGGTGTCCAGATTGTACGGGGTTGACCGGACGCAAAGTTACCTTGCGGCCAGGTTGGGCGGAGATTTTATCGCTGTTTATACCGTAAAGCGGGGAAACAAGCGTGTGTATCTTCAGCTTGATATTCTTAGCGACAAACCAGAAGCAGCAGTGGAAACTTTAGCTGTGTCCGGGGAAGTTGGCTCAGCCGTGTCGGACTGGCAGGCTGATTTTGAAACGAGTGGTGCCTGGTTACCGGTCGATTTTGTGGCTACAGCTTCGGATGATCAAATTGACGCCTCTGTGCGTCAGATCCTGAATAAGATTCAGTCGGATACCCGGACGCTGGTTGTACTAGGGTATAGCGACCTCGCGGAGGGAGCGCTGAGCCGGTCGTCTGAATATGTGGCGCGGGTTGAGAGAGTCTTGCTTGAGAACGGTGTGTCACCTGAGCGGCTGAGTATAATTGCGTCAGGTAATTTGTCGGTTGTTAAGGCGCCGGAACAGCAGGGCGCTGTTTGGCTACAGCTGATGGAATAACAGGCAACGGTTACATGCAGCAATAAAAAAAGGCAGCCCAGGGCTGCCTTTTTTATCTGTCATCTGAATACTTAACGGATCAGAGACAGGAATTCGCTGCGGGTAGCCTGGTTTGAGCGGAACAGGCCCAGCATCATCGAGGTTTTCATGCTGCTGTTCTGTTTCTCAACACCGCGCATCATCATGCACATATGCTTGGCTTCAATCACTACGCCCACGCCTTCGGCACCGGTGGCTTCCATAATGGCGTCTGCAATCTGCTTGGTCATGTTTTCCTGAATTTGCAGGCGGCGGGCAAACATATCAACGATGCGCGCAACTTTTGACAGACCGATTACTTTGCCGTTGGGAATGTAGGCAACATGACATTTACCGATAAATGGCAGCATGTGGTGTTCGCACATCGAATACAGTTCGATATCCTGTACGATAACCATTTCGCTGTTTTCCGTAGGAAAGAGTGCACCGTTGATAACATCATCAAGGTTTTGCTGGTAACCACGGGTTAAAAAGCGCATCGCTTTCGCGGCACGTTTTGGCGTATCTACAAGGCCTTCACGGGTGATATCTTCACCTAAGCTCTCGATGATGCTTGCAAATTCTTTTTCCATTACAGTCTGGATCCTGCTTATCTGGCTAAGTTTACGGGCCTTGCAGCCCATAAAAGGTCTTAAAAGGCCGCTAAGGTACGTGATCTGGCGTTTAAGGTAAAGTGAAATTCATGCTTTTGTCTGACCCTTGTCGCGCTCGCGGCAATAAAGGTCCTGCGGCAGACAATATTCAGCATGATCAGCGCTTATTGGCATTCCGTAACAGGACATAGAGTGCGCCGGTGCCGCCGTCTTTTGGCTGGGCTGAGCAAAATGCGGTTACCTGATGCATCTGTTTCAGCCAGTCGTTGACGTATGACTTAACCAGGGGCTGCTGGCCTTCGCCACTGTAGGCTTTACCGTGAATGACAATGACACAGCGGCACTGGTTCTGGCTGGCGTCACGGATGAAGCGGCTGAGTTCATCGCGGGCTTCGTCCAGGCTGAAGCCATGTAAGTCCAGACCGGCTTCCCAGGGTATATGCCCCTGTTTCAGGCGTTTCATCATTTTTAACTGAATGCCTGGGGTGGCAAAAATCAGTTCTTCTTCACTTTCAACCAGTTGCACAATTTCGCTGGATAAACCGTCCACCAGGCTTTCGGTGTCCTGAGAGGCCATCCGGCGCTTATACTGAGCGGTAGCATCATTGGCTGCACTAAGCTTCTTCGGTGTGGGGGTCAGGTCGGCTTTGTCATGGCTGTGCGGGGTAATTCCCTGCATGGCGCTGGCAAAATCGAAGTCGTCATTATCGTTGTCGGACATAGCGTTCAGATGAGTTTTTCTTTAACATACGGGGCCGTTTACCGATAGCCGCTCAGGATTTTGATGCCGGGGCGTAGTGCCGGTTAAAGGCGCTTATTATTAACAGAAGCCTGTCAGGACGGTTTTGAATCCTGTCAGGGCGATATTCAGCATAGCGTAAAACATTTTCTATGCGGCTATAAAGCCTTGCTTCCTTATTTTACAGATTATCTATCCGCTTATGTCGACCGATCAAGAACAACTGCTTTGTGAATTATCCACAATCCGTGATTATATCCGTTACAGCATGAGCTGTTTTTATGCCGGTGAGCTGTACTATGGTCATGGAACGGACAATGCCTGGGATGAAGCGGTACAGCTGGTGCTGGGGGCTGTTAATCTGCCCTGGAATACAGATCCGCAGATTCTGGACGCGAAGCTGACCCGTGATGAGAAGCTCAGAGTGCTGGATTTTATCCGCCAGCGGGCTGAGCAGCGCCGCCCGTTACCTTATATTATCGGTGAGGCATGGTATGCCGGTTTACCCTTCAGTGTTGATGAGCGGGTACTGATTCCCCGTTCGCCTGTACAGCAACTGATTGCAGAGGCGTTCAGTCCATGGTTGCCGGAGAAACCGGTCGACCGGATCCTGGATTTATGTACCGGAAGCGGCTGTATCGGTATCGTCTGTGCATATACGTTTGAGGAAGCAGAAGTGGATCTGGCGGATATTTCCGCAGATGCACTTGAGGTCGCGCGGAAGAACATACAGCGTCATGAAATGCAGGACAGGGTAACGGCCATTGAGAGTGATCTGTTCAGTCAGCTCAAAGGTAAACAGTACGATATAATTGTGTCTAACCCGCCTTATGTCGATCTGGATGATCTGAGCAGTATGCCGGCTGAGTATCAGCATGAACCGGATCTGGCACTCGGCTCCGGGGATGATGGCCTGGATATTACCCGCCGGATTCTGGCGCAAGCTGCAGATTATCTTACCGATGACGGTCTGCTGGTGGTTGAGGTGGGCAACAGTGAAGTTCATCTGCAACAGGCGTTTCCTCAGGTGCCTTTTACCTGGGTAGAGCTGGCAGAAGGAGGGAACGGTATATTCCTTCTCACGGCGGCGGATTTACACCACTACCGGGATGTTTTCAGCGGTTAATTTATGTCGGATAACAGGTGCCGGTCTGGATTGCAGATGAATACCTGTTATTGTTGATCAGAGTTTTGGGTTCGTGCCCTTACATGTCACGAACGTTAGTTTTCAGGAAGTCAGGATGTCAGGAAATACATACGGTAAGTTGTTTACAGTTACCACCTTTGGTGAAAGTCACGGCCCTGCGCTGGGCTGCATCATTGATGGCTGTCCTCCGGGAATTGAGCTGAGCGAGGCTGATCTGCAAAAAGATCTGGATCGCCGTAAGCCGGGGACATCCCGCCATACCACCCAGCGCCGGGAAGCAGACGAAGTTAAAATTCTGTCCGGTGTCTTTGAAGGGAAAACAACCGGTACGGCGATCGGCCTGCTGATTGAAAATACGGATCAGCGTTCCAAGGATTACTCTAATATTGCTGAGACCTTCCGTCCGGCCCATGCCGATTATGTGTACAGCCACAAATATGGCTTCCGGGATTACCGGGGTGGTGGACGCTCTTCTGCCCGCGAGACCGCCATGCGGGTTGCGGCCGGTGCCGTGGCCAAAAAATACCTGCAGACCAAAGGCATAGAGGTTCGCGGCTATCTCTCTCAACTGGGCCCGATCAGGATTGAGGCCTTTGACTGGGATCAGGTTGAACAGAATCCGTTTTTCTGCCCGGATGCCGGTAAGGTCTCTGAAATGGAAGATTACATGGATGCGCTGCGCAAAGAAGGTAACTCTATCGGTGCGAAAATCAGTGTCGTTGCCAGCGGTGCGCCTGTGGGCCTGGGCGAGCCGATTTTTGACCGGCTCGATGCCGATCTGGCGCATGCGCTGATGAGTATCAATGCGGTGAAGGGTGTTGAGATCGGTGACGGTTTTGCCTGTGTCGAACAGAAGGGTACTGAGCACCGTGATGAGATGACCCCGGAAGGGTTCTGCTCAAATCATGCCGGCGGTATTCTGGGGGGCATTTCAACAGGGCAGGACATTATTGCGCACATTGCGCTGAAACCTACGTCCAGTCTGCGTTTGCCGGGGCAGAGTATTAATGCCGCCGGAGAAAGCATCGAGGTTGTTACCAAGGGGCGTCACGATCCCTGTGTTGGCATCCGGGCGACGCCAATTGCAGAAGCGATGATGGCAATTGTACTGATGGATCAGTTCTTACGGAACCGCGGGCAGAATGCCGATGTAACCTGTGAAACGCCGGTATTACGCGACCTGTAAGTATATGTAGCCGCAGCAGCAATTGCTGCGGCACTTTTGGGCAAATCTGAGGTGTTATGACACCAGCTACCTATACCCGTCTGTCGGGTTTTTACTTCTTTTACTTTTCTCTTCTTGGTGCGCTGGTTCCGTACTGGAGCCTGTACTTACAGTCATTTGATCTGGATGCTGCATCCATTGGTATGCTGATGTCGATCCTGATGGCGTCACGGATTATTGCCCCTAATATCTGGGGCTGGCTGGCGGATAAAACCGGACAGCGGCTGGCGATTGTCAGGGCTGGCTCTCTGGTGACCTGTCTGATTTTTATAGCAATTTTCTGGCAGGATGATGTGCTGGGAATTGCGCTGGTAATGGCGGGCTTCAGTTTTTTCTGGAATGCAGTGCTGCCCCAGTTTGAAGTACTTACCCTCGCGCACCTGGGGAGCCAGTCAGAGCAATACAGCCGCATCCGGTTATGGGGCTCGGTTGGTTTCGTCGTTGCTGTGGTGGCGATTGGCTGGTTGCTGGACTGGTTTTCAGTGCGCTGGTTGCCTTATCTCATGCTGGGGCTGATGGTGCTTATCTGGTTGTCATCGTTGTGTGTCAAAGACGCGAAGGTTGAGCATGATAAGAGTACCGACGGTTTTCTGAAACAGCTGTGGCGACCTCAGGTGGTGGCCTTTTTCGTGATTTGTCTGCTGATTCAGCTCAGTCACGGACCTTATTACACCTTTTATTCGGTGCTGATGGACAGCCTGGGGTATACCCGGGCACAGATCGGTTTGCTGTGGGCGGTGGGGGTCGTTGCTGAAGTGGTTATCTTCATGTACATGCACCGGCTGATCAGCCGTTATGGCCTGCGGGCGATTATGCTTATCAGTTTGTTGCTGTGTGTTGTGCGCTGGTTGCTGATCGGTTTGTTGCCGGATCATCTGCCGACGATGCTGTTCGCTCAGTGTCTGCACGCAGTTACGTTCGGCGCTTTACATGCGGTGGGCATTGCTTTGGTGCATCAGTATTTTACCCCGGCCAGTCACGGTCAGGGGCAGGCGCTATTCAGCAGCCTTGGCTTTGGGGTTGGCGGCGCGCTGGGCGCATTTATCAGCGGCTTATTATGGGACAGTGTCGGACCGGAAGTGACCTTTATGCTGGCGGCAGGAAGTGTAGCGCTGGCCGTCGTCATGGCCTGGATCTGGATACGTCCGGAGCGAGTACATGTCTGATATAACCGATACCGGATGAGTTTTTGTTCAGATGCACAATAATGTTGGACATGTATTCTCAGGGTTGTTAGTTTGACTGTGAAGGGCAAATTGTTGAGGAGAGGCGATGAATTTCAAGATTGACGTAGAGATGACGCCGGAAGAGTTGCGTAAGGTACTGGGTTTACCTGATGTGGCGGCTTTTCAGCAAGAAATGATGGATAAAATTCAGGAAAACATGGCTGCCGGTGCCGAAGGTTATGATCCCCTGACATTATTCCAGCCTTATATGACAAACAGTCTGGGATCGATGGATGCACTGCAGAAAATGATGCTCAATATGATGACCAGCTACACCAATAATACGAATAAAACTGATTAATAGCTGTAAGTGGGCTACCCGTGTCCGTGTCGGAAAAGCAGCTGTTTAAGAGAGAACTGTTTTGCGAATTCTAAGAAAGTACACTAACCGTCGTTTGTATGACACCTCACGCAGTTGTTATATCACCCTGGAGGATGTTAAACAGTTGGTTCTGAATCAGGAGCCGTTTCAGGTTCAGGATTCCAAAACCGGCAACGATCTGACACGTAACATTTTGCTGCAGATTATCAGTGAGCAGGAAGCGATGGGTCACGGAACGCTGCTGACTAATCAGGTATTACAGCAATTGATTCGCTTCTATGGCGACAGCATGCAGGGCATGATGAGTCAGTATCTGGAGCAAAGTATCAGCAGCTTCATTGAGCATCAGGAGCGGATTCGGGAACAAATGAATAATATGATGGGGGCGGCAAATCCCCTCAATATGATGAACCGTTTTGCTGATCAGAATATGGCTATGTGGAATATGTTTAACCCGCAGAATGAAAAGCCACCTGAGCCGGATGACGACAAAGACGGGCAGGAAAAATCATAAAAAAACGGCGCTTAACAGCGCCGTTTTTTGTTGTCGGAGACGGGCAGGTTACTGCTGCTGGTCGTATTGATCTGCCAGTTCATTCAGACGTGCCGGGTATTCCTTGCGGTTAACTTTATCCAGGCGCATCTGATCAAGTTGTTGCTGCAGGAAACTGTGTTTTTCAGCATTCCCTTCTGCCAGGCCCTTTGCCAGATCGTTATCCATCCAGCGACAGATTTTTTTGTACAGCACGTACTTAAAAATAATGGCCGCCAAAGTGGCAATGATAATGATAACAATGCTGGTTGTGTCCATAACGTTAACTCTGTCCTGAATTACCGCGACTTGCTGATATCAATGTACAGCGTCAGTTGCTGGCCGGGTTTGATATATTTTTGGTTTTCCAGATTATTCCAGCGCTTAATATCGTTAATGGTCACGCTGAATTTGTTGGCAATACCGTAGAGTGAATCCCCGTTTCGCACCTGATAACCGATTCTGCGGGTCAGCTGCTGATCGCGTTTACTCAGTGCTGATGCGCTTTTAGGCTGTTTCCAGATTACCAGTTGCTGGCCAATCTGCAGTGGTGTTTTCGTGCTCATCTGGTTCCAGCCGGCAATTTGCTGTGGGCTGACATTATAGGAGCGGGCGATAGACCAGAGGCTGTCACCGCTGTTCACCTTGTAATGGCGCTTTTCCCGGTTACTCTGAGCCAGTTGGTTTTCTTTGCGGCTCAGGCGCTGTGAGGCGCTCAGGGCGTATTGTCCTGAGTCTTGCTGGGCTGTCGGAATCAGCAGGGTTCTGCCGGCGCGGATATTATTACTGGCCAGCTTATTGGTACTGCGTAACACCGACGTGGTGATGTTGTGTCTGGCGGCAATCGTACTCAGGGAATCTCCCCGCTTAATGGTGTAGCGGCTCCAGCTTACCCGGCTTTCCGCTGGGATCTGTGCCAGTTGCAGGCGGAACTGTTCAGCATTTTTCACCGGGATCAGTAAGCGGTGTGGCCCGGAAGGATCGGTTGCCCAGCGATTGAATCCCGGATTAAGCTGATACAGTTCCTGGGTGCTGATATTGGCCATTTTGGCTGCCTGGGCCAGGTCAATCTGGCTGCCGATATCGATGATTTCAAAATATGGCTGGTTATTCAGCGGTGGTAATGCCAACTGATGCTGCTCAGCGTCACGGACCAGCTTGGATACTGCCAGTAACTTGGGCACATAAGCCATGGTTTCCCGTGGCAGTTTGAGAGACCAGTAATCCGTTGGCAGGCCGGCTTCCCGGTTTTTGCGCATCGCCTTGGACACTGTGCCGCCGCCGGCATTGTATGCAGCCAGCGCTAACAGCCAGTCCCCGTCAAAACGCTTATTAAGCTGTTCCAGATAATTCAGGGCTTTTTCGGTAGAGGTAATGATGTCCCGGCGACCGTCATACCACCAGTTTGATTTGATGCCGAAATATTTGGCGGTACTGGGGATAAACTGCCAGGGACCAGACGCACGTCCGGAGGAATAGGCAAACGGATCATAGGCACTTTCTACAACCGGTAACAGCGCCAGCTCTGTTGGCAGGCCGCGTTCATTAATCCGGTTCAGAATGTAATGGTAGTAACGGCTTGAACGCTGACCCACACGCTGCATGTATTGCGGGTGGCCGGCATACCATTTCAGTTGCGTTGCAATACGTGGCTGATCGGCATCCAGATCAAGTTGCATACCTTCCCGGGTAAGGGTCCACAGATCGGCGTTACGGGGTGAATTCAGTACCGGCGTAACAGGTGTGTCGTTCTCTGTTGCGTTAACCAGAACCTGTTCAGAATGATTACTGGTCTGAGCATCGGGGTCACTGTCCTGGGGCTTGAGGTTGCCTGTGTTTTGACAGCCGGCAAGTAAGATAGCCGTGGAAGTGACTGCGAGTAGATAGCGACCCATGCAGAGATGCCTTAAGAGTAGTTAAAAGGCAGCATTTTATGGAGCGCCGGCTGGCGGGTCAATAGCCCGCTTGCCGGCGATGCCATATTCGACTTTGGAACCAATATGTCAATAGGAATGAAACGCTTAGCGTATGTATTCAGAAATTATTTTTCCATTCACGCAGGGCGGCGAATACCTGGGTTTCAGAGCCGCTGGCCTGAGGGTCATAGTCTGTGGCAGCAGCGATCACGTCTGGTTGGTCCGTCCGCATATACGGATTAACGCGTTTTTCCTGTTCTATTGTGCTTGGCAGCGTCTCTTTATTTTCCTGACGGAGCGTGCGGCACGTATCGATGCAGTTGAGAATGTGAGTGTTATCCGGCTCAACGGCGGCGGCAAATGCCAGATTGGCCATCGAATATTCGTGGGTACAGTACACCAGGGTGCTGTCCGGCAGATCACGGAAATAATGCATCGCTGCCAGCATCTGTTCAGGGCTGCCTTCAAATAAACGGCCACAGCCGGCGAGGAACAGGGTGTCACCGCAAAACAGCTGTGGCGTAACGCCGTCAATCAGGTAGCTGATATGATCCAGCGTGTGGCCGGGCACGGCGCGGATGATAATCGGCAGGCCAAAGATTTCCAGAACAGAGTCGTTGTGCAGGGGATCGGTAATCCCTTCAAAAGGTGATTCTTCAGGCCCGTATACAGGAATATCCCGTTCAGCGGTAAGTGCTGCAACACCGTCGGTATGGTCGTAATGATGGTGGGTAATGAGTATGCCGGCTAAATTCAGATCATGCTCATTCAGAAAGGCTTCGACAGGTTCTGACTGGCCGGGATCAACAACGAAGACATTAGCGGTTTCAGGCGCGTGTATTGCCCAAATGTAGTTATCATCAAATGCAGAGATTGGGGTGACGTTGAGCATTATAAACCTCTTGGGCAGATCATAAGTATATTTCGATTGTAATAAGAATCATCGGCTTAGGCCAGATATCTGCGCACGATGTCGTTCTGAGTTAAACCCTGCCTTAAAACGCCTGTTTAGCAGCGTTTTGGGTGTGCCTTCCGCAAGGCTGCTCAGAGTACTTAGAGTGGGACTTATCATCTTGATTTAAAATATTTTTAAGCATGTTTCGCGGTTGTTCTTAAAAACATTGAAGCCCGTATGCACTGAGCTAATCTGTAAATAGCACATCGTGTGAGGGACTATTGAAATGTGTAGAAAGAATGTGTCAGCAATTATTTTTTTTACAGCATGTTTGTCGACGGGCAGTCTGATGTTACAGGCATCTGAAGTGCTGGATTTTACCGATAGAGCCGTTTGGCATTCTGCTACCACACCCGATGAGCTTACACCCCGTGAAACAGCAATTGTTGCACTGGGAAAACAGTTGTTCTTTGATCCCCGTCTCAGTGTTGATAACTCCATGTCCTGTGCCAGCTGTCATCAGCCGGATAAAGGCTGGTCAGACGGTGAGAAAACACCCCTTGACCGGTTTGGTGAACGCATCGGACGGGCTACCCCCGGGCTGCTGAATTTGCAGGAGCATACTGTTTTTATGTGGGACGGACGGGCTGAAAATCTGGTTGATCAGGTTGCATTGCCGATTACGTCTCCCCGCGAAATGAACATGGACCTTGATCAGTTAGTGCTCAGGTTACGGGCGGTCCCGGCCTATGAGTCCGAATTCTCCGAGCTGTACAGCGATGGTGTAACAGCCCGGAACATACAACACGCGATTGCCGGGTTTGAAAAAACGCTGGTCAGTGGCGTCAGTGATTTTTCTGAATGGGTTGCCGGGGATGAACGGGCAATGACGGTGCAGCAAAAGCAGGGATTTCAACTGTTTACAGACCCGCAAAAAGGTAACTGCGTTGCCTGTCATCATCCGCCTGGGTTTACCGATAACGGTTTCCATAATCTCGGGTTAGAGAATGTCCAGCAGGAAAGTGCTGACCTGGGCCGTTACAACATTCGTCCGGTGGCGTTGCTTAAAGGTGCGTTCAGAACGCCGGGCCTGAAGGATATTGAACGGACAGCGCCCTACTTCCATGACGGTTCTGCCGCGACGCTTGAATCGGTAATGGACTATTACATTGAGGGCGGCAGACACCGGTCCGGTGTGTCTCCGAATTTTAAACCTTTAGATATTACACAACAGGAAAAGCAAGCACTGGTTGCGTTCTTGAAAGCGCTGACGTCCAGGGATGCGGGGAGTTAAGCATGAAAATCAGTTTGATGCTTGTCGTGGTAATGGGGCTGGTGGGCGTAAACAGTTTTGCTCAGGAGTATGAGATAGGTCAGAAAAATAAGGCGTTCACGGTAAAAGAAATCACCGTAAGGGTTGGCGATAAGATGACGTTTACGAATCAGGACCCTTTTTTTCACAATATTTACAGCTTGTCGGAAAGTCAGTCATTTGATCTTGGCTCTTATCCGAAAGGGAATCAGCGTTCGGTTGTTGCAGAGAAGCCCGGCACTCTGAAAGTGGAATGTGCGATTCATCCAAATATGCAGATGACCATTCATGTAGAAGAGTGAGTGGCGGGAGACAGGGATGCTGAAAATTGTACTGAGTCGTCTATTTCAATATCGGTTGGCCGGGTTGTGTCTGTGGCTGGCTTTCATGAGCAGTTCATTAAACGCTGAAGATGATCCCGGTCTGATGAGCGGGGCTGATATCTTTGCTGAGCGTTGTGTACTGTGCCACGGGAACCGGGGAATGGGGGACGGTGTTTTAACCTTGCTGATGGACAATTACCCGTCAGCGAACTTGGTTAATCAGCGCTACGGAAACCGGCACCGGGATATTGTTGAAAATATCCGTTTTGGTGGCATGAAAGGAAAAATGAGTTTGTTTTCGCCACCCTGGGAGAATGAGCTGACGCCTCAGGAGATCAGTGCTGTGGCATTGTTTGTCGGTCATCTTTACCAGCATCCTGAGTCAGCGGCTGAGTTGCTGGACGGTGCAGCCGGTAAATCAGCGAACGATATCGCACGGGGACGGTTTCTGTTTCTGAGCCGTTGTGTGGTCTGTCATGGCGAAGACGGACAGGGAGATGGCAAGCTGGCGGGTAAAGTCATTAAAGATCCTCTTCCCTATGACCTGACGCAGAGTGTCCGGCCACAACAGTATATCGAGCAGATTATCCGCCGTGGTGGCGCGGCGATGGAACGGTCAGGCAATATGCCGCCCTGGGGTGAGGAGTTCACAGGTCAGGACATTACAGCGCTGGCTGCTTATCTGATGACGTTACGTAAGGCTGGCGATCAGGCAGGTGACGTATGACTATCAATAAAACCAGAATTGATAAGGCGGTTATTCTGGGGGTGCTGCTCGTTGGTGCATTACTGTCATATGGTTTGCAAAGTTTTATCTGGCAATCCAACAGTAAAGAAGCACGCTATGAATTTGAATCTCAGACCTCGAATCTGACCCTGTTTATTATTGATGATTTTCAGAATCTGGTGGATGAGTTCGTCGTGTTCTCCGGGGCGGCCAGGGAACTGGCAGTGAATGTTCAGTCAGAGCAACTGGTATATGTGTTGGAAAAGTTGTTGCTGGAAAATTATAAACCGCTGTTTTTTACTCTTTACTCCCGTGCGGAAGAAAGCGTGCCCTATCAGGCGGACGACAGCTGGCAGCACCGGTATTATTTTGGCGATAAAATCGAGCCGCAGTTAAGGCAAACGGTTGAACAGCTTGCGACTCAGCCAGACCGGCAACTGAGCAGTGTTTTTTTCAGCCTGCCATCGATCGGCTATGTGGTGTGTATGGTGGATGACGTGAGGGTGGGGGCGTCTGAGCCGGGATTTGTAACCGCCTGCTTTGATCTGGCGAGCTTTCTGGATCCTGTATTACAGCGCTCCTCTTATGACTGGCTGGATATATATCTGTATTCCGGTGACATGGTGTCGGGTTATCAGCAGATTTATCAGTTTTCTGAGTCTGGCCGTACCTCCAGTAAAGACCCGTTGGCAGAGCAGCAGGGCCGTTCGATTTTTCTGCCCCGGGTCGTTGAAGCGGGCGGGCAGCAACTTTCGGTTTTATTTACCGCCAGACCACAGCCCCGTATGGGCATCTGGATGGATTATCTGCCGCTGATATTTGGTTTGTTTCTGACATTGCTGATTGTGATGTATCTGATCAGTGTGTCCCGGCGGAATGCTGAAGTTAGCCGAAAGGTCGAAATGAAAACCCGTGAGCTGACCAAGGCAAAGGTGAAGCTTGAGATCGAGGTTGAAAAGAAGGGCTATCTCTATCAGAAAATCAAAGCCTCAGTTGATAACCTGGAAGCGGTTACCAACTCTGTGAACGGAGTGATCTGGGAAGCTGATCCGGATACTATGGAATATACCTATATCAGTAATCAGGTTACCCGGATTCTGGGTTACGAACCGGAAGAGTATTTGAGTGGTCGCTTCAAACTCGGCGGGCAGCAGGTTCCGGAAGGGCAGCTATCGGTCAGGGAAATGATGCTGGAGAAAATGCCCGGCGAAGATAATTTTACCCTTGAATATCAGGGGTATCGTAAAGATAAGCATCTGATATGGGTGCGAAATATTATCACCAAGGTATTTGATGATAGTCGTCTGGTGCGCATCCGCGGTGTGTTTCTTGATATTACCGAGGAAAAAAACCATGAGACGGAGCGGCTGGAGATGGAAAGTCAGCTTAAGCATGCCCAGAAAATGGAGGCGATCGGTCAGTTGGCGGCCGGAATTGCTCATGAAATCAATACCCCTTCACAGTTTGTGGGTGACAATCTGAACTTCATTCAGGATGCAATGAATGACAGTTTTGCCTATATATCCGCGTTGGAAACCTTACTGAAAGAATCAGGCAATGAGTCTGTTGTTTCTGCTATGCACAGTGCGCATGAAGAGCAGGATATTGACTTCCTGAATGATGAGTTTCCACAGGCGATTGAACAGTCGATCGATGGCATTGCCCGGATTTCCAAAATCGTCTCGGCAATGAAAGAGTTTTCCCACCCCGGGCTGGAAAATAAACAAAAAGTTGACTTGAACCACGCGATCGAAAGCACGGTTGTAGTCGCCAGGAATGAGTGGAAGTACCTTGCCGATGTTCATCTGGAGATGGCCGAAGATTTGCCGATGGTGAATTGCTTTCCGGGTGAAATAAATCAGACCATTCTCAATATGATTGTTAATTCCGCCCATGCCATCGAGGCAAAAACGGCGGGAGAGGATAAAGGCAATATAACTATTACCACCTCGGCGGAAGCCGGACAGGTGGTCATAGAAATTGCCGATGATGGTATCGGCATGGAAGAAAGCGTACGTAACCGTGTATTTGAGCATTTTTTCACCACCAAGGATGTGGGGAAAGGAACCGGGCAGGGATTATCAATTGCATATTCAGTCATTGTGGAAAAACACAGCGGGTCGCTGGAAGTAGACAGTCATCCGGGAGACGGCAGCAGGTTTACCATCACGCTGCCACTTGACTGATGAAACTGCATTATGTGGCACGTTGCCAGGAGGCATAACCGTGAAAAATATTCTTTTCGTTGACGATGAAGTGAATGTGCTTAACGGATTAAGGCGGATGCTGCGTAATCGCAAAACGGAATGGAATATGGAGTTTGTTGATTCCGGAGCGAAAGCGCTGGTGTTGCTTGAGGAAAAACCGTTCGATGTAATCGTCAGTGATATGCGAATGCCGGGCATGAGTGGTGCCCGTCTGCTGACAAATATCCGGGGTAAATACCCGGGTATGACCCGGATTGCGCTGTCGGGTTACTCTGATACAGAAATGGTACTGGAAAGTATTAAGGCCACGCATTTATTCATTGCCAAACCGGCGGATGCCAAGACCCTTTCTTCGCTGATTGAGCGCAGTTTGTCGATTCAGTCCATTATCAGTAATCCGCAGTTGTGCGATTTCATCTCAGGTATCAGTTCACTGCCATCTGTACCGGCAGTTTATGAAAAACTGGTCCGGATTCTGGCATCCAAAGAAGCGTCTGTTGACCGTGTGGCAGAGCTGATATCCACCGATATCGGGATGTCCGTGAAACTGTTGCAGATAGTTAACTCGGCTTACTTTGGCCTGGCGCGTGAAATTGTCTCGCCTGCAGAAGCAACCGCGCATCTTGGTTTGGATGTGATTAAGAGTCTGGTGTTGTCGATTAAAATTTTCGAAAAGTTTGAAGAAGAAATTGATGCCAGAAGCCTGAATGATATCTGGGTTCGCAGCCAGCTCGTGGGGAATATCGCAAAAAAAATTGCCCGTAAAGAAGGCTTCTCCCAGAAAGAGGCCGATCAGTTGCTGGTGGCGGGAATGCTTCAGGATCTTGGCGAGCTGGTTATGCTGCAGTACTTTCCTGAAGGCCTTGGCGAAAACGTGCAGTGGAATGATATCAATGACGGCGATGCCCTTTTACTGGAAAGGCAGGCTGTCGGGGGTTCACATGATCAGATCAGTGTTTATCTGCTGCGGTTATGGGGAATCCCTCAGACAGTCGTTGAATGTGTCGCCTATCACCATAATTCTGAGCACTTTACCGGTTATGAGCTGACTCTGCCGCATATTCTGTTCTGCGCCAATGTACTGGCGGAAGACATTATCAATGGCACCAATTTATCCGAAAAGCTTACTGAACAGGGGCTGGTTGCTGAAGAGCGGCTGGCCAGTTGGTTATTGTTGTAAAAATATATCGCTGAGCAGTCCTGCAGCGATTGTCATGGAGTATTTATGAAATATGCCGTGTTGTTTGTTGATGATGAAGCCAATGTACTTAATGCCTATAAACGTAACCTGCGTAAATATTTTGATGTGTATACAGCCCTGAGTGGCAAAGATGCACTGGAGATGCTGGAAAAACATAAAGATATCGCCGTGATTGTCACTGATATGCAGATGCCCTCGATGAACGGAGTGGAGTTTCTGGAGCAGGCCCGGGGCGTGGCTAAAAACAGTGTGCGTCTGATGCTGACCGGTAATGCCGATCAGAAAACCGCCATTGATGCGATTAATCAGGGGGATATCTTCCGTTTTATCAATAAGCCCTGCTCACCGGCAGAAATGCTGCAGATACTTAAGCTATCGATAAAACAGTATCAACTGATTGTTGCAGAGCAGGAACTGTTACGGACAACCCTGAAAAAGAGCATCGAAGCCCTGATTGAAACTCTTTCTCTGGCCTGTCCGGAGTCTTTTGGTTCGGTTAGCCGAGTTAAACGTCATGTGATTGACTGTGTAAAAGCCATGGGCGCTCAGAATGTCTGGATGTATGAGTCGATGGCCATGCTCGCCCAGTTGGGGTATATCAGTTTGTCTAAAGACATTACGGATAAACTGATGCTGGGGCAGCCGCTGGATGAAAGTCAGCAGGAGGCGTTTTATAAACACAGTGAGGTTGGCTATAAACTGGTCAGTAAGATCCCCCGTCTGGAGGATGTTGCTCTGGCGATCCGTTATCAGAATAAAGGATTTGATGGCAGTGGCTTTCCTGCGGAGGGGCCTGAAGGCAGTGAGCTGCCGGTCGGGTCTCGGATACTTAAACTTGCGCTGGATTACGAGCGCTTTGAAAAGCTGGGCGGTTCCGCCGAATCAGCACTGGCCTACATCCACGAACATCAGGCGCGCTATGATCCCCGGATTTTTAAATATTTCGTCCAGTCACTGGGAGATGCGCGGCAGCTGACGCTGGAGCATGTCGGGTTGATGGCGCTGAAACCGGGTATGGTGTTTGCTGAAGATGTTATGACCGATCAGGAGCTGTTACTGGTCAGCAAGGGGCAGGAGGTAACAGAATGCGTTATCGACCGTTTTTATAACTTCAGCAGGCATCATAAATTACCGGAACAGTTCGGTGTATATGTCAGTCACTGAGACAATCAGGCTTATATCCTGCGGGGAGATGTAGGTCTGAACAGTATTCTTTAGCCTTTCTGGCTGCATCCCCGGGACAGTCTTTGTATACTGCACAGAGTTTACTCTGATAAGCGGAATATTCTTGTTACCATGCTGCTGAAACAACAACCTCCTCTGGAAGAATGCCTGCCGGCGTTGCGGGAGTGGTTTGATTCTGATCTGGGCCGGCAGCTACTGGACGCGGAGCAGGCCCTGCTGGACAGGTTATTGCCCACTTTATTCGGCTATTATCTGGTTCAGGTCAGTGTTGATAACCGGCTTGATCTGGGCAGAGAAAGCCCGATTAAGCACCGTATACGTATTAATCCGGTCATTGAACTGGGTATGAATGAGCAGGCACTGGTCGCTAAAAACGAAGAATTACCTCTGGAGCATAACAGCTGTGATGTGGTGATACTGCATCATGCGCTGGATTTTGCCCAGAGCCCGCATCAGGTATTGCGTGAAGCAGCAAGAATACTGAGACCCGGTGGGCATCTGATTTTACTGGGCTTTAATCCTGTCAGTACCTGGGGGTTATACAGGGCGCTCAAATGGCAAAAAAGTGAGTTGCCCTGGAGTGGCCATTTTATCAGCCAGCACCGCCTGCGTGACTGGCTGGCATTATTGGAATTGACTGAGGTGCGTGCTTTATCAGGGTATTTCGCGCTTCCGTTTCAGCGGGCCGGGTGGCGTGAAAACAGTTTTATCTGCGAGCGTATCCTGCGCCGTTACGGTAAACGCAATGGCGCATTTTCTGTGCAGGTTGCACGTAAAGACGTTGCAGGCATGACCGCGATTAAACCTCGCTGGCTGCGCCGCAGATTAATTAATCTGCCAATTGCTGAACCGACGGCAAGGGCAAACAAAGTAGGCCGGTAATATATTTTTTAAGGGGTAAGTGTGCCGAAAACTGTACAGATTTATACCGACGGTGCCTGTAAGGGAAACCCGGGCATCGGTGGCTGGGGAGCCGTACTTCGCTACGGTGATAATGAGAAACAGCTGTGTGGCGGTGAGCGCAATACCACTAACAACCGGATGGAGCTGATGGCTGCGATTGCTGCACTGGAAGCCCTCAAACAGCCCTGTGAGGTGATTCTGACCACCGATTCGCAATATGTGCGAAAAGGCATTACCGAGTGGTTGAAAGGCTGGAAGCGTAATGGTTGGAAAACCGCTGCCAAACAGCCGGTTAAGAATGCGGACTTGTGGCAGCGTCTGGATGCTCTTAACGCCCGTTACACAATAGACTGGCGCTGGGTGAAAGGACACAGCGGACATCCCGGAAATGAGCTGGCTGATCAGTTAGCCAATAAAGGTGTTGAGCAGGCCCGTGCATCGGTCTGAGCAAATAATCATTCAGAAAGTGAGAGAGCCCTATGCGGCAGATAGTACTGGATACTGAAACCACAGGTATAGACCCTCAGGCTGGTCACCGGATCATTGAAATAGGTTGTGTTGAGCTGGTGGACCGCAAGTTAACCGGCCGGACCTATCATCAGTATATTAATCCGGACCGTGTCGTTGAGGATGAAGCGATCGGTGTACACGGGATTACCAATGAGTTCCTGGCGGATAAACCGCGGTTTGCTGAAATTCAGCAGGCATTTCTGGACTTTATCCGGGGTGGGGAACTGGTTATACATAATGCAGCCTTCGACGTCGGCTTTATGGATCATGAGCTGAAGCTCAATCGTCATCCGGAGCGGGTCAGCGATTTCTGTGGGGTTGTGGATACCCTGGCGCTGGCGCGCAAGAAACATCCCGGTCAGAAGAATAACCTGGATGCTCTGTGCCGCCGCTACGGTATTGATAACTCGCACCGAGAGCTTCACGGCGCTTTGCTTGATTCCGAGATTCTGGCAGATGTGTATTTGCTGCTTACCGGTGGTCAAAAGGCCCTGATGTTGGGGGGGGATGGTGACACAGGTGAAGGTGGCAGTCAGATTCAGCGTCTTGATCCCGGTCAGTTTCAGCTGACAGTGCTGAACGCCAGCGATGATGAACTTGCAGAGCATCAGGCGTTTCTGGATAAGCTTGAGTCGAAAGGTGGCTGCATCTGGAAAACGATTGAGCAGGGTGAAAGCCCGAACTGACCGGTACGCAGTTGAAGAAAGCAGGCATATAGTCTGCTTTTTTTGTGTCCCGTCAGCCTCAGATGAAAGCCGTTATGTTCAGGAAATCCGCGCTGCCCATGACGATGGTGTATGGCAATGCCATCCAGACCATCTTGCTGTAAGGCCGGCGGATTAACGGAGCCACTGCTGACGTTAGCAGGAACAGGAAGGCAGCCGGTCGGAACACCTGGAATGTTGGTGCCGGTGTTAATGGCAATCGCCAGCTTGTCAAAGTGTTCAAGGGTGATCGTACCGGCATCCAGTGCAGCAGCAACTTCCTTCTCCTTTGCTTTTATTCCTTAAAAACGCTGTCGCTGCCGGTTGAACGTTCCTGTTCTGACGTTAGAGAAAACCGCACTGGTTGTTTCAGCACTGTTCACCGGTCGCGGGTGATAAAGCCAGGCTGACGGTGGAGCGGAATTAGACATTATCTGCCGTTTCCGCTTTTATATTGCCTAACTTTTGTTTTTTCAGGGATTAGTCAAGATGCCGACTACCGAATTTGTGTATGTTCTGAACAATATGGTGCTGACCGATACCGCAGGCCGCTGGTTATTTTCCGAAAGTTTTGTGGCGCCGGATAAGATACGGGCTGTTTATGAGCTTTCCTTAGAGCCGGAATACCCGGTTCAGATGCTGGTTGTGGACTCTCTGAGTAACGGCTTGCAGAATGATGTACTGACTCTCAGGCAAATGCTCGCCGGTGCCGACGACCGGATATTCCAGTTGCTGGCAAGGGCGTCGCAGTTGGCAACCTGGCAGCATGATCACCGTTTCTGTCCCCGTTGCGGTACCGGCCTGAGACCCCACGAGAAAGATCTGGCCAAACAGTGTGACAGTTGCGGGCTTGTACAGTATCCGCGGTTATCGCCCTGTGTGATTATGCTGGTGAGTGACGGTGATTACTGTTTACTGGGCCACGGTCATAACTTTGTGCCCGGTGTTTACAGTACGCTGGCGGGATTTATTGAAGTGGGAGAAACCGCTGAAGCGGCCGTTGCCCGGGAGGTATTTGAGGAAACCGGCATCCGGGTTAAAAATGTGCGGTACTTTTCCAGCCAGCCCTGGCCGTTTCCCCACTCTCTGATGCTGGGATTCACCGCTGAATATGCCAGCGGGGATATCTGTATTCAGCCGGAAGAGCTGGCCGATGCCCGCTGGTTTCATGTGGATGAATTGCCGGATTTGCCCACGCGATTTTCTATATCCCGCTTTCTGATTAATGACTTCATTCGTTCCAGAGGCCGTGTTCCACCAGCAGAGTAAGGTTGCCGGCGGGTTTCAGGTCTATACTGGTGGTGTGTTTGTATTAAATCAGCGTTTAAAAAGCTTACTGAGTTTAGTGGCCAGCATGATGTTGCCTTCGGCACGCAAACTGCCCTTCAGGTACGCACTCATACCATCGGTTTCACCGTTGACGATACGAATAAATGTTTCGCTGTTGGTGATGAGGGTGATATCCGGGTCGTCATGTTCGCCCCGTAATGCCTGACACTGCTGGTTGGCTATATCCAGATAAAAGTCTTCAGCGTCATCAAGAATGAACTGATAGCAGGCACTGAATCCTGCGGCATTTTCAGGGCAAAAACGGCTGGCAAATTTGTCAATCACCTGGCTGACGCTGATTGTATCGGACATCGGTTAGCTTCACTGTAATTAAAATCGAATAGCAGAGGGGGCTATGGTACATTAGCGGCGCTTATTTTTCTTTGTTTCGATGCTGCGGGAGATGACTGTGGTCGATTTTTTTGCCAATTACGGTTTGTTTTTAGCTAAGTCAGTGACGGTTGTTGCTGCGATTATTGTAGTGATTGCCGGAATAGCTGCCTTAAGCAGCCGTAATAAGAGCAGTGCAGAAGGGGTGCTGAACATAGACAGCCTGAATGACACCCTGGAAGATATGGAAGATGCCCTGCGAGAAGCCGTGCTGGACAGTGACCTGTATAAGGCACAGCAGAAAGCAGAGAAAAAGAAACTGAAACAGGAAGCCAAGGCCCGCAAAAAAGCACTTAAAAAAGGCGAATCACCGGAAGAGGAAGATCGCCGACGGGTATTTGTAATTGACTTTGATGGCGACATTAAAGCCTCTGAGCTGGAGCCGATGCGGGAAGAAATTACCGCTATACTGACGCTGGCAACCGAGAAGGATGAAGTGGTTGTGCGGTTGGAAAGCCCCGGCGGTATGGTGCATACCTACGGTCTGGCTGCTTCACAGCTCGAGCGTATTAAACGCCAGGGTGTGCCACTGACAGTCTGTGTGGACAAAGTGGCTGCCAGCGGAGGTTATATGATGGCCTGTCTGGCAGATAAAATTATTGCCGCGCCTTTCGCCATTCTGGGCTCGATCGGTGTGGTGGCACAGTTACCGAACTTCCACCGGTTACTGAAAAAGTACGATGTGGATTATGAAGTACTGACAGCCGGTGAGTACAAGCGCACCATGACCGTGTTAGGTGAGAATACTGACAAGGGCCGTGAGAAGTTTATTGAGGATCTGGAAGATACGCACCTGTTGTTTAAAGAATTCGTCGGTGAATTCCGGCCTCAGGTAGACCTTGAAAAAGTGGCTACCGGTGAAGTCTGGTTTGGGCGGCGCTCGCTGGACGTGAAACTGGTTGATGAGCTGCAGACCAGTGATGAATATCTGATTGCCGCCTGTCAGGATGCAGATGTGTTTACAGTCCGGTATGAATATAAGAAGAACCTGCAGGAGCGTTTGTCGGATATGTCGATTAAAACAGCAGATTCTTTACTGGTTCGCTGGCTGGGAAGGCTGACCAATGTTAGGCTTTTAGCTAAGTAACCATTTTGGTTAAGAAAAACAGGGAATAGTGGTAACAGCGTTATACTTTTATCCTGTTTGTTTGAAACAATGCAAAGGAACTGTAACAGGAAATGATTTTAGTCATAGGGGTTGTTGATGCGTCAATCTGCAACAGCACGAAAAATTTTAGTAGCAGCAGAAGCGTTATTCGCTGAGCAGGGTTTTACCGAAACAACCATGCGTCAGATTACCAGTGCAGCAAATGTGAATCTGGCAGCTGTTAATTACCATTTCGGATCCAAGAAAGGTCTGATAACCGCCGTCGCAGATAAGTATCTTACCCCGCTGGCTGCCAGCCTCAGTGAGGGCATTGAGCAGCAATTGGCTGATAATCCTGATAACACCATTATGCTGGATGATCTGCTGGAAATGCTGATGCGGATCCTGCTGAAGCTGGGTAAGTCTCAGCAGTATGCTTTACCGGTGTTTATGCGGTTGCTTGAACTGCTGTATATGAAGAACCAGGAAGAGCTGCGTGATGATGTGGTTGAGCGTTACGGGCAGCACTTTGTGGGCTTTATTAACCTGCTAAAGCGTGACGCTGCCGTGATGGACGACAGTGAGTTTTTCTGGCGTCTGCACTTCTTGCTGGGTTCTGTTGTCTTTACCCTGTCTAATTTCCAAACTCTGGTTGCCATCGAGATGCGTGAATATGAACGCACCGCTGAGATTGAGAAAACCCTGCACCGGATGATTCCTGTGCTGGTTGCCGGTTTCAGTGCCCGGGCAGACAGCGCGCCTTTTACCCGTATCTGATATGAAGCTCAGTGTATCCGTTGCTATGCAGACCATGGGGTTGTATAGCGACACCGGCACATTACTGGCTGAGTATCCTGTGTCTACCGCGCTGAACGGTGTCGGTGAAATGAAAAACACCGGTCAGACACCCAGAGGCGCACATTATATCCGGGCCAAGATCGGTGAAGGTTTGCCTGATAATGCCGTGATGGTTGGCCGCCGTTTTACCCGGGAGCTGTATACGCCGGAGCTGGCTGAAAGCTTTCCCGGCCGAGACTGGATACTGGGCCGTATTCTCTGGTTGTGTGGTTGCGAGCCGGGAAAAAACCGGCTTGGTGATGTCGATACCATGCAGCGCTATATTTATATCCACGGCACCCCTGATACTGAACCTATGGGCGTTCCGTTGTCCCATGGTTGTATCCGGATGCGTTGTGCTGATGTGGTTGAACTCTTCTCAAAAGTGCCTTCCGGTACCCCGGTAAATATCCTTGAATAACAGCTGTTAAGCGGTTCTTGCTTTGTTAGTATGCTGTTTTGAATCTGTGTCTTTTCCGGGCTGTCCAAGCTGCCCGGTACGCATTATCTGAGTGAAAAAGAGAGAGTTATATGTCTGGTTGTTTAATGCTTGATGTTGAAGGTCTGAGCCTGACCGATGAAGATCGTCAGTTGCTGAAAGACCCGCAGGTAGGCGGTCTGATTCTGTTTGCCCGTAACTTTGAATCATGTGAGCAGCTGGATGCACTGGTGCAGGATATTCGTCGCTGTAATCCTGAAATTCTGGTTGCGGTGGATCAGGAAGGTGGCCGGGTACAGCGTTTCCGGGACGGTTTTATCCGCATTCCGCCGATGGGTAAGCTGGGTAAGGTATATGCAACCGAGCCGGAGCGTGCCTGTGAAATGGCTGAGCAACTGGGCTGGCTGATGGCCAGTGAGCTGCTGGTATACGGTGTGGATATCAGTTTTGCACCGGTTCTTGATCTGGACTTTGGGCGCAGTGAAGTGATCGGTGACCGTGCTTTTGCAGCCTCGAAGGAGGATGTGACAGCGCTGAGTACGGCGTTCATAGCCGGTATGCACGCTGCAGGCATGGCGGCAACAGGTAAGCATTTTCCGGGTCATGGCTGGGTGGTGGCTGATTCCCATCACGAAATCCCCCGGGATGAGCGGGGGATGGCTGAAATTGACAGCCAGGATATGGCTGTTTTCCGGTCGCTGGCTGCAACAGGGCTTGATGCGGTCATGCCGGCCCATGTTATCTATTCTCAGGTTGATCAGCAACCGGCCGGTTTTTCTGAGCACTGGCTGCAGCAGGTTTTACGCACTGACCTTAACTTTGATGGCGTTATTTTCAGTGATGACCTGACCATGGAAGGTGCCAGTGTAGCTGGCGATTATCGCCAGCGGGCAGAGCGGGCGCTGCAGGCCGGCTGCGACATGTTGCTGGTGTGTAATGACCGGGCGGCGGCGCTGCAGGTGCTGGATTACCTCAATGATATTGAACATCAGGGCTCTGAACGGATTGCCCGAATGCTGGCCCGACAGAAACCTGCGCAAGAAGCTCTGCGTGCGGATCCCCGCTGGCAGGCTGCATTGCAGACGGCAAGGTTACTGATGGAAAGCTAAGCCTGAGAATACAGTGAGTCATGATGGAGAATAAGATGATCGCGTTTGAGCAGTGGTGGCAAAACCTGATTGCTGGCCATGTTGATAACAGCTGGATTGTGGTTGTTTTCAGTATCGTGTTTCTCACTATGCTGGCCAACTTTTTCTCCAACCGGATGTTTAACCGTCTGGCGGAACAGCTGGCGAAAACCCGTAATATCTGGGATGACATTTTGCTGCTGGCTGCCAGAAAGCCGGTTGCGCTGATGATCTGGGTGATCGGTGGCAGCTGGGCGCTGAATGTGGTGGATCGCAGTACCGGTTCCGATTTTATGAGCGTTGCAGATCCTGCCCGGCGGGTGCTGGTGATCGTGACGATTGCCTGGTTTCTGATTCGTTTTATTCGTCGGGCAGAAATTGCGCTGGTCAGCCCTGAAAAAACCAGTAAGCCTATGGACCAGACAACCGTCGGCGCCATGGGGAAGTTGTTACGGGCATCTATTTTTGTAACCTCTGCGCTGGTTGTGTTGCAGAGCTTCGGCTACAGCATTTCAGGGGTGCTGGCGTTTGGTGGTATCGGTGGTCTGGCGATAGGCTTTGCCGCCAAGGATCTGCTGGCGAATTTCTTTGGCGGGCTGATGATCTATCTGGACCGGCCATTCAAGGTGGGGGACTGGATACGGTCTCCTGATCAGGAAATAGAAGGTACGGTTGAGGATATTGGCTGGCGTCAGACCTGTATCCGTACGTTTGATAAGCGGCCGCTGTACGTACCGAATGCCACGTTTACCAGTATTTCTGTAGAGAACCCTTCCCGGATGACTAACCGGCGTATCTATGAAAATATTGGCCTGCGCTATGAAGATGCCCCTAAGGTGGCAGCCGTGATCTCGGATGTTAAAGCAATGCTGCAACAGCATCCGGACATTGATGCTAACCAGACGCTGATTGTGAACCTGAACAGCTTTGGTGCTTCATCGCTGGATTTCTTTATTTATACCTTTACCCGCACAACTGACTGGGTTCAGTACCATGAAATTAAACAGGATGTACTGAGCCGGGTGATTGATATTGTTCAGTCTCATGAGGCGGATTTTGCGTTTCCGACGCAAACGGTGCATCTGCCGGATGCAGTGCGCCTGGCCAGTGAAGAACGGCCGGCATAAAGCGGATGATCTGATTCGGTTTTAACTGAGTCAGGTCAGGGGTATTCAGGCCGGTTGAATATTAAAATACCCTTATGTACATTGATGTTGTGGATGCGGGCAGTGCCGTTATTCGCACAGGCAGGTTTTCCTGCAGGCATTGTGGGTACATAAAGCCGCTTTTAGTTAAGTGGTTCTCCGGTTTATAGTCATACAGGGATGTGATATGGCGAAGTATGGGGGCATAGGATTGCCCAGGCAAATGCAGGTTAAGCGCAGATATAACCTGGTTGAAATCTCTTACAGCTGGTTCCGGCTGAGCAATATTTTTATAACTGTTCTGGCGGTCGGTGTCTCTTATGGGGGCGGTTTCTTTGCGGATATTCCGCTGTTAATCCGTCTTTGTCTGGCGGTGATTCTGACGTATATAGCCATTGCCGGCTGGATTAATAAAACCAGAATACGGATCACCGATAAGCATATTTCAGTCAGTCATTCTCCGCTTCACTGGATGGGGGCGAAGGTGGTCGATACCTGCGGTATCACACGGCTATACAGCCAGAAGAAGGAGTTTGTGTCTACCAACGGCTATTCAATTTTCTTTGCGGTGTTTGCCGTGCCTGAAAACGGAGAGGACATTAAGCTGGTTGGAGGGTTTACCGAAAAGCAGCAGGCTTTGTTCGTACAGCAGGAAATTGAAAAATATCTGGGAATTGATACTGAAGACTGGCTGGTGCGAAAGATGCTTGAATAGAATGTTGCAGGAGGCCGGCAGGCTTCAGTGGGGCACGGCCGGCGCTTGTATGAATGGTAGGATCAGGTACTGAGTGTGCGTTTTGTGGGTTTTTTGCCAATACCGGCGATCAGTGATCCGGCAACAATTGTCAGGCTGGCAACTGCAAGCGTCCAACTGGTATCTGCCAGGCCGGCAGCGACCAGTAGCAGGGTAGAAATCAGGGGGGCGGCGTATGCCAGTACGCCGAGCAACTGAAGGTTTCCCCGTTTGATACCATAGTCCCATGTGAAGAATGCAATGCCCACCGGGCCAATTCCCAGACCGATAATGCCCGCCCACTGGGTAGTTTTTTCGGGCCAGACAGTGGTTTCCAGTGCAAGATGGCAAATCAGTGCCAGCAGGGAGGTTCCCGCGCAAAACCAGGCAACGGTATCGGTGGATACCTGGCTGATCAGCCGGCTCAGTACGGAGTAGCCTGACCAGATAAAGGCGCAGCTTATTGCCAGTAAATAGCCATTGATGTAACGGCTTTCAAAACCGCTTTCAGGTTTGCTGATCAGCAACCAGCAGCCCAGCAGTGCCAGCAGTGCACCGCAGATATGTTTCAGTGTCAGTGATTCCCCGGGCAGAAGGCCGGCCAGCAAAACGATTAGCAGTGGCCACAGATAGGCGAGCAGGCTGACTTCGACGGCCGGTGCCAGTTGCATCGCGCTGAAAAAGCAAAAGTGATAACCGAAATAACCGCTAATTCCCAGCAGCCATACCCTTTTAGGGTGTTTCAGGTGTCGCAGGCCGAGGTGACCCTGAAAGATAAACCGGCTGAGCATAAGCAGGAAGGCGATTGCAAAGCTCATCGCCATCAGCTGAAAAGGTGGAATCAGGCCGTCAGTCAGCCGGGTGAATAGGGCGAGCGTCCCCCAGAGCAGAATTGCACTGAAGCCAATCAGTGTGGCCTGGCGTTGTTTCATAGCATTACCTGATGTGCGTGATTGAATGCTGTCAGTCTACGTGGCGAGTGCTGTTGACGCTTTGCCGTGACGGCGGAAAACTTTGCTGCGATGGTGTTTATTCACTGTGTTGACGAAAGTAGCGGGGTGAGTGGCCAAAATGTTTACGGAAACGGTCGCTGAATGCCGCCAGATTCCGGTAACCGACCTTGTCTGCAATGATTTGCACCGGTTCCTGCGAATTGCTTAACAGCAGCCAGGCGGTCTGCATGCGTTTTTCCAGTAAGTACTGTTGCGGCGTCATGCCTGTCCGGGCTTTAAATATCTGGCCCAGCTGCCGGGGGCTGAGGTTTGCTGTTGATGCCAGTTGCCGGGCGGTAATGGCTTCAGCGTAATGGTTATCTATATAGCGTTTAACCGCAGTGACCCGGGCGTCCGGGTTGCTGTCTGTATCGGTGAAGCGTTCGTTCAGCAGTTGGACCAGTAACAGTAGCATTTGCTGCTGGCTGGAAGGTTGTTGTGTTTGCTGGCCGGTCATCTGGCTGTGCAGGAACTGTACGTAGTGGCTGAGGCTGTCATCCAGCTCAATGAACGCAGGCAGTTGTTCAAGTTGTCGGGCAAGGGAGTAGGGAATATCCGCGACCAGAAAGCGGTTGCTGCCTTGTGCGGCAAATTCATGTACGGCGCCGGCGGCAATAATGGCACCTTTACAGTTGTCTACCAGGCCGCCGGTGTTGCCAATCTGAATGTCCAGATTGCCGGCTACGGGTAACACCAGTTGATGATAGTCATGGCTGTGGGATTCAGTGTCGGTGGTGTAGCTGCGTAAATCCAGCTGTAAGCCTGTCAGTGCGCCGGTGTCTATGGTGGCAGGTTGTTCTTTATTATCCATAAGGGCGTTATACCTTAACCCCCTTATGGCAGGCAACCGGCAGCTTTAAAAGCTTTCTTCCAGGCGGTCTTCAGGGGTGTGGCTGTCTATCAGAGTATTGTCTGTCGGCAGTGATTTCCGTGCCTGATTTTCTTTTACCAGCTGTTGCCAGATGACATCGGCTTCATCGATGGTCATGGTGCCGTACAGTGCCATATAGCGCTGACACATGCCCATGAATAACGGTTTTTCATCCCGCTGCCAGCAGGTCAGGTTCCACTCAGGCGTATTGGCTTCAATGGGTTCTGAGCGGTTATAAATGGCGGTAATCAGTGAGCCGTCAGTCAGTTCCGCCTGCAGTTCTCCAAACCCGTATTCATCCCCTTCGTAGAAATTAATCCGGTCAAAATCGGTCTCAGTCAGTCCGTATATGACTTCGCCGGTGGCGAAGTGGCCGGGGCTGGATTTAAGCAGCGGGAAGCTTTCGTTCGGGTAGGTGTGGGTGGCGAAGTCAGCCAGGCGGGCAGGGCACACCATGTCGGGGTCGATCTTACGGCCAAGTACGCAACTGAGAATGTCTTTGTCCAGCAAGCTGCCGTAGATGAATAGCGGATGTGGCTGCATAGTGATACCTGTCTGTAAAGGGTTCAGCCGGACAATTGTACGTGATGATATTTTGAGCAGATAGCCTGATGTCGCAAATGGAACAGTGGGGGCCTTGTCCGCTGACGGGCGTCAGCGGACAGTATCAGGCAAATATCAGTTGCCGGATTCGTAACCGGTGATGTACACCAGAATTCCCATTAGCGGATGATCAATATAATGGACTTCGTCACGGCGCATACGCCGGCCGCCTTCCATCTGGGCGGTCAGGAAGTCCGAGACTATATTGTCAGCCGGGAAGCTGTTAACGACAGTTGTCTCCGGGGTGTCACCGAAAACGGTCGATAATGATTGCGGCTGTTCCGGTGCGGTTAGCGCTTCAGGTGTTGGTTCGTTAAACCGTATCAGCTGCTGGCTCTGAGCTGGCGTCAGTTGCCGGTTAATGAAGAGGTTGTTACGGAAGTGCAGGTAGCGGCCTTTATCAATGGAGATATAGCCATCCAGTTCGTACAGACCGTTGTCCAGAATGCTGCCGCCGGTAATGCGGATTGTGTGCCGTCCTTCAACGCTGCCAACCGGCTGAATCCAGGCTTCATGAAACAGTACGCGATAATCTGCGCTGTTACTCAGTGCGGCCTGTCGGCGGGTCATGCTGAGTGAATTCCGGCCAAGGCGGGTAAAGTAGCCGCTGCCATTTTCCCGGTAGCCGAGGCTGCGGGCATTAGGTACTTGCGGAATGCTGGTGATTTCCGGCCAGGCTTCATCATCCAGTGTGTCAGTTCCCTGATAGCTGAATACCATGACTTCTACTTTGTAGTTCGAAGTGGCTGCCCAGGCCTGGCTGGCAACCAGTGTTAATGTCAGGCTGAGTGGAATGAAAATGTGGCGTAATAAGTTACTTGTCATGATTGTTTGGCCAGTTGTGTAAGCAGTTGTTCTATAAAGTTAAAACGTTGCTCTATTGTATCCATGTTCGAGGTGAACTTGAGCTGACTGGCACCTTCCAGCCGGTACTTTTGTGGGTGTTTCTGTACCATGGTGACCAGTGTAAACGGGTCGACCCGGGTGTCTGCTGCAAACTCAATACGTCCAGTTTCGCTGCCTGCATCAATTTTTACAATACCCAAATTGTCGGCCTGAAGTTTAAGCAAGGTCTGGCGGAACAGATTCTTGCTCTGTTCGGGCAGAATGCCAAAGCGGTCGATCATCTCAATTTGCAGCTCTTTGAGTTCGATGTCGTTGCGGGCGCTGGCAATGCGTTTGTACATAATCAGCCGGGTGTGGACGTCCGGCAGGTAGTCATCGGGAATCAGTGCCGGTAACCGCAGATTGATTTCCACGCCCTGTTTCAGGGGCTGTTCCAGATTCGGGGTCTTGCCTTCTTTGATGGACTCAACCGCCTGTTCCAGCATTTCCATATACAGGGAGAAACCGATGCTCTGGATCTGGCCGCTCTGGCCTTCACCCAACAATTCACCGGCTCCGCGGATTTCCATGTCGTGGGTTGCCAGTGTAAAGCCCGCGCCGAGGTCATGGGCGGATTCGATGGCTTCAAGGCGTTTGTGCGCATCGCTGGTCATGGCTTTCGGGTGCGGGGTCATCAGGTAAGCATATGCCTGATGATGTGAACGCCCGACACGGCCGCGCAGTTGGTGCAGCTGTGCCAGGCCGAATTTATCTGCCCGGTCGATGATGATGGTGTTGGCATTCGGGACGTCGATGCCGGTTTCGATAATGGTGGTGCAGACCAGTACGTTATAGCGTTTGTGGTAAAAGTCAGTCATGACCTGTTCCAGTTCACGTTCACGCATCTGGCCGTGCCCCACGCCAACCCGGGCCTCGGGAATCATGGCGCGGATTTCTTCCGCGGTCTGTTCGATGGTTTTAACTTCGTTATGCAGGTAGTACACCTGTCCGCCGCGCATCAGTTCCCGGAGGATGGCTTCTTTTTTCAGCGGTGTGTCTGCCTGACGCACGAAGGTTTTTACCGACAGGCGTTTCGCCGGTGGCGTGGCAATGATCGACAGGTCGCGGATGCCAGACATTGCCATGTTCAGGGTACGGGGAATTGGCGTGGCGGTCAGCGTCAGGATGTCCACCTGAGAACGCAGTGACTTAAGACGCTCTTTCTGCTGCACACCAAAACGGTGTTCTTCGTCGATAATGACCAGTCCGAGATCAGCGAACTTAATGTCGTTCTGAATAAGTTTATGGGTGCCGATAACAATGTCGATTTTACCCTCTGCCATCTTGTCCAGTACCGCGCTGGTCTGTTTGCCGCTGCGGAAGCGGGAGATCAGTTCTACGTTGACCGGCCAGTCGGCGAAACGGTCTTTAAAGTTTTCGTAGTGCTGCTGGGCCAGCAGGGTGGTGGGGACCAGTACGGCAACCTGCTTGGTGCTTTGTACGGCCATAAATGCAGCCCGCATGGCGACTTCGGTTTTACCAAAACCCACGTCGCCGCATACCAGGCGGTCCATTGGCTGTTTTGCGGTCATGTCTTTGACGACTGACTGAATGGCGTTGGCCTGATCGACAGTTTCTTCGAACGGGAAGGCCGCGCTGAAGCTGGCGTAATGTTCATCCGGCGCGCTGAATCTGAAGCCTTTGCGGGCCGCACGGCGGGCGTAGATGTCGAGCAGTTCGGCGGCGGTGTCGCGGACCTTTTCGGCGGCTTTACGGCGGGCTTTGCTCCACTGTTCGGTGCCCAGGCGGTGCAGCGGGGCCAGGTCATCACCGGCACCGCTGTAGCGGCTGATCAGATGGAGGGAGGCAACCGGCACGTACAGTTTTGATTCATTGGCATATTCCAGCATCAGAAATTCTGACGTCTGGGCATCCAGGTCCAGTGTCACCAGGCCCTGATAGCGGCCCACCCCGTGGTCAATATGAACCACAGGTGAGCCTATGTTGAGTTCTGTCAGGTTACGAATGACCTGATCGGACTGTTCCTGATCCCGGCTGCGGCGTCTGCGTTGGAATACCTGCTGGCCGAACAGTTGGTTTTCGCTGATCAGCTGAAACTTGCCGGGCAGTACCAGTCCTTTTTCAAGGGGATAAATGGTGATACTGACCGAAGCATCTGTGGTTAAAAAGGTATCCAAGCTGTCGGTAACATCAGGTTTGATGTCAATCCGCGCCAGCAGTTCCAGCAGGGCTTCACGGCGGCCGGCGGATTCGGCACAGAACAATACCCGTTCCTGACAGCTGTCGAGGAATGTTTTCAGCTCTGCCAGCGGCTGGTTATGCTGAGCGTTTATCGTCAGGGTTGGCGGCTCAGTGCAGCTCAGGTTATAGCGGCCGGCTTTGGCTGTCAGGTTTTCTTTCTGCAGCTGAACCCGGCGGGCAGGTTTAAGCGTGCTGAACAGATCCTGGCTGGAAAGAAACAGCTGTTGCGGCGGTAAAATCGGCTTTTCAATGTCGTAACGGCGTTCTTCGTAGCGGTTACCCACTTCCTGCCAGAAATGTTCAGCGTGCTGTTCGAGATCATGTTCGGCGATGACCAGGGTGTTGTCTGGCAGATAGTCGAACAGCGTGGCGCTGTCACCAAAAAACAGGGGGTGGTAGTACTCAATCCCTGGCGGTGTAATCCCTGCGCTGACGTCCGTATAGGTAGGGCAGCGTTTATAGTCTACATCAAAGGTTTCCCGCCAGTGCTGTTTAAAAGCTCTGATGGCGTCGGTATCAAACGGGAATTCTTTGGCTGGCAGCAGGCGAATGCTGTCGACTTTATCGAGGGAACGCTGGGTTTCCGGGTCAAAGGTGCGCAGTGTGTCAATTTCATCATCGAACAGGTCGATCCGGTAAGGCAGCTGGCTACCCATAGGGAAGATGTCAATGATCGAACCGCGGATAGTGAACTCACCGTGTTCATAGACGTTATCGCTTTGCCGGTAACCTGCGTCGGTAAGCTGGAGGCGCATTTTGTCGGTGTCCAGCGTCTGGCCGGTATCAAGCATCAGTACGTTGCCCGCAAGAAAGCGCGGCGGGGCAATCCGGTGCATCAGGGTGCTCAGCGGGACAATTAGAACGCCTTTCTTTTGCCGGGGCAGGCTGTACAGGGTGCTGATACGCTGGGAAATAATATCCTGGTGCGGGGAAAAGCTGTCATAGGGCAGGGTTTCCCAGTCGGCGAACAGCAGCGGTGCCGGTGTGTTCTGCGGGCTGAAAAAGCTGATTTCGCTTTCCAGCCGGGTGGCGGTATCGGTGTCGTTGGTGATGCACAGCAGTAAACCGTCATGCTGGCGGGCGATATCGGCAATGAATAATCCACGGGCGCTGCCATGAAGGGCGCCTATGCGGCGGATATCGCCATCTTTTTCCGGTAGCTGGTATTCTGCGGCAAACACGTGCACTGATGTCCTGTTAAATCTGCTAAAAGGCTGCTTATGTTACGGTGGAATTCCGAAATGTACATATGTTGTTGTCAGCGTAGCGGAAAAGCTTTGTATTTTTACTACAAAAACTGCGAATAATGTTTTTTTGCCGGGGTTTCATCAGAGTTGGTCAATTATGACAAGTCTACCTTTTGGCGAGAAAAATTCCCGATTGGCATTTGCCCGCAGCCTGAGAAAAGAGGATAATGCCGGCCAGCAAACATTGCTGCTATTTTGACTACTTTCTATATTGCCTATTTTTGGAGCAAGCCGTGAGCCAAGAACAAGTGTTAGCTGACTGGAAAGGTCGCGAAGCATTAGCTGAAGAGATGATCCCGCTGATCGGGCGTCTGTACCGTGATAAAAACATTGAATCGTCTGTGTACGGTCGCCTGCTGATTAAGCGTTCAGTCGTGAATGTGTTGAAGGCCCACCGTTTTGTACGTCAGGTTGAAGATCAGGAACTGTCTGTTTTTGATACTTTCCCGGTACTGCAGGCACTGGATAAGATGGATGTAAACAGCGCTCACGTTGACGTGGGTAAGCTGGCTGTTAAATTCCGTAAGGAAGGTAACGGTGCATCTCTGGAAGACTTCCTGGCTGAAGAGCTGGCTCCGGTAATCGGTGGTGAAGCGTCTCAGGGTACTGATGTTGTCCTGTACGGTTTTGGCCGTATCGGCCGTCTGCTGGCGCGTTTGCTGATCGAACGTACCGGTGGTGGTCAGTCGCTGCGTTTGCGTGCAATTGTGGTACGTAAAGGTAAGGCTGCCAAGGATCTTGAGAAGCGTGCCAGCCTGCTGCGCCGTGACTCTGTACACGGTTCTTTCCGCGGAACTATCCGTGTAGATGAAGAAAATCAGGCGATCATTGCTAATGGCAATATGATCAAGGTTATCTACTCTGACGGTCCTGATCAGGTTGATTACACCGCGCATGGGATTAACAATGCGCTGGTACTGGATAACACCGGTATCTGGCGTGATAAAGACGGCCTGTCTCTGCACCTGAAATCCAAGGGTGTTGCCAAGGTTGCTCTGACTGCACCGGGTAAAGGCGTTAAGAATATCGTTATGGGTGTTAACCACGGCGATATCGAAGACAGCGATACTGTACTGTCTGCGGCGTCCTGCACCACTAACGCAATCTCTCCTGTCCTGAAGGCGATCGATGCTGAGTACGGCGTAACCAACGGTCACGTTGAGACTGTTCACGCGTACACCAACGATCAGAACCTGATTGATAACTATCATAAAGGTGACCGTCGTGGCCGTGCTGCCGGTCTGAACATGGTTATCACTGAGACCGGTGCGGCGAAGGCTGTATCCAAGGCGCTGCCACAGCTGGAAGGTAAGCTGACCGGTAATGCGATCCGTGTTCCTACGCCAAACGTTTCAATGGCGATTCTGAACCTGAACCTGGATAAAGAGACTGATAAAGAAACGCTGAACGCGTTCCTGCGTCATCAGGCGCTGCACTCTCCACTGCAGAAGCAGATCGACTACAGCAACTCTCCGGAAGCGGTATCCAGTGATTTCGTTGGCTCCCGTGCAGCCGGTGTTGTTGATTCTCTGGCGACCATTGCTGAAGGTAACCGTTGCGTACTGTATGTTTGGTACGATAACGAGTTCGGTTACAGCTGTCAGGTTATTCGCATGGCGCACCGTATGGCTCAGTGCACTTTGCCGGCCTTCCCTAAGGCAACCCGTCACACTGACGCTTAATTGTCTAAAAAATAAACGAAAAACCGCCTGTTTGGGCGGTTTTTTTTGGTTTTTTTCTTATATGTCTTTTTGGAATAAGCCTATTCCTTATTGATATATGAGAGTTACTCATTTCTTGATCTAAAACCGGCGTTTATCGGACGGTTTTGTAGAAAATTTACCGCCTGAACCTTATACTAGACCAGTTTTAAGGTTGGGATAGCTCCACCTGAATTCAGAGCCTGGCATATGGCTATTTTTTTGCCTGAAAAGTGAACAAATAGTTGTGCGTCAGACCCTTGATGAAGGTCCGGAGTCCTGAAAAATTATAATAGAAATTGGGTGAGGCGGATGATCAAGATCAACAAGGGTCTGGATCTACCTATAACGGGCGCGCCTGAACAGTCTGTATCTGCAGCTGTTGAGGCAAAGACCGTCGCCGTGATCGGCTTCGATTACATAGGTATGAAACCTACGATGCTGGTTAAGGCGGGAGACCGGGTTAAACTCGGTCAAGTGATCTTTACCGACAAAAAAACGGTTGGTGTTAATTACACAGCCCCTGCGGCAGGTGTGGTTAAAGCAATTAATCGTGGTGAGAAAAGGGCTTTGCAGTCTGTTGTGATCGAAGTCGATGGCGATGAAGCTGTAGAGTTTACAAAATACGATGCCAGCCAGTTGGCGTCAGTGACGGCGGAACAGGTTGAAGAAACCCTGGTTGCGTCGGGCCAGTGGACCGCATTACGGACCCGGCCATTCAGTAAAGTACCGGCTCCCGGTACAAAACCATCATCAATCTTTGTGACAGCGATGGATACTAATCCGCTGGCGGCAGATCCTGCCGTGATTATCGCTGAACAGAAAGATGCTTTCAGTCAGGGTCTGACGCTGCTGGGTAAGCTGGCGCAGGTTCACCTGTGTAAAGCATCAGGTGCTGATGTGCCGTCTGCTGATGGTGTTAACGTTGCCGAGTTTTCAGGTGTGCATCCGGCGGGCAATGCCGGTACGCATATTCACTTCCTGGATCCGGCCTCTGAAAAGAAGACTGTCTGGACGATCGGTTACCAGGATGTCATCGCAGTCGGTAAGTTGTTTACCACAGGTAAATTATTTACCGACCGTGTAGTGGCACTGGCGGGACCTCAGGTAAGTGCTCCGACGCTGTTGCGTACCCGTGTGGGCGCAGATCTGGAAGAGCTGACTGCAGGCCGTCTGGTAAGTGGTGATAACCGTGTGATCAGTGGCTCAATCCTGAATGGCCGTAATGCCAGTGGTGCGTTTGCATACCTGGGACGTTATGCCAGCCAGGTATCTGTGTTGCTGGAAGGCCGCGAACGTGAGTTCATGGGCTGGGTTGCACCGGGTAGCGAGAAGTTCTCTGTCCTGAATATGTTTGCTTCGGCGTTATCTAAGGGTAAAAAGTTTGCGTTCACCACAACCACTAACGGTTCGGAACGTGCAATGCTGCCTGTTGGTCAGTTTGAAGAACTGATGCCGCTGGATATCCTGCCAACTCAGCTGCTGCGTGCACTGGTTGTCGGTGATATGGAGAACGCGATTGCGCTGGGTTGTCTGGAGCTGGATGAAGAAGATCTGGCACTGATGACGTTCGCTTGCCCTGGCAAATATGAGTATGGCCCGATCTTGCGGGATAACCTGACAACGATCGAGAAAGAGGGCTGAAGATGAGCTTACGTAATATTCTCGACAAGATGGAACCTCACTTCCATAAAGGCGGCAAGTACGAAAACTGGTACGCCCTTTATGAAGCGGCGGATACTATCTTCTACACGCCGGGTCACGTAACCAAGGCGGCTGCTCACATCCGTGATGCGGTTGACCTTAAGCGTATGATGATTTTGGTATGGATGTGTACTTTCCCGGCTATTTTAATCGGTCTGTACAATGTTGGTCTGCAGGCCAATATGGGTATGGCCGAGCTGGGTATGACCGAAGTTGACGGTTGGCGCGGTGCGATTGCCGGTGCCCTGACCGGATTCGACGCAAACAGTATCTGGGATAACATTATCCACGGTGCGGTTTACTGGTTGCCTATCTATGCGGTTACCTTTGTGGTGGGTGGCTTCTGGGAAGTCCTGTTTGCCATGAAACGTGGCCATGAAGTTAACGAAGGTTTCTTCGTAACATCTATCCTGTTCTCCCTGATTCTGCCAGCGACTATTCCGTTGTGGCAGGTTGCTCTGGGTATTTCTTTCGGTGTTGTTATCGGTAAGGAAGTATTCGGCGGTACAGGTAAAAACTTCCTGAACCCGGCGCTGACCGGCCGTGCGTTCCTGTTCTTTGCATATCCTGCACAGATGTCAGGTGATGCAATCTGGACTGCTGTTGACGGTTTCTCCGGTGCGACCCCTCTGGGTATGGCTGCACTGGGTGGTGTTGACGCGATCATGGCGCAGGGTGTGAGCTGGATGGATGCCTTCCTGGGCTTTATTCCGGGTTCTGTCGGTGAAACCTCTACTCTGGCGATTCTGATTGGTGGTGCAGTTATTCTGTTTGCCCGTATCGCGGCCTGGCGCATTGTTGCCGGTGTCTTCCTGGGTATGGTTGCAACGTCAACGCTGCTGAACGTGATCGGTTCTGATTCGAACCCAATGTTCGCGATGCCTTTCTACTGGCACTTTGTACTGGGTGGTTTTGCCTTCGGTATGATGTTCATGGCAACGGATCCTGTGTCTTCTTCCATGACTAACGTGGGTAAGTGGTACTTTGGTGCGCTGGTTGGCATCATGGTCGTACTGATCCGTGTGGTTAACCCTGCATTCCCGGAAGGTATGATGCTGGCGATTCTGTTCGCTAACCTTTTTGCGCCGCTGATTGATAACTTCGTCATGCAGGCTAACATCAAGCGGAGGATTGCACGCAATGGCTAGTAATAACGATACCATTGGTAAGACGCTTACCGTTGCCGTTTCGCTGTGTGTGGTCTGTTCGATCATCGTATCTGCGGCGGCTGTTATGTTGCGTCCTGCTCAGCAGGCCAACAAAGACCTTGACCGTAAATCCAATATTCTGGCGGCTGCCGGTATTTCTGACAGCAGCAAATCGGTTGATGAGCTGTTTGCACAGATCACCACCCGCATGCTGGATATGGAAACCGGCAAATTCACCGATGCTGTTCAGGCTGACGGTTACGATGCCCGTCAGGCCGCGAAAGATCCGGCTCAGTCTATTCAGCTGACCGCTGATCAGGATATCGCCAGTATTCGCCGTCAGGCCCGCTATATGCCGGTCTACGTGGTTGAAGACCAGGGCGAGATTGAAAAGCTGATCCTGCCGGTTCACGGCTATGGCCTGTGGTCTACACTGTACGGTTTCATCGCCCTTGAAGGTGATCTGAATACTGTTGGTGGGTTTGGCTTCTATGAGCATGCTGAAACACCGGGTCTGGGTGGTGAAGTGGATAATCCTGTCTGGAAGAATCTGTGGCAGGGTAAGTCTGTGTATGCAGAAGGTTCTTACACCCCTAAGCTTGCTGTTATTAAAGGCAAGGTTGGTGCCGGTACCGCTGATGCTGAGTACAAAGTCGACGGACTTTCCGGTGCGACTCTGACCAGCGTAGGTGTGTCGAATCTGGTGCAGTTCTGGATGGGCGAGAATGGTTATGCACCATTCCTGGCTAATCTGAAAGCGGGAGGTGCTTAAGCATGTCTAAGACGAATGAAGTGGTTATAACACCAATCTTCAAGAACAACCCGATTGCTTTGCAGATTCTGGGTGTATGTTCTGCCCTGGCGGTTACCAGCAGCATGTCGGTTACCGTGGTTATGTGTCTGGCACTGACCAGTGTAACAGCGTTTTCTAACCTGTTTATTTCCAGTATCCGTAACCATGTACCTGGTAACATCCGTATTATCGTACAGATGACCATCATTGCCTCTCTGGTAATCGTGGTTGACCAGGTACTGAAGGCATTTGCCTATGAGATTTCCAAGCAGCTGTCGGTATTCGTTGGTCTGATTATTACCAACTGTATCGTCATGGGCCGTGCGGAAGCCTTTGCGATGAAGAACCCGCCGGGCATTTCGTTCCTGGACGGTATTGGTAATGGTCTGGGTTACTCTGTGGTTCTGCTGAGTGTTGGTTTTGTCCGTGAACTGTTCGGTTCCGGTAAGCTGTTTGGCATTGAAATTCTGCCACTGGTTACCGATGGCGGCTGGTACTACAGCAATGGTCTGTTGCTGTTGCCACCAAGTGCCTTCTTCCTGATCGGTATTTTCATCTGGATCCTGCGTACTGCGTACCCGGATCAGGTTGAAAAGCCGGAGTTCGAAATGGCGCCTAACACTAAGAAGGAGGCAGCGTAATGGAACATTATATTAGCCTGCTGGTTAAAGCCATTTTCGTTGAGAATATGGCACTGGCCTTCTTCCTGGGTATGTGTACATTCCTGGCGATTTCCAAGAAGGTACAGACAGCAATCGGTCTGGGTATCGCAGTAATTGTTGTACTGACAATTACCGTGCCGGTAAACAACCTGATCTATAACTACCTGCTGAAGGACGGCGCGCTGGCGTGGGCCGGTATGCCGGACGTGGATCTGAGCTTCCTGGGTCTGATCTCGTACATCGGTGTAATTGCAGCGATGGTACAGGTCCTGGAGATGTTCCTGGATAAATACGTACCGGCGCTGTACAACGCGCTGGGGGTATTCCTGCCGCTGATCACCGTAAACTGTGCAATCCTTGGTGCTGCACTGTTCATGGTAGAGCGTGACTACAACTTCGGTGAAAGTGTGGTCTACGGTGCCGGTGCCGGTATCGGCTGGGCGCTGGCGATTGCGACGCTGGCAGGTATCCGTGAGAAACTGCGTTACAGCGATGTACCGCATGGTCTGCGTGGCCTGGGTATCACCTTCATTACTGTTGGTCTGATGTCTCTTGGCTTCATGTCTTTCTCAGGTGTTCAGCTTTAACAGGCTGCATGAACAACGAAAGGAATTAATGCGATGAATGCAGAAATTATTCTTGGTGTTGTCATGTTTACCGCAGTGGTGCTTGCACTGGTTGCGGTAATCCTGGCAGCCCGTGCCAAGCTGGTTAACAGCGGTAATGTGACCATCGAAATCAACGGTGATCCGGAAAAAACAATTCAGGTGCCTGCAGGTGACAAACTGCTGCAAACACTGGCGGGTCAGGGTGTATTCCTGGCATCAGCCTGTGGTGGCGGCGGTACCTGCGCACAGTGCTCATGTATTGTTGAAGAAGGCGGTGGCGGTATGCTGCCAACTGAAGAGCCTCACTTCACTAAAGGTCAGGCCCGTGAAGGCTGGCGTCTGTCATGTCAGGTTGCTGTTAAACAGGACATGAAGATTGAAGTTGAAGATGACGTCTTCGGTGTTAAGAAGTGGGAATGTACAGTTGATTCTAACCCGAACGTAGCAACGTTCATCAAAGAGCTGACCCTGCGTCTGCCTGAAGGTGAAAACGTTGACTTCCGTGCCGGTGGTTATGTTCAGCTGGAATGTCCTCCGCACGAAGTGCACTACAAGGATTTTGATATCCAGGAAGAGTACCGTGAAGACTGGGACCGTTTCGACCAGTGGCGCTATGTGTCCAAGGTTGACGAGACCACTATCCGGGCTTACTCGATGGCAAACTATCCGGAAGAGAAGGGTATTGTTAAGTTCAATATCCGTATCGCGTCTCCGCCTCCGGGTGGTCCGGAAGGTATTCCGCCGGGTAAAATGTCTTCTTTCGTATTCAGCCTTAAAGAAGGTGACAAAATCAGTGTATACGGTCCGTTTGGTGAGTTCTTCGCTAAAGATACCGATGCAGAGATGGTGTTCATCGGTGGTGGTGCAGGCATGGCGCCTATGCGTTCCCATATCTTTGATCAGCTGAAGCGTCTGAATTCTACCCGTAAGATGTCTTTCTGGTACGGTGCCCGTAGTTTGCGGGAAGCCTTCTACAATGATGAATATGACATGCTGGCTGCAGAGAACGATAACTTCGTTTGGCATCTGGCGCTGTCTGATCCTCAGCCAGAAGATAACTGGGAAGGTTATACCGGTTTCATCCATAACGTACTGTATGAAAACTATCTGCGTGATCATGACGCGCCTGAAGATTGTGAGTACTACATGTGCGGACCGCCAATGATGAACTCAGCGGTTATCAAGATGCTGGAAGATATGGGTGTTGAGCCTGAAAATATCCTGCTTGATGACTTTGGTGGATAAGCATTAATGATGCACGATTATCATAAGGTAATCATACGGCTGGCAGCTTCGCTGCTGGCCGTTTTGTTTTTAACTGCCTGTGAAAAAACACCTCAGCCGGAGGTGGTTGGATTCACGGGTGGTACTATGGGTACCAGTTACAGTGTTAAATGGCTGGCAGCTGACAGCGCCGGATCTGATCAGGTTATTCAGCAAACCGCAGCGCTGAGCAGTGCCGCAGATGCCATGCTGGCAGATGTGAATCAGTCGATGTCGACGTATATTACAGATTCTGAATTGTCGCAGTTAAACCGGGCTTCAGGCACGGTGACGCAGCAATTGTCAGAACCGCTGTATCAGGTGTTGGAACTGTCCCGGCAGATCAGTGTTAAGAGCGATGGTGCATTCGATGTCACCGTGGGACCGCTGGTGAATCTGTGGGGCTTTGGCCCGGACGGCCGGGTAACGAAGGCGCCGTCAGCGGCAGATATTCTGGCGTTGCAACCGCGGATCGGTTATCAGAAAGTGAAGCTCGATGCTGAGCAGTCTGCCGTTGAGCGGGCTGAAGGGGTGTATATTGATCTCTCAGCAGTGGCGAAAGGCTACGGCGTTGATCGTCTCGCTGAACTGGTGGAGTCTCATGGTATTACTGATTATCTGGTTGAGATCGGTGGTGAGCTGCGGGCCAGTGGGTTGAAGCTCAATGATGAGCCCTGGCTGATTGCCATTGAGAGCCCTGTTTCCGGTAAACGGGCGATTCAGCGGATAATTGCTGTCAATGATGTGGCAGTGGCAACATCCGGTGATTACCGGAATTATTTTGAGGAAAACGGTATCCGTTTTTCGCATACAATAGATCCTGCAACGGGCCGGCCGATCAGTCATAAACTGGCGTCGGTGACGGTGTTGCGGCCTACCTGTGCCGAAGCGGATGCACTGGCAACTGCGTTTACGGTCATGGGTGAGGATAAAGCTTACGCATATGCGATAGCCAATGGCATTGATGCCATGTTTATCGTGAAAAGTGATACCGGTTTTGTTGAAAAGCAAACCCCGGGGTTTGCTGCTTATTTAGTAGAGTGATCCTGGTCAGTGTCAGGTGTTTTGAAGTTAAGTACAATGCGTGCTGCAGTATATAAGCACGTGTCTATTTCAGGTGAATGAAGATGACTGAATTGATTTTTGCCATAGTGATTATGTTGTTGCTGGTTGCCGGTATGGCGATTGGTGTAATTATCAAAGGTAAGCCGATCACCGGTTCCTGTGGTGGTATGAGTGCGCTGGGTATGGATACTGCCTGTGATGTCTGTGGCGGTGATCAGGAAATCTGTGAGACTGAGCAGCAGAAGAAGCAGTCGGCTTCGGCAGATGCTGCTGATCTGGGTTATCAGGCGAAGTAAACCGTCATTATCACGAAGCTTTTATGTCGCAGTTAGTGTGTCAGGGTTTAGCTCTGGCAGGTTTTGCCGTAGCATAGCTAACTTGTTGTTAAGTATTAATTTACGGTGTTGAAGTAAATCAGAATAGGGGAATGTAATGGCTGTATATGACTACGATGTCATTGTAATAGGCTCAGGTCCTGCCGGTGAAGGTGCGGCGATGAACTCCGCAAAAAAAGGACGCCGGGTAGCGGTTATTGAAGTACAGGATTCCGTGGGTGGTAACTGTACTCACAAGGGCACTATTCCTTCCAAAGCGTTGCGTCACTCTGTCAAACAGATCATTGAATTCAACACCAACCCGATGTTCCGTGATATCGGTGAGCCACGCTGGTTCTCGTTTCCTAAAGTACTCAAGCGTGCCGAAAAAGTTATTTCGAATCAGGTAATGATGCGGACTAACTTCTACGCCCGAAACCGGGTTGATCTGTTTTTTGGTGAAGCTGAGTTCGAAGACAAGAATACTGTTCTGGTTAAGGGAACTGTGAAGGGTGATGAGCGCCTGCGTGCCAAGAATGTCGTCATTGCAACCGGTTCCCGTCCTTATTCACCGACGGATATCGATTTTGGGCATCCCCGGATTTACAACAGCGATACGATTCTTAATCTTGAACACACCCCTAAGACAATGATCATTTACGGTGCCGGCGTTATCGGTTCTGAATATGCATCTATCTTCAGTGGTCTGGGGGTAAAGGTTGACCTGATTGATTCCCAGAGCCGTTTGTTGTCTTTTCTGGATGCGGAAATTTCTGACAGCCTGAGCTATCACCTGCGTAACAGTGCGGTGAAGATCCGTCACAATGAAACTTATGAGAGTGTTGAAGCGGATGAGCGCGGTGTTACGCTGACGCTGCAGTCCGGTAAGAAAGTCCGTGCGGATGCTTTCCTGTGGTGTAACGGCCGTACCGGTAATACGGATATGCTGAAGCTGGAAAAGATTGGTCTGGAAGCGAACGGCCGTGGTCAGATTAAAGTAGATGAGTTCTACCGTACCGAGTGCGAAGGGATCTATGCCTGTGGGGATGTGATTGGCTGGCCGGCGCTGGCTTCAGCGGCAATTGATCAGGGCCGCTCTGCATCTTCGGATATGCTGGATGCCGATGACTTCCGTTTCATTAATGATGTACCAACCGGTATTTACACCATTCCTGAAATCAGCTCTATCGGTAAAACCGAAGAGCAACTGACGGAAGAAAAGGTGCCATATGATGTCGGGCAGGCGTTCTTTAAAGATACCGCCCGGGCACAGATTTCCGGTGAGCCGGTGGGCATGCTGAAAATTCTGTTCCACCGGGAAACCCTGCAGATTCTGGGTATTCACTGCTTCGGTGACCAGTCGTCAGAGATCGTTCACATCGGTCAGGCGATTATGAATCAGAAAGGTGAGGCGAATACGATTAACTACTTCGTCAATACGACTTTTAACTACCCAACCATGGCTGAAGCATACCGCGTCGCGGCAATTGCCGGCCTGAACCGGGTGGCAAACCTGTAAATCTCAGATTTGCGGGTATAAAAAACACGCCTTCTGGCGTGTTTTTTTGTATCCGGATTCAGAAACGGGTAGTTATTCTTTGTCTGTACCGTCTTCCTTCTTATAAAAGCTGTCTTCGTAATAAATGCCTTTAATCGCCAGCCGGCGTTCCAGGAAACGGTTGTAGTATTTCCAAAGCAGAAACGCTGGGGTCATGCTGACCATGATGGCTACCATCAGGGCGGAGCCGGTATATTCTTCATTCACCAGGCCGGTGGCCCATTCCAGAAAACCTGATGCATCGATAATCAGGTAATACGCGCCGAGGCCGGACAGGCCGAGTGCTACGCCGATATGGTGCAGCATTTTTTGCCGCTTTTCAGGTTTTGTCATGGTGTGTCAGATCAGTTGATGTATTTGTGGACGCGCAGGCTGGGCAGGAAGGGCACAGGATCAATTTTGAGGTCGCTGCGTAAACTGCGGCTGCGTTGTTCAGGGGGAGATGATAGCGGTTGGTTATGCTCGGGTAAAGTTTCCCCGGGTTGCAGGGGAATCAGCATCGGTAAAGATACGTTCTGAGCTTTGCGGATTATTCGGTCATTTTGTTTCCAGAGCAGGTTGGCCCGCATCACCGGTACCTGTGACTGTAATTGGGCCAGCATATCGCCGGGCATCAGGTGGCCGAGCGCATCGATCTGCATCTGGATATGTGTCTGGCTGGAGTCCATTTTCTGTAAGCGCTGCAAAGCCTGTTCCGGCGTCAGCTGTTTTATACTCCGGCCGCTGGTATACCAGCTGAAGCCAATTTTGACCGGTCTGCCGTCGATAATGGGGATCTGCCGGTAACACTGGCGCAGGTGGATTCTTGAATAACCGTGATGTTGCAGGGTTTCTGCCAACAGAGATTCCCGGCGGGTAAGTTGGTTCTGCAGGTCGCTGTCCTGGCTTAAGCGGTGATGGGTGGCCAGCGTCTGAAAAGCCTGCTTGGCGGCATTGACGCGATGAGCGGTTTCAAGCAGGGATTGGTCTGCGCCGATCAGGCCGTGCTGGGTGCGTGTGACTCTGCCATCCTGACCGTCCCGGTACCAGATGTCGTTAAACAGGGCTGCGCATTGTGGTAAATCGCAGATGTATTCATCAGGCAGCCAGAAGGGGAGTTTACTTTGGCAGAGTTGTGCTGAGAAAGCATTCAGGCGCCGGAGTAAAGTATCCAGCGCTTCAATCAGTTCGTGGGCGGGTGTCTGAGCCATCAGTCCAGATCGATGTTGCCCTGCAGCTGCAGTTCTTTGGATTGCAGTGCAATAATGTGACGGGCAATGATCATGCGGCTGCTTTCAGGCATCCGGAAGAACTGGATACCTATATTGCTGCTGCCTGAATCATCTTCATTGGCGGTTGAGTAAAGTACTTTGCCGTACAGCAGCAGGCCGATGCAGGCTTCCTGAAAAACCAGTTTAAGGGCCAGGTATTCGCCGCTGTTAACCTGGCGTTGGGTATCAAAGCTCAGTCCGCCTTCGCTGAGATTGATCTCCTGCGTCTGAATGTCGTCAAATTCGATACCGTGACTGGCGATTGTTTTGGCGATTGCATCGATCTTATTGGTGGTGACTTCCAGAAACGTCCCCATGGCTGGATCTTTTTGTGCAATTTTACGCAACAAATGAGTCGTATCGGTGTCAAGTTCCTGTAGCTGACTTAACAGAGTAAAGAAAGGCGAGACCTTAAACTGTGTCGGTAAAGAGCTGGCCTGCATTTCCTGTTCGCTGATAACTTGAAAATCCAGGGATACGTTCTCGCTGATACGATAGTACTCACGGCGTTCGGGATTCAAAGCATGCTCCTGAGCAAGTTAATACAAGTTTGAGTATAGCGAATATTATTCTGATTTTGTTAGAGAATTTTTCGAGTCTATGATTTAATCCGAGCCATGTTTAGACCATTTTCTATTTATGTAGGCTTGCGCTACACCGCAGCCAAACGCAGTAATCATTTTATTTCCTTCATTTCATTGGTTTCTATGCTCGGGCTGACACTGGGTGTCGCAGCGCTGATCCTTGTTTTGTCGGTTATGAATGGTTTTGACCGTGAACTTAAAGGCCGCATTTTAGGGATGGTGCCCCATGCCACCATTACTGATTATGGCCAGCCTCTGCTCGACTGGGAAAATCTGGCCCGTCAGGTTGAGCAGGAACCGGATGTTAAGGGCACGGCACCCTTTATTCAGGCGCAGGGCATGCTGACAAACCGTGGCGTAGTGCGCGGGGTTGTTATCAATGGCATTGATCCTGAGCTGGAGCAGAAAGTTTCTATTATTGATGATCATATGAAGGCTGGCAGCCTGGATGCATTGCAGCCCCGTCAATATGGCATTGTACTGGGGGCTTTGCTGGCCCGCTCTATGGGGGCTGCTATCGGTGATAAGGTCACCCTGGTGTTGCCTGAAGCTTCAATCAGTGTGGCCGGTGTCGTTCCCCGGCTGAAACGTTTTGAAGTTGTTGGCCTGTTCGAGGTGGGCGCTGAGCTGGATGCCAGCCTGGCGTATATTCATATCGATGATGCCGCACGTATCAAACGAATTGCGGAAGGGGTGGATGGCCTGCGTCTGGAGTTTACTGACCTGTTCGATGCGCCGCAGCGAATGACCCAGATTGTTTCTGCGACAGGTAACTATTACCGCGCCAGCGACTGGACCCGTACCCACGGAAACCTGTTTCAGGCGATTCAGCTGGAAAAGCGCATGATCGGCCTGCTGTTGTTTCTGATTGTGTTTGTGGCAGCGTTTAATATTGTGTCCACGCTGGTGATGGTCGTGACCGATAAAAAGGCAGACATTGCTATCCTGCGTACGCTGGGAGCAACTCCGGGACGCATTATGCGTATTTTTATGGTGCAGGGCACCGTGATCGGGGTTATCGGTACGCTGCTGGGTACCGGTCTGGGGGTATTACTGGCCCTGACCGTGACGGATCTGGTGGCCTGGGTTGAGCAAACCTTTGGTATTCAGTTTCTCAGCGCGGATGTGTACTTTATCAGTTACCTCCCGTCACAGTTGCAGATGAATGATGTTGGTGTGATTGTAGCAACAGCATTATCGATCAGCTTCCTGGCTACCCTGTATCCGGCGTACCGGGCTTCAAAAACTCAACCTGCGGAGGCGCTGCGTTATGAATAATTCGGCGGATCTGGTTCTGCAGTGTGTCTCGGTTAAAAAAGTCTATGGGGACGGCGATGCTCAGGTTGAAGTGCTCAGGGATGTCAATCTTGATGTGGCTAAAGGCGAGCAGCTGGCCATTATCGGTACCTCCGGTTCCGGTAAAAGTACTCTGCTGAATCTGCTGGGCGGGCTGGATGTTCCTACTTCAGGTGAGGTGAAAGTTGCCAATAAGCCGCTGTATCTGATTAATGAAAAACAACGGGCCGAGCTGCGCAATAATGCGCTGGGCTTTGTGTATCAGTTTCATCATTTACTGCCGGAATTTAACGCGCTGGAAAACGTTGCCATGCCGTTGCTGATTCGCGGTGAGCCAATCAGCAGTATAAAAACCAAAGCCAGAGAATTGTTGGTGGCGGTTGGTCTTGAGCACCGGATTGAACACAAGCCTTCTATGCTCAGTGGCGGTGAACGCCAGCGGGTGGCGATTGCCCGTGCGCTGGTGGCGAATCCTGCCTGTGTGCTGATGGATGAGCCGACAGGCAATCTTGACCGTAATACTGCTGAAGACATTCAGGCGCTTATGCAACGGCTGAATGAAGAGCTGGATACGTCTTTTGTGGTGGTGACCCATGATCCGCAACTGGCTCATAAACAGGGCCGGGTACTGGAATTAAGAGACGGCTGTTTGCAGCCGGTATAAAGCTGAAAAAGCCGCGGTTACCGCGGCTTTTTTTAGTGGTGGCTGCGAAGGTAGCAAAGGTCGAAAAGAAAGAACGTGTGCCGGATACGCCGGGCGAAAAGCGGCCCCGGGCTTTATCAGTACAACCCAAAACCTCTGGCTTGTCTGGGAAAAACACAGCAGGAAAGTCAGGCGATAAAGCCCCGGAATCGGTCAGTCAGTATGATGGGGCATATACCAGCCCCGTCGGGTTTAAAAGTACAGAAGGAATGAAAAGAACAGATCAGGGCTTAAGGCATTCTCCCTCATCTTTCCAGGCTTCCTTCAGGGTAAAGATCACCTCAAAATTTCCCTCCGTTTTTACGTTTTAATAAAGTATATGTTTTTTCCTTAATGCTTCTGGAAAGCTTTTGTGCTCTATCAGGCAGATGAATGGACTATCCTTGTCGGGCTTAATCAGCTGAGGGGATTCTAATGAACAGATATGGACGTTTCGTATTCATCATGTTGCTTGTTATTTCAGGAGGGAATGTAATGGGTGCAGAGTCAGCTATTAACGCAGCCTTAGATAAACTGGTTAAAGATTCTAAGACAGCGGCTGCAAACAAGAATGCAGATTTCTTTAAAGACCTCCATGCGTCTCAGATGGGAATTTTTGGTGGTGAGAAAGCTTTTCTAGAGAATGCGGGCATGATTTATGGCATGTATCAAAATATTGATAAAGCTAAAAGCTTTGCATGCTCTGCGCAGTTTTGTGAGATTAAGTTGGATGATTCAAATGCTGTGGCTTTTCGGTTCAGTCAGGGGAAGCTTTCGGCCTGGACCGGTGTTGAAAATCTGGCGGGTTTAAAGCAGGTTTATGCTATTCAGATTACCGGGCAAAAAGGGGCGACATTAGATATCGGTTTTAATAGGGATACGAGAATTGTTCAGTTCAGAGATAGATTAAACAGTTCTTATATAGATTCAAATATCGTTGGTTATTTAGTTAAAGGTAAGAATAAGCTTTATTTAACACCTAATAAGACGCCTTCTCAGCAAGTAGAGGTGATCATTACTGCCGCCAAAGAAGGAGAAGAAATGGATTCTGATACCGGTAATGTTCTGAAGTGGAAGGGGGTTATTGATAAGCTGACTGAGTTGGAGTTCGAAGCTATTTAAGTAACGAATCAGCAGTTACCTCAGCTTCTTTCGGATGGCGGACAATATCAAAGCCATGATGTCATTCAGGTTGCCAGAAAGTTTGGCGTTTTTACATCAGGGCTTTTTCTTGCTGTTCTTGCGACGGTGTTTCCAGCTGTGGTTGACCTGCCAAACCCAGAATGCCTGCATCAGGAAGTAGCCAAGAATACCGGCAACAATGCCGCAAATCACAGAGCCCAGCAGCAGTGGCTGCCATATATGATTCAGACCGCTCGACAGCCAGTCCACACTGAGTTCGAATTCTATTGCCTGTGCTGGCAAATCCATCAGCCAGACCCCCACCAGATAAGCAAAGTAGAAAATTGGTGGCATGGTAATCGGGTTGGTGATCCAGACTAAGCCGACAGATATTGGCAAGTTACTGCGCAAAAAAAGGGCAAAAACCGCGGCCACGAGCATCTGCGCAGGAATCGGCAGGAATGCACAGAAAAGCCCGACCATAAATGCCCTGCAGACCGACTTGCGCGTCAGGTGCCACAGGTTAGGGTCGTGTATGTAATCACCCAGCCAGCTAAGGTGCCGGTTTTGCTTGAGCTTTGCCTCGTCGGGCATGTACTTGCGAATCAGTTTGCGCGGCATTCGTGACGCACTTATATTGTCGAATGGGAGCGTCATTATGCCTACTCCCGTTGCTTAAGCCAACACTGTGAGATCAAGGATGATCGGATTTTGTATCGCTGTAATTCTCAGCAATTATTCGTTCCTGCCCGCCGCTGGTGGGCTGTGGCCTGTAGCAGCTCTTTTAAGTGCTTCATTTGCTTTTTTTCGCCGTTTCGGTTTTTTCAGTTTCAGTCTGGGAATGGCGTATGTGTTTTTCTGGGGGCAATGGCAGTTAAGCCATCGCCTGCCTCTGGAGGCCAGTCCTTATGATGGTGTTGTCAGTGGGGTGGTTGTGGGATTGCCGGATGATTTTTCCGACCGGGTACGGTTTGAGTTGTTACTGGAGACTCCCCCGGCGGGCGCGGATTCACTAAGAAAGGTCCGTTTAACCTGGTACCGGCATACGCAGACAATCAGCCCCGGACAGCGCTGGCGTTTTTCGGTGCGTCTTAAGACCCCGCGCAGCCTGGTTAATCCGGCGGGATTTGATTTCGCGGCCTGGCATTTATCCCGGGGCATTGATGCCCGCGGGTATGTCAGATCTGATATTGCGCCTGAACGCCTGACTGAAGATGCGAAGGGGGTGGTGTGGCCTGACAGGCAACGCTATTTGCTGAGCAAGTGGCTTGAAGGTATCGGTTTTAGCAGGCAGGCGTTGTCGACCCTGCAGGCTCTGTTGCTGGGGGATAAGCGTTATCTGTCTGACGCTCAGTGGCTGCTTCTGCAGGATACCGGTACCGTACATCTGGTGGTTATCAGCGGCTTGCATATCGGTATTGCCTGTCTGCTGGGTTACTGGCTGGCGGCGTTGATTCAGTTGCCGCTGGTGATGGCACGGTTACAGGTTGCGGATCTGAGGCGCAGCCGGATAGTGGTTGCGTTACTCTTTGCAACCGTTTATGCCTTTCTTGCCGGATTTACAGTGCCGACTCAGCGGGCGCTGATCATGGCGGCAGCGATGTTACTGCCACCGGTTTTCGGTGTGGTTGTGTCTGTGTGGCAGCGGTGGTGGTTTGCCATGATGCTGGTGCTGCTGATACAACCCCTCAGCCCATTGCAGGCAGGGTTCTGGCTATCGTTCTTTGCGGTAGCGGTATTGCTGACAGTAGTCACAACGGGAGCGGGCCGGGGGTGGTGGGCTGTATTGCAGCGAATGCTGTTTGCTCAGATAGCTATATTTGTGGGTCTGTTACCGATATTGCTGATTTTTACCGGTAACTTTTCACTGATTTCCCCGTTGGTGAATATTGTCGCGATACCCTTCATCAGCTTTATCGTATTGCCGGTAATGGTGATGTTAATCCCACTGTTGGCGCTGGGAGTTACAGGCCTGCCGGTCACGTTTGCTGAAGAGATGCTGTCATGGTTCTGGCAGGGGCTGGCATGGGCAGATAGCCTGTTAAACCGGTCAGGCTTACTGACGAATGCAGAAGCCAAGCTGACTGCGAACTTTACGCCGGAGCCTGAGTACCTGCTGTTGGCCGTTGCCGGTATTGGCCTGTTGCTGTTACCGAGAGTGTTTCCGTTCAGGGTTATCGGTGCTGTGTTGTGTCTGCCTTTGTTCTTTGGCCGGGGAGATGCGGTCGGACAGGGCGGTTTTCAGGCGTGGGTGCTGGATGTGGGGCAGGGGCTGGCCGTTCTGGTAAAAACCTCCGGGCATTCTCTGCTGTTTGATACCGGTGCCAGCTATCCCGGCGGCAGCCTTGCGCAGAGTTTTGTCGTGCCTTCCGTACAGCGTTCCGGTGTGGGTAAGCTTAACTGGCTGGTGGTGAGTCATGGTGACAATGATCATTCCGGCGGTTTCATGGATGTAAACCGGATGCTGAAGCCCGACAGGATCTTCTATGGCAGTGCTGGATGGCGGGCGCGTCAGGGAAATGTCAGTGGTCAGATAGGTGCCTGCGGAGAAGGGCAGACATGGCAGGCGGACGGGGTACGGTTCAGCTTTATTCAGCCAGAGAGCAAGTTCGCAGTGAATGAGAATAATACATCCTGTGTGTTGGTGATTGAGAACAATGACTGCCGGCTGGTATTGCCGGGGGATGCTGAAGCGCTGGTTGAAGAGCAGATTATCAGGAAGAGTGACCTGTTAACCACTAAGTATACCTGGCTGGTGGCAGGGCATCATGGCAGTCAGACGTCTACCGGTGATCTGTGGCTGGACTGGCTGAAACCGCAGCAGGTGATTTTCAGCAGTGGTTTTAAGAACCGTTACGGGCATCCTGCTGAAAAGGTCATTGCGCGGTTGGAGCGCCGTTCGGTGCCCTGGCTGGATACAGGCTTGCATGGGGCTGTGCAGCTGTCGGCGCAGCATAATACCTGCGGAACCGTAGCGGCACGTCAAGTTAAGTGGCGATATTGGTTAGCGGATTCTATTCGCCAATGAGCCGCTATGTTACAGTAGCGCAGCTCTAATTTAGCGGCTTGGTTTTAGCGTGTATCTGCAAGTTTGTGGGAGGCAGTAGGTGTTTGAATTACTTCAGTCCGGCGGTTGGTTAATGATTCCGATCATCGGTTGTTCTGTGATTGCTCTGGCGATTTGTCTGGAGCGTTTGTGGGTACTGCAAAAAGACCGGGTTGCGCCGGCCAACCTGTTGGCGCGGGTGTGGGAGCTGGCACGAAAAAAAGAACTGGGTGCTGAACAGCTGAATCAGATCCGCAATGAAAGTGCGCTGGGTAAGATCATTGTTGCTGGCCTGAACAGTTCTTCCCATGGCCGTGAGATTATGAAAGAAAGTATTCAGGAAGCTGCCAGTCACGTAGTGCATGAGCTGGAACGTTTTCTGAGTGCGCTGGGTACCATTGCCTCAATTGCCCCTTTGCTGGGTTTGCTGGGGACAGTTATCGGTATGATCAAGGTATTTTCTGAAATCATGCTGCAGGGCACCGGCAATGCCAATGTACTTGCCGGAGGCATTTCTGAAGCGCTGATTACGACGGCGGCAGGTCTGGCTGTCGCCATTCCGGCGCTCATGTTTCACCGCTACTTTCAGCGTAAGGTCGATACCCTGCTGGTGGAGATGGAGCAGGAAGCGATTAAGCTGGTTGAAATTGTCCACGGCGACCGTGCCGTTGATTACGAATAAGGCTGCGCTGTGAAGTTTAGACGTAACCGGCCCGCTGATGTGGATGTCAATCTGACACCCTTGATTGATGTGGTGTTTTTGTTGCTGATCTTTTTTATGGTCACGACCACCTTTACCAAAGAGACTCACCTGGCGGTTGAGTTGCCGGAAGCTGATGGCCTGGTCGCAGAAGCCCCACTGGATAATCTTGAAGTGGTTGTTAATGAAGCGGGCAGCTACAGTGTCAACGGGCTGGCGCTGATTAACAGTCAGGCGGATACTCTGCGCCGGGCGCTACTGAAGGCGGCGGGTGATAACCGGGCGTTACCCTTTGTGGTAACTGCCGATGCCAATACACCCCATCAGGCGGTTGTGACTGTGATGGATGTGGCCGGCAAAATGGGCTTTTCAAGCCTGAGTATTACGACACAGAAACCACCGGCGGAGCAATAGCTTGGCACTGGAGCGAGCGTGGTACCGAAAGTCCCCGTGGCTGATTATGTTGCGGCCGCTGTCCGCTGTATTTACGGCGCTGGCTGAGCGCCGTCGCAGCCAGTATCTGAATGGCACTAAGCCGGTCTGGCGTGCACCGGTGCCGGTGATCGTCGTCGGCAATATTTCGGTCGGCGGAACGGGTAAGTCTCCACTGGTGATCTGGTTGGTTAACTGGCTGCGCCGGCAGGGTTATACGCCTGGTGTTGTCAGCCGTGGTTACGGAGCAAAGCCTCCGGCCTTTCCTTTCAGTGTAACCTCAACAACTTTGCCTTCTGAAGGCGGCGATGAGCCGGTCATGATTGCCCGGCGCACGGCGGTGCCTCTGGTGATTGATCCGGACCGCCCTGCGGCTGTCAGAAACCTGCTGCAGCACTTTGACTGCGATATTATTATCAGCGATGACGGTATGCAGCATTATTCGCTGGGGCGCGATATAGAGATTGCTGTTGTTGACGGGCAGCGGGGTTTTGCGAACGGCCGCGGCTTGCCGGAAGGGCCTTTGCGGGAGCCGGTTGAGCGGCTCGCGGGGGTTGATCTGATCGTGGTCAACGGTAAGGCAGCACAGCATCCGGGTTATCCATACAGTGAAATGCACTTGCAGCCGGGCCGTGTACATCCGGTTGATGTGACCTGTGATGCGTTACCTGATTCTCTGCAAAACTTTGCTGAAACCAATCCGATGGTGCACGGTGTGGCTGCCATCGGCAATCCGGAGCGATTTTTCAGTGTGCTTGAAGCGCATGGGTTAAGGGTTGAGCGGCATGCATTTTCTGATCATCACGCCTATAAAATGGATGATTTTTCATTTGCCGGCGGGGAAAGCATTATCATGACCGAGAAAGACGCTGTAAAATGCGCACATCTTCCACTTAAAAATGCCTGGTATCTGCCGGTCGATGCACAGCTCGATGATGCATTTGCAGAACAGCTGACAGAGCGTTTGCAGGCGTTGAAATACGACAAATAAGGTTATTACATGGATAAGAAGCTGCTTGATATTCTGGTGTGTCCGGTATCCAAGGCACCGGTTGAGTATAATGCTGAGACAAATGAGCTGATCTGCCGTGCCAGTGGTCTGGCATATCCGGTACGTGATGACATCCCGGTCATGCTGGAAAACGAAGCGCGTACGCTGAGTGCAGAAGAGCGTCTGGAAAAGTAAGGCGGATTTATCATGGGTTTTTCGATTATTATCCCGGCACGCTATGCTTCGTCCCGTTTGCCGGGTAAGCCGCTGGCGGATATAGCCGGTATGCCGATGATTCAGCGGGTGTATCAGCAGGCGCTTAAAAGTGAAGCCCAGCGGGTGGTGATTGCCACTGATGACCAGCGTATCTATGATGTTGCCACGGCCTTCGGGGCTGAGGTTTGTATGACCCGTGGTGATCATCCTTCCGGCACGGACCGCTTACAGGAAGTAGTTCAGCAACTGGGCTTCTATGCGGATGATATCGTCGTGAATGTGCAGGGTGATGAGCCACTGATCCCGCCCCGGGTGATCAATCAGGTTGCCCATAACCTGATGGCAAACCTGGATGCCAGTATCGCGACACTCAGTGAGCCTGTCAGTGATATAGAGGCAGTGCTAAACCCTAATGTTGTGAAGGTAATCAGCGATACCCAGGGGAAAGCGCTGTATTTCAGCCGTGCACCAATCCCGTGGCCGAGGGATGAGTTTGCGGATCCTCAGGCGCGTAATGTGTTACCTGAAGGCGTTAATTTTCAGCGTCATATCGGTATTTATGCCTATCGGGTTAAGCTGCTGAATGACTTTGTACGCTGGGAGCCGGCGCCGCTTGAAACGGTTGAGTGTCTGGAACAGTTGCGGGCTATGTATAACGGTGCGGTTATCCATGTGGATGTGGCGGATGAGCTGCCACCTGCAGGGGTCGACACCGAAGCGGATCTGGAACGGATACGGGCACTGTTCAGTGCATCCTGAGCCTAATCTGAAGTTGTGATCCGAAGCGCTTTATCCGGCAAAGATAAAGCGCTTTTTTTATGCCTGCTTCAGCGTTTCCGGGGTGGCAGGTGTTTGGCGGCGGCTGAAAATGTACGGATTTCTGCTTCGCTGTAGGGCGTATGTTTACGGTGTGTGCCGGCGGGGTGATGTTCAAGACTGACGCCTTTCCGGCGGGCGGTGACGGGCCGGATGGGACGGGGGCAGAAATTACCGCCGCAATTCGGGCATACATTCTCCAGAATTGACTCAACACACTGCCTGCAGAAGGTGCATTCATAGGTGCAAATGCAGGCATCTGCAGCGTCTGGCGGCAGGTCTTTGTCACAGTTCTCACAGTTAGGACGCAGCTCAAGCATAATTTCAGTTCCTGTTTAGAATAAATCTGTCAGAAGATAGTCATGCAGCGTATATAATGACGGTATTCATTGGGCTGCATGACGGCTATTTTTGCAAGTTTGTTTACTGTGTTCTGGTAGGTTCTTGCGCTTTTTCAGAGGTATAAATGGAACAGAAAAAAACGAAGGTTCTTTTTGTTTGCCTGGGCAATATTTGTCGCTCACCAACGGCCCATGGTGTGTTCCGGCAGTTGGTTGAGGACCGGGGCCTGTCACACCTTATCGAAACGGATTCAGCCGGTACCGGGGCTTACCATGTGGGAGAACCGCCGGATCACCGGGCAACGATGGAGGCGGCAAGGCGTGGCTATGATCTGAGTGATTTGCGGGCCCGTCAGGCGGTTGCGACGGATTTTGGTTATTACGATTATGTGATCGCGATGGATGTTCAGAATTTGGGGGGACTGCGCAGTATTTGCCCTGCGGATTATCCCGGCTATCTGGGGATGATGACAGATTTCACTGATCGCTATGAGGGGGATGTGCCGGATCCGTATTTTGGCGGTGCAGCAGGTTTTACCCATGTGCTGGATATGCTTGAAGATGCCTGCAGTGCTTTGCTGGATCAGATCGTTGTCCGGGGAGTATCCGGTTAATGGAGTTTTCAGAAAATTATTCCCTGAAAAGTGCTAACAGTTTTGGTTTTGATGTGGCGGCGGAGTATTGCTGCGAGGTAACCAGTTTAGTTGAGCTTCGTGAAGCACTGGCATTTGCGGACAGTAAGAATCTGGATGTGCTGGTGCTTGGCGGCGGCAGTAACCTGATACTGGTGAGTGATATACCGGGGCTGGTGATTTTAAATCGCTTACGGGGCATTACGGTTAAGGCTGATGTCGATGATCCGTCCCGGGTATGTGTCACCGCTGCAGCGGGTGAGAACTGGCATGATTTCGTGCGTTATACACTTGAGTGCGGTGCATACGGACTGGAGAATCTGTCGCTGATTCCCGGGACTGTTGGTGCTGCACCCATGCAGAATATCGGGGCCTACGGTGTAGAGATCAAAGATCGTATGCTCAACCTTACGGCGCTGGACCGGGAGACCGGTGAGCTGTGCGAATTTACCACCGAAGCCTGTGAATTTGGATACCGGGACAGTATTTTTAAACAGCGTGCTTCGGGGCGCTATATCATTACCGAAGTGAATTTTATGCTTAGCCGGGAGTGTCAGCCGGTGCTGGCATATGCGGGGCTGGCGGATCATTTTGCCGGCCTTGGCATTGAGTCTCCCGACGGTTTGCAGATCAGTGATTATATCTGTCAGGTTCGCCGTGCTAAGTTGCCAGATCCGGCAGAGATCGGCAATGCGGGCAGCTTCTTTAAAAATCCGGTTGTGTCGGCCGTTCGGCGGGAGGCGATTCTGAAAGACTATCCGGATCTGGTCAGTTTTGCGGACGGTGAAGGCTATAAGCTGGCCGCGGGTTGGCTGATAGACCGTCTGGGATGGAAAGGCCGGTGTCAGGGGCATGCGGCTGTTTATGATAAGCAGGCGCTGGTGCTGGTGAATCATGGCGGGGCAAGCGGTGATGATATTCTGCGCCTGGCTCAGGCTATTCAGGAAGATGTGTTCAGTCACTTTAAGGTGCGGCTGGAGATTGAGCCACGCACTTTTCCCCAATAACAGGAAGGGCAGCAGAAAAGCCGAACATAAAAAAGCCAGCTGAACAGCTGGCTTTTTTGTGCGCGGGCACCGGGCTGGCCGGTGCCATCAGGCAGTATCAGACTTCAGTGGTTTCACTGTCTGTCTGATTGTTTTCCGGTATCGCCTGCTGGCGGCCGCGCGGATCGTTCGGTGCACGACGCTGGCGGCGCTGAGTTGGCGCAGAGTCCTGGTCAGCAACCAGCGGTGCCGGGCGACGCGGTGCAGCTGGCTGCGACTCTGTCACGGCTGATGTCTCCGGCTTTGCTTTACGGGCAGGGCGCTGACGTCCGCGACGCTTGCTGGCAGAAGGTGCTTCTTCCGCAGGCTTTGCGTTGTCTTCAGCGGCTGCTTCCGGCTGAGCTTCAGTCGCAGGTGCTTCTTCCGCGGCGGTTGCTGCAGTTTCTTCCGCAGCGGTTACTTCCGTGACTGCTTCATCGGCAGCTGTTTCTTCGGCAGCTGTTTCTTCGGCAACAGCTTCTTCTGTTACTTCAGTTTCGGCCTGTTCCGTTCCCGGTGCTTCAGCAGCTTCTTCGGCTGCGACTTCTTCGGAAGCGGGTTCAGCAGCAGGTTCTTCGGAAGCAGTTGCTTCTGTCGGTGCTTCAACGGCTTCAGCTTCTGCAGCGGGTGCTTCAGGTGCAGTTACTTCTTCAGCGGCTTGTGGGGCTGCTTCTGCTGCGGCTTCAGTGGCTTCTGTTGCCGGTGCTTGTTCAGCGACAGGCTGTTCAGCGGCTTCGGTTGCCGTTGTGTCTGCCGTTGGAGCTTCTGCTTCGGCTACTGCAGATTCAGCGTTTTCAGTAGCTGTTTCAGTTGCTTCTGCTGACTCTTCGCGCTTGCGATCTTTACGCGGACGACGCTGGCGACGTTTGCGTTTTGGCTGCTCTTCGTCAGAAGCATTCGTTGCGGTATCAGGCTTTGGCGCATCAATCGCTGCTTTGGCTGCGTTTTCAGTCTGAGCGTCTTCGGCGTTAGCAACTGGCTGCTCAGTATTCAGCGCGTTTTCCTGCTGTTCTGAACCGCTGCGATGGGCATTACGTTCACCGCGACGGCGACGGCCCCGGCGGCGTTCACCACGGTTACGGCCATCTTCCTGAACTTCATTTTCCTGTTGCTGCAGGTTTTCTTCCTGAACTTCAGGCTTGTTGCGTTTCTGATCGCGGTCACGGTCGTTGCGGCGGCGGTTACGTGAACGGCCTTCACCACGTGGCTTGTCGCTGCGGGATTCCTGCTGTTCATCCTTAGCGGCGTTTTGTGGCTTGTTTTCTCCGCGTTCACGGTCGTCCTTACGGCGACGGTTGCGACGGTTGTTAGAGCGCTTGCGTTCACTGTTGTCTTTATTGCGAGGCTGTTTTTCCTGCTCTTTCTTCGTTTCTTCAGGGCTGCTGAACAGACCTGTAATGGCAGAGATCAGACCAGACAAAAGGGATTTTTCTTCGCTTTTGGCAGGTTTGCTGGCAGGTGCTGCAGCTGTCTCTGTGCTGACAGGTGCCGGAGTAGGCGGTGCAACAGTACGGACAGCGGCTTTTTCCCGGGCCGGAGTGTTAGTTGCGGTATCCGGTTCAGCAATGTCTTCAGGTTCAGGCTGCATAGTATAGCTGGCGTCGTTGGTGTTGATCACGGTGTGATCATCACGCAGACGGACAACTTCGTAATGCGGTGTTTCCATGTTCGGGTTAGGTACAATGACGACCCGTACATTCTGACGCTGTTCGATGTCATGTACTTCGCTGCGTTTTTCGTTCAGCAGGAAGGTGGCGACAGATACCGGCAGAATCGCACGGATCTGGGCGGTACGTTCCTTGGCAGACTCTTCTTCGATCAGTCGCAGAATAGACAGTGCCAGAGATTCGGTGTCACGGATGGTGCCCTGACCGTTACAGCGCGGGCAGACAGAACCACGGCTTTCGATCAGTGACGGACGCAGGCGCTGACGGGACATTTCCATCAGGCCAAAGCGGGAGATCCGTCCCAGCTGGACGCGGGCACGGTCGATCTTCATCGCATCACGCATGCGGTTTTCAACTTCACGCTGATTCTTGATCGGTGTCATATCGATAAAGTCGATAACGATCAGGCCGCCGATATCCCGTAAACGCAGCTGGCGGCCGATTTCTTCAGCGGCTTCCAGGTTTGTGTGCAGGGCGGTTTCTTCGATGTCGCTGCCGCGGGTTGCCCGTGCGGAGTTGATATCGATGGAGACCAGTGCTTCGGTGGGGTCGATGACAATCGAGCCGCCGGAAGGCAGTTGTACTTCACGCTGGAAAGCGGTTTCGATCTGAGTTTCGATCTGGAACCGGTTAAACAGCGGTACCTGTTCGGTGTACAGCTTGATCTTCTGTTCGTAGCTTGGCATGACCTGCTTAACGAAGTTCAGTGCGTCCTGGTGAACTTCTTCACTGTCGATCAGTACTTCACCGATGTCCTGGCGCAGGTAGTCGCGGATTGCACGGATTACCACGTTGCTTTCCTGGTAGATCAGGAAAGGTGCCGGGCGTTCGCTGGAAGCTTTGGTAATGGATTCCCACAGGATCAGCAGGTAGTCAAGGTCCCACTGCAGTTCTTCAGAGCTACGGCCGACACCGGCAGTCCGGACGATTACGCCGGTTTTCTGCGGAATGGTAACGCCGTCCATTGCTTCTTTAAGCTGTTTACGGTCGTCGCCTTCGATGCGGCGGGAGATGCCCCCTGCACGCGGGTTGTTAGGCATCAGTACCAGATAACGGCCCGCCAGGCTGATGAAGGTGGTCAGGGCTGCACCCTTGTTGCCACGTTCTTCTTTGTCGACCTGAACGATTACTTCGGTGCCTTCAGCAACAACATCCTTGATGCTTGGACGGCCGCCTTTATCGCTGCCTTTGATGAAGTATTCGCGGGAGATTTCTTTCAGTGGCAGGAAGCCGTGACGTTCTGCGCCGTAATCGACAAACGCGGCTTCCAGGCTTGGTTCTACGCGGGTGATTTTACCCTTATAGATGTTAGCTTTTTTCTGTTCGCGGGAGCCGGATTCAATGTCCAGATCATACAGACGCTGACCGTCGACCAGAGCGACGCGCAACTCTTCAGGCTGAGTTGCATTAATGAGCATTCTTTTCATGTTGTGTTAGCGTTCTCTTATAACACTAACGTATTTCATCGCTATGGCTGTTTACGTATGGGGACAGGGCTTACCCTGTCACGTGAGTCCAATCTTCGTAACGACATCAATAGTTCAGTTTTTGCCTGTCTGGTGTGTATTACAGCGCAGACGGGTCTTATCGACGGTGGAGGAAACAGCAGCCTCTATCAGTTTTCAATATCTGATCGTAGCTGTTACTGCGGATCTTTCAGTCCGGTTCAGGCGGCCAGGTTACTTATCTCTGGCCGCTTTCCGTTCTGATGGCACGCAGGTTCCGGGCTGGCGACATCTCCACCTCCAACTGGCCAAAACAGTACCAGAAGGATGAAATACGTAGTTAATTCTGTTGTTTTGATGTTGGTCTTTACGCGTCTGCCTGTGGCAGTGTCTCCGTTGCTCGCTTCTGGCGACCGGTTCGCTTTTTGACGTCAGCCTGTGGTTTGTAACAGTACTGTTCAGCGGCGGGTTGCGGAAGCTTCGGGCCTTAACTCTGGCTGCTTCGGGATAAAAATACGTAAATATTTCATCATCTTCTGCGCAGGCTGTTGAATAAATTCCTGATTAGGTTATTGACATCAGGTTATTTATCCATAAAAGCAAATTAGCTAAAGCCAAAGGCCTGCAGCAGCGCTAGAATATAGCAGCTATTAACAGGGGCATCAATTCATAGATGTGCCTGAATCTGTCTCATTCAGGCAGTTTTGTAAATATTTTCTTCAGTATCTGTACGAGTGCCGAATTTAAAAGATGTCCGACAATAATGATGCCCCGAAAAGCCAGGTTCAGTGGTTTGATGTTGATGCTGATCTTGCAGGGCAGCGCATTGATAACTTTTTGCGTACCAAATTAAAAGGCGCCCCTAAAACGCTTATTTACCGAATCCTGCGTAAAGGTGAGGTGAGGGTTAATAAAAAGCGCATCAAACCGGATTACCGGCTGCAGGAAGGTGATCTGGTGCGGGTGCCGCCACTGCGTCTGGCGGAAGCGCGTCAGGCACCGGTGGCCAGTGCCGGCCTGGCTGCAAGCCTGGAAGCGGCGGTGCTTTATGAAGATGCAGATCTGATGGTGATCAATAAACCCAGTGGCCTGGCGGTGCACGGTGGCAGCGGCATCAGTCTGGGGCTGATCGAGACGTTACGTCAGATCCGTCCTCAGGCAAAGTTTCTTGAACTGGTGCACCGTTTAGACCGGGACACTTCCGGTTGTATTATGGTAGCTAAAAAGCGCAGTGCGTTACGTTTTCTTCATGAAGCGTTACGGCACAAAAAAGTGACCAAGATTTATAATGCGCTGGTGGATGGTAAATGGTCGACCCGCAAAACCAAAGTTGATGCACCGCTGCAGAAAAATGAACTTAAGTCTGGGGAGCGCGTCGTAAAGGCACACCCGATGGGTAAGGAGTCCCTGACAGAGTTTAAGGTGCTGCAACGGTTTGCTGGTTATGCGACGCTGGTTGAGGCCCGTCCGGTAACGGGAAGAACACACCAGATCCGGGTGCACAGCCAGTTTGCCGGCCATCCGATTATCGGTGATGATAAGTATGGTGTGGATGACACTAATAAGTTTATGCGCCAATTTGGCCTTAAACGTTTATTTCTGCATGCGGTTGAATTGCGTATGCCGTTGCCTTCCGGTGGTCGCCAAGTGATAAAAGCGCCACTTGGAGATGTGCTACAAAAAGGGATGAGTAATTTGCAGCAGCACATTGCTGAACGTAATCAGAGTGCTGCTGAGTAATTTGTAAGCTGTTATATAATGTTAGCCTGCAGGTGCGCAGGTGTGGTTTCTATCAGGATGTATAAATGAGTGACAGGGTTGACCCGACTATTTTTAATCTGACTGCAGACAGCATGCTGCAGCGGGGGGTAATTCCAACAACTGAGCTGATCGCCGCTGAGTTAAATACTGAGCCGGATTGCCTCGCGGATATGTTGGCCGAGTGGTGGGACAGCCTTTCCGGCCGGTTACAGGCCGTCAACGGTGACATGATTACAATCCCGGATGTGCCAAGCAGCCTGAATAAGTCCTTCCAGACCCTCTGGAATCAGGCGATTCAGGAAGCCCAGGCGCTGGTGATGAGTGATAAGGAAGATCAGATCCTGGCCGGTGAAGAATCCCGTAAGCACAGCGAGCAGGAATTAAAGCGTCTGTATGAAGATCAGACCGAGCAGGAAAATAAGTACCGTCACCTGCGGACCAAGCTTGAAGCAGAAACCAGCCAGATTCAGGCGCTGGAAGCTGAAATTTCCGTTCTGAAAATTAACCTCGGCGCCGTTACTTCTGATCTGAAGACCGCCGAACAGCGTTATCATAACGTTGAACAGGAAATGGCGCTGCTGCAGAAGAAGCTGGATGACTCCAAGCGAACTTTTGATCAGCGGGTTAAGGATGAACAGCGCCACAGCCTTGAGCAGGTGAGTAAGGCTGAGGCGGATGTCCGCTATTACCGCGGTTCGCTGGATAAAATCCGTGATGAGAGTGGCCGTAAAGAATCTGCGCTGACCAAAGAGATTCATGATCTGCAGGCGGTGGTGGCTAAGCGGGATGTAAAACTGGATTCGCAAAAGAATCAGATCAAGATTCTGGAAGATGAGCTGAAGCGTTATAAAACCGACGTTGATCAGGGGTCCCGTCAGTTGAATAAAGTTTCCGGTTCAATTCTGTCTGAGCAGAACAAGAACAAGCGTCTGTCCGATAAAGTGAAAGAACTGACTGAAGAGACCAAGCGTCTGAATCAGAAGCAGCTGGCGGCGGCCAACGAAGCAACCCGCCGTGAAAGCGCGCTGCGCGGTCAGGTTAAACTGAAAGATGATGAGCTGATCCGTGCGATTGGCCGGGTAACCGGTCTGGAGAAGCGTATCACCTCTCAGGAAGAAGAAATCCGCCGTTTAAAATCCCGTCTGTAAGCCTTTTCTGTAAATAGCCCCTGCAGTTGTCTGCAGGGGCTGGCAACCACACGAATTCTGTGTGAATATACGTCCTATATAATTATTAGTTATTAATAATGCCTTTGTTACTTCTGTTTTGCTGATTTTCGAGCGGGGTGCGTTCAGCTGAGCAGTTTTTGATCCGAGTCTGGAGGTTTGCATGAAGTTGCAACAGTTGCGCTATATCTGGGAAGTTGCCCGCCATGATCTGAATGTTTCAGCAACAGCTCAGAGTTTATATACATCGCAGCCGGGTATCAGTAAGCAGATTCGTTTACTGGAAGACGAGTTAGGGGTAGAGGTTTTTGCCCGCAGTGGTAAGCATCTGACGCGGGTAACACCGGCGGGTGAAAAAATTCTGGAAGTGGCCGGTGATATTCTGCGTAAGGTTGAGAGTATCAAGCAGGTGGCGCAGGAATTCAGTGATGAGAAGATGGGTAGCCTGGATGTTGCCACTACCCATACTCAGGCACGTTATGCGTTGCCTGAAACGATTAACGGCTTTATGCAGTCTTATCCGGATGTATCTTTGCATATGCATCAGGGCACGCCTATGCAGATCGCTGAAATGGCGGCAGACGGGACGGTGGACTTCTGTATAGCCACCGAAGCCATGAGTCACTTTAATGATCTGATCATGATGCCCTGTTATCGCTGGAACCGTTCGGTAGTGGTGCCTAAGGATCATCCGCTGGCGCAGGTTTCGCGTCTGACGCTGAAAGATATCGCTGATTATCCGATTGTGACTTATGTCTTTGGTTTTACGGGTCGGTCCAAGCTGGATGATGCCTTTATCCGTGAAGGTCTGGACCCGCGGGTGGTCTTCACGGCGGTTGATTCCGATGTGATCAAAACCTATGTCCGCTTAGGGCTGGGGATCGGCATTATTGCCACCATGGCATTTGATGAGGCGGCGGATCACGGTCTGGTGTGTCTGGATGCCAGTCATCTGTTTGAGGCCAGCTATACCAAGATCGGCTTCCGAAAAGGGACCTTCCTGCGGGGCTATATGTATGATTTCATTCAGAAGTTTGCGCCGCACCTGACGCCGGATGTGGTCCGGGATGTACAGGCCTGTAATAACCGGGCTGAAGTGGAAGAGATGTTTGCGAATCAGGAGTTACCTGAGCTCTGATATAAGAGACATCCTTGCGGAGAGTATTGATGGGCTTATTTGATCTGACCGGTAAGGTAGCGCTGGTGACCGGCGCGACCTCGGGAATTGGTATGCAGCAGGTGATTGCGTTGCGCAGTGCGGGTGCCTCTGTGGTTGCGCTGGGGCGTAGACGTGAACGGCTGGGTCAGTTGGCCGCAGATGATGATCGGATCGTGCCTGTGGTGGCGGATCTGGCAGACACTGATCAGTTGGATGATGTTGTCACGCAATGCCTGCAGGTATTTGGCCGCATTGATATTCTCTGTAACACCGCCGGGGTGAATCTTCGGCAGCATGCGGATGATGTATCCCCCGGCGACTGGGATCTGACCCAGGATCTTAACCTCAAGATACCTTTCTTTCTGGCTCAGAAGCTGGTGCCGCAGATGGCAGACCGGGGCTGGGGAAAAATTATCAATGTGGCTTCGCTGCAGTCCCGCCGGGCATTCACTAACGGCATTGCCTATGGCGCTTCAAAAGGTGGTGTGGAACAGCTTACCCGGGCCATGGCAGAAGCCTGGTCGTCACGGGGTATAAGTTGCAATGCCATTGCGCCGGGGTTCTTCCCGACTGAGCTTACTCAGAAAGTGTTTGCTGATGATACGCTGAGCGACCAGTTGGCCCAGCAAACCGCCATTGGTCGCAACGGTGAATTGGAAGACCTTAACGGGCTGTGTATTTTTCTGGCCAGTCACGGGTCGGACTACATTACCGGCCAGACGATCTTCATTGATGGCGGCTTTACTGCCAAGTAGAGCCGTGCCTTACATGGCATCATTTTCCAGCATATCTTTTAACCGGGCATCAATCTCTTCAGTGGAGAGGTCATCCACGTGCTCGGTCCATTTATCATGAATTTCAGCCAGGCGCTGATCGTGTTCATTGCGCAGCTGTTTGCGCAGGGCGGCGGCGATATAGCGGGCTTTACGCTGCGGCGTGTTCAGCTCCAGCCGGGGAACGCTTGTTGATTTGCCGTCATCATCTACCGCAACCATGGTGAAGTAGCAGCTGTTGGTATGGCGTTCTTCACCGCTGTGAATGTCTTCTGCAATGACCTTCACGCCCACCTCCATGGTGGAGCGCCCCACATGGTTGATTGAGGAATAGAAGGTGACCAGTTCGCCCACTCTCACCGGTTGTTTGAAATGTACCTGGTCTACTGACAGGGTGACCACATAGTGCTTGCTGAAGTGGCTGGCACAGGCATAGGCGACCTGATCGAGAATTTTAAGCAGAGCGCCGCCGTGGACGTTGCCGGAAAAGTTGGCCATGTCGGGGGTCATCAGCATGGTCATGGAGATCGAATCTTTACTCTTACCGCCGGTGTAATTGCTGCTCATAGCCTGCCTCTTGGGTCCGTTTCGAGATCGATGAGCACCAGTATAGGTGGTGATTCTGAAAAAAGTATATCGGGATCAGTGGCTTGCAAAGGGAATAGCAATCAAAACGGGTACTAAGTCTCAGCCTGGCAATGCAGGCTGAGTTTCAGGGCAGGGTGTGAGGCGAGGGGGGGAAGGATCAGTGCAGGCCGTCTTCCAGTGCCTGTAACAGGTTGTTTACCTTGTTATAGGTTTCCTGATACTCGTCGGCGGTTTCTGAATCAGCAACGATGCCGCCGCCGGCCCAGCAGTGGATCTGGTTGTCATGGCAGAGCAGGGTACGGATGGTAATGCTGCTGTCAAACCGGCCGGAGAAGCTTAAATAGCCGATAGACCCACAGTAAATAGAGCGGCGGTTATGCTCCAGCTCTTCGATGATTTCCATGGCGCGGATTTTAGGTGCACCGGTGATCGAGCCGCCCGGGAAGCTGTGTTCCAGCAAATCCAGTGGAGTTTTATCAGTGTCCAGCATGCCGGTAACCGTGCTCACCAGATGATGTACGTTAGCGTAAGACTCAATATCAAACAGCTTCGGAACCCGTACAGTCCCGTGCTGGCATACCTTGCTGATATCATTGCGTAGCAAGTCGACAATCATCAGGTTTTCAGCGCGGTCTTTTTCGCTGTCGAACAGTTCCTGTGCCAGGTTCTGATCATCTTCAGGGGTTTTGCCCCGTGGCCGGGTGCCTTTAATCGGCTTGGTGGTGACCTTGCCGTTGTCTACTTCGAGAAACTGTTCCGGTGACAGGGACAAAATGCTGCCCTGCGGGGTTTCGATGTAGGCTGAATACGGGGTAGGCGCTTTAGCGCGCAGTTTCAGGTATGCCTGCCAGGTATCGCCTTCATAGCCGGCTTTAAAACGCTGGGCAAAGTTGACCTGATAGCAGTCGCCAGCCTGGATATAGTCGCTGACTTTATCCAGAGCGTCATAATAATCCTGTTCAGTCAGGTTGCTGCTGAAGCGGTTTGTCAGGGTAAATTCGCCTGTCGCCTGCGGCGCTTTCAGCGCCGTTTCTATCTGTGTTTTGAGGGCTTCTGCAGAAGGCTGATCCATTAACGGTGTGGTGATCAGTTGAGTGCGCTTTTCCTGATGGTCAACGATGACTGCCCACGGATAAATGGCTGCCTGCATGTCTGGCAGTTCCTGATCCTGTGGGTTCAGTTCCGGCAGATCTTCAAGGCTGCGGCCCAGGTCATAGGAGAAATAACCGATCATGCCGCCACAAAATGGTAGCTGGCTGATCGCTTCATCCGCCGGTGGCGGACAGTTTTCAGCACTGGCCTGATACATGGCCTGCAGGTGACAAAAAGGATTGCCGCCGAGGGATTCTGTGCCGCTGGTGTTGGTCAGTGTCGTAATGCCGTGCTGGTAGCTGAGTTCAGCTACCGGTGAGGCCGCAATGATGTCATACCGGCCAAAGCCGGAACGGGGCTTACCGCTATCAAGAAAAACCGGCGCATTATGCTGGCGGATTGCTGCAAAGTATGGGCAGGCATCATCTAGATAGGGGAGAGGGAACAGTCTGTACACCGGGTAAGCCTTTTGTTGTAGCTGCAAGAGTCACTGCGTAACGGACAGTTAGCCCTTGTGGGGCCGAGTGTCCGGTTAAAGAGGGCGATTGTAACCATCTGGTCCTATGAATGCGAGTATATTGGCGGGAATACGGCACAATATTACGCATCCAGAGCAGTTTCACCGGTTTAGTGGAAATGAAGTGATTTGATGTACACTGGGCCTGCTGTTTTTTGTGATTTTTCTGAATGTTAACGAGTCATTATGAAGTTTCCCTATACCTTGCATACCGATATTTTCCAGCAACCGGATCAGCGGATTTTTTACCGGGTGTACCGTCATAAGGAAAACCGGACCGGCCGGCGGCTGGTCCTGCTCCACGGTGCGGGGGTGGCCGGTGAGGATACCTGGCAGGCGTTGCTGGCGCAGCTGGCTATGTGGTCAGAAGTATTGGTGCCGGATCTGCGGGGGATGGGGCAGACGGTTGCGCCGGACGGGGTAGAGTATGCGTATACGGCTCAGGAAGTTGTAAATGATGTGGCGCAGCTGCTGAATCATCTGGGTTGGCAACGTTTTGATCTGGCCGGGTATTCAATGGGCGGACTGATTTCTATGCTCTATAAACAGCAGCACAGTCAGCACGTTGAAAAGCAGTATCTGCTGGAATCGGCGGCGGTAGACCGTGGTGACTGGCAGGCCAGTCTTGAGTTACGGGCTGAGTATATGCAGGCCGCAGAGCATCTTAGCACCGATGCTGAAAGGGGTGTACGGCAGTTTCTGGATACCATTTCACCTAACCGGAAAGTCTCACCGCTGGTGGAGAAGGTCACCATTGAACGCCTGGCCAACCGCCCCCGGGGATTTGCCCATGCGCTTAAATGTGTCACCGATGCATTGCAGGATGTGGACCGTGAGGCGTTGCTGGCAGCTCAGGGAGATGTCAGCAGTTTTATCGGGGGTAACAGTGTGTCAGCGATGCATGAATATCAACGGGTACTGGCAGAGCGTTTGCCAAACTGGCATTACTTCATGGTTGCCGGTACCGATCATTCCCTGCCATTTCAGAAACCAAGACAGATTGCTCAGTTAATGCAGACAGAGCTTGAACGTTATCTGGCGGACTGAAAACTTTTCATAAAGTGTCGACAGTTTGATTAATTTGCAGGATTGTCGACAATCTCCTTAGTATGTTCTTTTACTGCTGCCTGTTTCTCTTCTGATTTTTATAAATAGGCTGACGGCCTTAATTTATAGGCTATTGCGGCTGTTTCTGTGTTCTTTCTTTTCATTTATACCTGTTCATTTACAGGTTTTTTAGAGGGAGAAAGGTCCTAGGGTTTACCCTTATACTTTTGTATAATGTTGACAAATCGCCCTTAAAACCGTCTTGACGGGCTATAATATGGGCTGTATTGTTAGTTCACAATTTAGATTGTCGACAATCTGGAAAATAATATGACTGAAGTCTCTGAAGTTGAAGTAACAGAGCAAACAATCAGTAACAGCGAATTGCGCACGCTGGCTGATAAGGTTTGCGAGCAGTTGGTAACTGCCATTGTTAAGGGTGATATTCCGCCGGGCCATAAGATCAGCGAGCCGGAACTGGCGCGTACTTATGGGATCAGCCGGGGGCCGTTACGGGAGGCGATTCGCCGCCTGGAAGGTTTGCGGTTGGTGGTTCGTGTACCCCATGTGGGCGCACGGGTGGTATCCCTTAATACGGATGAGTTGCTGGAAATTTATCACGTACGTGAAGCCCTTGAAGGCATGGCCAGCCGACTGGCGGCTGTGAAAATGTCGCAGGCAGAAATAGACAGCGTGCGGGAACTATTACATGAGCATGAAGCCAGCATCGAAAAGATTGACGGCCATGCCTATTTTCAGAAAGAAGGGGATCTGGATTTCCATTTCCGGATCGTGCAGGGCAGTCACAACGACAAGCTGATGGAACTGTTAGGCGGTGAGCTTTATCACCTGGTGCGTATGTACCGCTATCAGTTCAGTGTGTCCAAATCCCGCCCGCAACGTGCCCTGAAAGAACATCACAGGATTCTGGATGCCATCGAAGAGGGTGATGGTGAACTGGCCGAAATCCTGATGCGCCGCCATATCAGTACGGCGCGGCGCAATATAGAAGTTAAGTTGACCGATCAGCAGAAAGACTGACCGGTCTGAATCGAGTACTTACATAGGGAGTCACTTATGTCGCAGCAACTGACCGCCGGCGGACGTTTCCGTCAGGCTCTGGCAGAAACCAAACCACTACAGATTCTGGGCACCGTGAATGCCTACCACGCAATGATGGCGGAGCGGGTTGGTCATAAAGCTATTTACCTTTCCGGTGGCGGTGTTGCGAATGCGTCTTATGGTTTACCTGATCTGGGTATGACTTCGCTGAACGATGTGCTGGAAGACGTACGCCGTATTACTGATGCGGTTGAAACCCCGTTGCTGGTGGATATTGATACCGGCTGGGGCGGTGCATTTAACATTGCGAAGACCGTACGCAATATGACCAAAGCAGGTGCCGCGGCGGTGCATATTGAAGATCAGGTTGCCCAGAAACGCTGCGGCCACCGGCCAAATAAAGAAATCGTCAGTCTGGAAGAAATGGTCGACCGGGTGAAGGCCGCGGTTGATGCCAAAACCGATGACGACTTTTTCATCATTGCCCGGACGGATGCCTTTCAGCAGGATGGTCTGAATGCAGCGGTGGAGCGGGCTCAGGCCTGTCTGGAAGCCGGTGCTGACGGTATTTTTGCAGAAGCGGTTCATACCCTGAGTGATTACCGGGCGTTTGCTGAAGGCATTAACGGTGCGCATCTGCTGGCGAATATTACCGAGTTTGGTGCCACGCCGCTGTTTAACAAGCAGGAGTTAGCTGAGAACGGTGCCACCATGGTGCTGTACCCGCTCTCTGCGTTCCGTGCGGCCAATCAGGCAGCGCTGAATGTCTATGAAGCGATCCTGCGTGACGGTGATCAGAAAGCGGTTGTCGACAGCATGCAGACCCGGATGGAGCTTTATGATTTCCTGAATTACCACGACTTTGAGCAGAAGCTTGATGCGTTGTTTCAGGAAGGTAAGAACAAATAAAAATCAGTGTGTTTTGGCCGGTGTGATGCCGGCCCGGTGTGAGGAGACATATCATGGCTGAAGCGAAGAAGTTGGGCGGTGCCGGTCTGCGGGGGCAGTCTGCCGGTGAAACGGCACTGTGTACAGTAGGTCAGTCCGGTGCAGGGCTTACCTACCGTGGTTATGACATTAAAGAACTGGCGGATAAAGCGCAGTTTGAAGAAGTGGCTTATCTGTTGCTGTACGGCAAGCTGCCAAATATGGGTGAGCTTGAGATGTACAAAGCCCGCCTGAAAGAGATGCGCAGCCTGCCACAGGCATTGCTGACCGTGCTGGAAAATATTCCGGCGGATGCCCATCCGATGGATGTGATGCGCACAGGTTGCTCAATGTTGGGTAACCTGGAAACTGAGCATGACTTTGCTGAGCAGCATCATCATATTGACCGTATGCTGGCAGCATTCCCGGGCATCATCAACTACTGGTACAACTACAGCCACCACGGTAAGCGGATCAGTGTAGAAACGGATGCCGATTCCATTGCCGAGCAGTTTCTCTGGACTCTGCATGACAAGAAACCTGAGCCGCTGCATGTTGAAGTAATGCATGCATCGCTGATTCTGTACGCCGAGCATGAGTTCAATGCATCTACCTTTACCGCCCGGGTATGTGCTTCAACGCTGTCAGATATTCATAGCTGTGTCACTGCGGCGATCGGTTCACTGCGTGGCCCGCTGCACGGCGGTGCTAATGAAGCGGCGATGGCGATGATTGAAAACTGGCGCAGTGCCGACGAGGCGGAAGCTGAAGTCATGGGCATGCTGGCCCGTAAAGATAAGATCATGGGCTTTGGCCATGCGATCTATCGTGAGTCTGATCCCCGTAATGCGATCATCAAGGAATGGTCGAAGAAACTGTCGGAGCAGGTCGGTGATGAGTACCTGTACGCGGTTTCTGAGCGGGTAGAAGCGGTGATGTGGCGCGAGAAGAAGCTGTTCTGTAATGCGGATTTCTTCCATGCCTCTGCCTATAACTTCATGGGCATTCCGACCAAGCTGTTTACGCCAATTTTTGTTTGTTCCCGTGTTGCCGGCTGGACTGCGCACGTGATGGAGCAAAGAGCCAATAACCGGATTATCCGCCCGTCGGCGGACTATACCGGTCCTGATTCCGCTGACTGGGTAGCGATCGAAGATCGTCCTTAACCACTGAGCTGAGTCACCGTTGCCCCGGCCGGTTATGCCGGGGTCGCGGAACATTTCTAATAAAAAAGGGGAGCCGGCACCGGATTTTTTGTGTGCAAGGCTTCGCTCGTGTAAAAAATACTGACGGGTCCTGATGCTATGAATACTGCAAACCGTAAACCCCTTCCGGGTACGCAGCTGGATTACTTTGATACGCGTGCTGCGATCGAAGCCATTCAGCCGGGCGCGTATGCCGGCCTTCCTTATACTTCCCGTGTATTGGCGGAACAGCTGGTGCGCCGCTGTGAACCGGCGGTGCTGAGCGATTCCCTGAAACAGATTATTGAGCGCAAGCGGGACCTTGATTTTCCATGGTATCCGGCCCGGGTGGTGTGTCATGACATTCTGGGGCAGACTGCGCTGGTGGATCTGGCGGGCCTGCGGGATGCAATTGCAGATCAGGGCGGTGACCCGGCGAAGGTCAACCCGGTGGTACCAACTCAGTTAATCGTCGATCACTCGCTGGCGGTTGAGCACGGTGGTTTTGACCCTGAAGCATTTGAGAAAAACCGCGCCATTGAAGATCGCCGTAATGAAGACCGTTTCCATTTTATCGAGTGGACCAAAACCGCATTTGAAAATGTGGATGTGATTCCGGCCGGTAACGGCATCATGCACCAGATTAATTTGGAGAAAATGTCGCCAGTGATTCAGGCCCGTGATGGCATTGCCTTCCCGGACACCTGTGTTGGTACTGACAGCCATACCCCCCACGTGGATGCACTGGGTGTAATTGCCATTGGTGTCGGTGGTCTGGAAGCCGAAAACGTGATGCTGGGGCGCGCTTCCATGATGCGCCTGCCGGACATTATCGGTGTTGAGCTGACCGGCAAACGTCAGCCGGGGATTACTGCCACGGATATCGTGCTGGCACTGACGGAGTTCCTGCGTAAAGAGCGGGTGGTTTCTGCCTATCTTGAGTTCTACGGTGAAGGTGCCCGGGATCTGACCATCGGTGACCGCGCAACCATTGCCAATATGACGCCGGAGTTCGGTGCCTCTGCCGGTATGTTCTACATCGATGAGCAGACCATTGATTATCTGAAACTGACCGGACGTGAGCCGGAGCAGGTGGCGCTGGTTGAACATTATGCAAAAACCACCGGCCTGTGGGCGGATGATCTGGTTGCTGCTGAATATGAACGGGTGCTGACCTTTGACCTTTCATCGGTATGCCGCAACATGGCGGGGCCGTCTAACCCGCACCGCCGTTTGCCCACTTCTGAGCTGGCCGAGCGGGGCGTTGCCGGCAGCTGGGAAGAAAAACCCGGTGAAATGCCGGACGGTGCCGTGATCATTGCAGCCATTACCAGTTGCACCAATACCAGCAACCCGCGCAACGTGGTGGCGGCCGGTCTGGTGGCCCGCAAAGCGAATGAGTTAGGCTTGCTGCGTAAGCCCTGGGTGAAGTCTTCTTTTGCGCCGGGTTCCAAGGTGGCCCGCCTGTATCTGGAAGAAGCCGGTTTGTTATCTGAGCTGGAAGCTCTGGGTTTCGGCATCGTCGCCTATGCCTGCACCACCTGTAACGGCATGAGCGGTGCCCTTGATCCGGCAATCCAGCAGGAAGTGATCGACCGTGATCTGTACAGCACCGCGGTGCTGTCCGGTAACCGTAACTTTGATGGCCGGATTCACCCATATGCCAAACAAGCATTCCTGGCATCCCCACCGCTGGTGGTGGCTTATGCTATAGCCGGTACGGTACGTTTTGATATTGAAAAAGACGTACTGGGTACAGATCAGAACGGTAACCCGGTTACGCTGAAAGACATCTGGCCAAGTGACGAAGAAATTGATGCGATTGTTGCCTCCAGCGTGAAGCCGGAACAGTTCAAGCAGGTTTACATTCCAATGTTTGATCTGGGTAAGGCGGAGCAAGCAGAAAGTCCGCTGTATGACTGGCGTGCGCAGAGTACCTACATTCGTCGCCCGCCATACTGGGAAGGTGCACTGGCCGGTGCCCGTGGCCTTAAGGGCATGCGTCCGCTGGCGGTGCTGGGGGATAACATTACAACGGATCACCTGTCGCCTTCTAATGCGATTCTGGCCAGCAGTGCTGCCGGTGAGTATCTGGCTTATATGGGCTTGCCGGAAGAAGACTTCAACTCCTACGCGACCCACCGTGGTGATCACCTGACGGCGCAACGGGCGACATTTGCGAACCCTAAGCTGCTCAATGAAATGTGCCGGGATGATGCCGGTGAAATTATTCAGGGTTCGCTGGCACGGGTTGAGCCGGAAGGGCAGCAGACCCGTATGTGGGAAGCCATTGAAACCTACATGGAACGCAGCCAGCCGCTGATCATTGTGGCGGGTGCGGATTATGGTCAGGGGTCATCCCGGGACTGGGCGGCGAAAGGCGTCCGTCTGGCGGGTGTTGAAGCCATTGTGGCGGAAGGATTTGAACGTATTCACCGGACTAATTTAGTGGGGATGGGGGTTCTGCCGCTGGAATTTAAGGCCGGTGAAACCCGTGAGACCTATGGCATTGACGGCACCGAGACATTTGATGTGCTGGGTGAGCGTAAGCCGCGGGCCGAACTGACGCTGCTGATTCACCGTACGAACGGTGAAACCGTTGAAGTGCCGGTTACCTGCCGTCTGGATACCGCTGAAGAGGTATCGGTTTATGAGGCGGGCGGTGTTCTGCAGCGTTTTGCTAAGGACTTTCTTGAGGGAAACGCTTAGGGCTACCTTGAAGGTAACGCGTAACAGCTAATGTAAACGGCCCGCTGCGGTTTAACCATGGCGGGCATTTAATCAGGAATTGAATTATGGCGCATGTTCCTCAGATCAGAATACCGGCAACCTATATCCGTGGCGGCACCAGTAAAGGGGTATTCTTCAGCCTTGAAGAATTGCCGGAAGTAGCTCAGTTACCGGGGCCTGCACGGGATGCGTTGCTGCAGCGGGTGATCGGCAGCCCGGACCCTTACGGTAAGCAAACCGACGGGATGGGAGGTGCTACCTCCAGTACCAGTAAAACGGTCATTCTGGCGAAGAGCAGCCAGCCGGATCATGATGTGGATTACCTGTTTGGTCAGGTGGCCATCGATAAGCCTTTCGTGGACTGGAGCGGTAACTGCGGCAACCTGTCGGCAGCAGTCGGGGCGTTCGCGATCAGTAAAGGGCTGGTGGATACTTCGCGGGTGCCGGAAAATGGTGTCGCCGTAGTCAGAATCTGGCAGGCGAATATTCACAAAACCATAATTGCCCATGTGCCGATGACGAACGGCGAAGTGCAGGAAACCGGCGACTTTGAGCTGGACGGTGTTACTTTTCCGGCCGCTGAGGTGCAGGTTGAGTTTATGTCGCCGGCGGACGGTGACGGTGCGATGTTCCCCACCGGCAATCTGGTGGATGAACTGGCGGTGCCGGGTGTCGGTACCTTAGCGGCGACTATGATCAATGCGGGTATCCCTACTATTTTCGTTAATGCGGCTGAGATCGGTTATAGCGGTGCTGAATTGCAGGATGACATTAATAATGATGAAGCTGCGCTGGCGAAGTTTGAAGCCATCCGGGCCTATGGTGCGGTGCGCATGGGGCTGATCAGTGATATCAGTGAAGCGGCCGGCCGGCAGCACACGCCAAAGGTGGCCTTTGTGGCGCCGCCATCGGATTATGTCTCTTCCAGTGGTAAAGCGATTGCTGCCGGTGATACCGATCTGCAGGTGCGGGCGCTGTCCATGGGGAAGTTACACCATGCCATGATGGGCACGGCAGCGGTGGCTATAGGTACCGCTGCGGCGATTCCCGGCACGCTGGTCAATCTGGCCGCCGGTGGCGGTGAACGCAGTGCGGTGCGTTTTGGGCATCCTTCCGGAACTTTACGGGTGGGCGCAGAGGCGGCCTGTGAAAACGGCGAGTGGACCGCGACCAAGGCTGTGATGAGCCGCAGTGCGCGGGTGCTGATGGAAGGCTGGGTAAGGGTTCCCGGTGACTGTTTCTGAGATAAACTGTTCAGTGACCGGATAATAAAAAAGGACTCATGTGAGTCCTTTTTTGTGTCCGGGGGCTGACGTTTTTACTTGCCGGAATAGAGCCCCAGCGGATCGTTCGGGTCCAGCTGATCTTCAAACTGCTTGGTGCGGTCGACGTTGGTCGTCTGGTAAACCTGACCCAGCCAGCGGTTAGTAAAGGCGTTAGCGGTGTCCTGCCAGCTGTTGTGTACCAGCGGCGTGACATGTTTTTCCGGAAATTCCGGCAGTTCAGTGCCATTGGTCATCGCGCTGGTCAGGCGCAGTTGGTATTCCTCAAGAATCGCCTGGGACTGCAGCGACAGATAGTTCGACGGAAATGGCGGATAGTCGCCACGGTCACCGCTGACATAACGCATGACTTCCCGTTTGTATTCTTTCAGCAGGCTGATGGTGTCGTATTCCGGGTGTCCCTGCAGGAAGATAATCCGGAAACCGTCTTCGCTGACGGCCAGATGGGGACCGGCTTCTTCCGATTCCACCAGTACTTTCAGGCCGGCGTTGCGCATCGCATCACTGGCCACTTCGTTGTGCCGTGAGTGGCAGGCGTCAAACCGGCTGTTCATACCGTGTACCAGCGGGTGAGTGGGATCGCTGACAGTATGATTGAACAGCCCCCAGCATTTTTCCGGCAGCGGCTGGCGGTCGATGTCGTACTTGATTTTCAGCAGTGCATGGGATGCCAGGCACGAACAGAGAATCGAGGTGACGTTGTCGTACGCCCAGTCGACCACGTCTTTCAGCGGTTCCCAGAAGTCTTCGTCCTGAATATTCTTGTTGGCCACATTTGCGCCGGTAATGACCAGCGCATCCAGACCTTCCAGTTTCAGCTGTTCGAAGTCGTCGTAGTAATCCGCCACGTACTGCTGAATTTCCGGGCTGCGTTTTTCTGCGTTGATGGTGAACGGGTGAAAAATAAACTGGGCGATCTGGTTACTGCTGGCGATCAGGCGCAGGAATTGCCGCTCGGTCGCGGTGAAAGCCGCATCCGGCATCATGTTGAGGAAACCGATATGCAATTCACGAATGTCCTGAGTGGTGGCGCGCTCATGGGTGAGGATCGCGAAACCTTCAGCTGCTAATTTTGTATAGCTGGGTAAGACCCGGCTGGAAGGGGTAATAATCGGCATAATAAATTCCTAGCGGCGGGCGCTGGCAGTAATAATGTCAATAAAGTCTGCTTCAGATTTGCAGGTGGCCAGTTCGCTTGCCTGAACAGTATAACCATAGTTGTCTGCAATGTGCTGATAGCGTGGCAAACGGGAATGGAACAGGTTCGGGAAAACCCAGCGGATAAAGTCATCCGGTTCCATCATTGCCAGATAGTCCAGGTTCCGCTCTTCCTGATACTTAGCCAGCTGTTCCAGAATGAAGTCCTGACGGTAATACAGAGGCTTCGGGCTTTTCTGGGCCCGCTCGATCAGCTTAATCTCATCTTCAGGTGACGTTTTGATATACAGAATCAGGGTGTTTTTCGCCAGTATTTCAAATACACCCGGCTCATCAATTTCGCACAGGCTGCCGGTTGAGTCATTGATAAAGTGGTTATGACCTTCAGCATGGGCTTTATCAATGAATTTCGGTACGTCGTAGGCAGATGCAATTTCTGCTTCCAGATAGAGTTTCTGGCGGCGTAAAAACTCCGGCAGTGCCAGCCCTTCTTTTTCCGGGTTACCCAGCTTGCCTAAAAATGCGGAGACCGAACTCAGGTTGTTAATGGTGACGTTGTTGCTGATGCTGATTGAGTCATTTTCCAGCAGTTCGCGCAGAAACGGCACGGTCATGGCTTTGTCGCGCAGGTTGGCTTCTATATCGCTGTTCAGGTACTTGTGGCCAATCCTGTAATCTGCCGAAAAGTGGTACCAGTTTTTCTCTTCCAGAATGTTGGATATGTAGGTCTTGCCTACACCGGACATCCCCATCAGGGTAACCGCTTTATTCGGGCTGGCGAGAAATTCGTCAATGTTCATACGCATAAAGATCGTGCTCAGTTGATAGGGTTGACGGTAAACCGGAAGTGACAGATAACGCAGTAAACAGTGGTGTTAAGTATCTGACGGACCGGCAAATACTATACCAAAGCGAGGGGCTGAAAAAGGGAAAAATGCGACCTGCCGGCCCGATAGCACAGGGGCCACCGGTGTCTGGGTTCAGCGGTCGCAGAAACGCTGTTTAGCTGGCCTGAAGTTTAAGCGCCAGCTTATTAAAGGCAAGCTTGCCTTTCTGGATGCTGTCGACTGCACGGCCATGGTAGCGTTCGTCGTTATCGTTCATGGCTTTTTTCAGATCCAGACCGATTTTCAGCACGTTTTCGAACAGGGTAAACAGCGGCAGTAGCCGTTTGCGGGCCAGATACGGTTTGTTCTGATGCAGTACGGCGGCGTAATGATTTTTCAGATCGATATAGGCCGGGGTCCAGGTCAGGTTGCGATAAGCAACATAGCCTTCCGGGTCATTATTGGATTTGTGTTCATCGTAAGCGTTTTCAATGTCATTGAGGCTGCGTTCGTAGTCCTGCTTAAACACGCTCACAAATTCTTTGATATTCAGATCAGACAACTGAGGAATCGGGCGCACAACTTTTTCTTCCGCCGCTTCATTGCTACAGCCGTGTAACAGCAGAATCAGACATGTCATGAAGATGCCTGCAAGGAGGCGATACGGCTGAAGCATAATTGGTTTCCATTGTACCCTGTGATATACCCATTTTTATCGAGTGGTAAAGAAATGAAAAGCAGTAGGTTGCCCAAATTGAGTTTTGTTCGCATTCACAGGCTTGATCTGTTGATTCAGCGCAGGGTTTACCGGGGACAGCCTTATGTGTGAAGCAGGTGGGAAATAATGGACTGGCTGAGTGCTGAACCTCTGTTACGGATAGCTTTACCCGGGTTGTTATTTATCCTGATGGCGTTCTGGGAGTGTCGCCGTCCCGCGAGAGAACTGACCGGCCACCAACGCTACCGCTGGTGCCATAACTTGCTGCTGGTAACGCTGAACAGTTTGCTGGTGCGGCTTTTAATGCCAGTGCTTCCGGTGACTGTCGCGCTGTACGCTGCCCATGAGCAGAGCGGTGTGTTTCATTTACTGGATTTACCCTATGCTGTGAGCCTGATTGCAGGGTTGGTGTTGCTGGATCTGACGCTGTATCTGCAACACCGTCTTTTTCACCGGGTGCCGGCGCTGTGGCGCTTGCACCGGATGCATCATGCGGATCAGGATGTGGATGTCAGTACCGGGTTGCGGTTCCACCCTTTGGAAATCCTGTTGTCGCTGCTGATAAAAATGCTGGTGGTGTGGTTACTGGGTGTGCCGGCTGAGGCGGTGATTGCTTTCGAAGTGTTGCTCAGCGCTATGGCGGTTTTCAATCATGCCAATGTGAATTTACCACAGCCGTATGAGCGCTGGCTTCGCTGTCTGGTGGTGACGCCGGATATGCACCGGATACATCATTCAGCTGACGTGCTCGAAACCCATACAAATTTTGGCTTTAACCTGTCCTGCTGGGACCGCTGGCTGGGAAGTTACTGCAAGGATGCCCGCTCGCCGTTACGCATCGGTGTGTGTGGGCTGACGGCACCCCGGGAGCAGCGTCTTGATAAGATGCTGACCCAGCCGTTCAGGCAAATTAAATCCGGAAGTCAGTGATCGCGTTCGGTTAACCACTGGCTGACAGCAGGGGCTAGGGTTTGCCGGGATTTTTGCGAAACAAACACGCCTATATGGCCGGAGCGTATTTCCAGTTCCCGGTAGTCGCTGCTGGCCGTCAGACCTTGCAGTGCCTTTGAAGCGGCTGGCGGGACCAGGTGGTCGTAGCTGCCGTATACATTCAGAATGGGTTGCTGAATCTGTTTCAGGTTTACCTGCCGGTCGCCGACCCGGACAGTGTTGTGTATTAAGCCGTTGCTTTTGAAAAATTGAGTGACAAATTCCCGGAACATTTCACCGGCCTGATCAGGGCTGTCATTAATCCATTTTTCCATTCTGAGAAACCCGGCGGCCTGTTCTTCAGTGGCACACTGGCCCGGCATGTTGAGGTATTTCTGCAGGCTCAGGCGCATCGGCATCAGCGCGGCGTAAGCATCATTGAGCATTTGTCCGGGTATGTTACCCAGGGTATCAACCATCAGGTCTACGTCTGTTTTCTGAATCAGGTGGCTGAGCATGTTCCCGGGGGTGTGGAAGTCAACCGGGGTGACCATGGTGATGAGGTTTTTTATATTGTCCGGCTGCAGGGCGGTGTAGCTCAGACTCAGGCAGCCGCCCTGACAAATGCCCAGCAGGTTGATTCGGGGCTGGCCACTGTGCCGTTTAACCTGTTCAGCACAGGTGTGCAGGTAGCCGTTTATATAGTCATCCATATCCAGAAAACAGTCGGCGGCATCAGGGTAACCCCAGTCGATCAGATATACCGGAATGCCACTGGCCGTCAGGCGGGCAATGAAAGAGCGCTGTTCATCCAGATCCAGCATGTAGGGGCGGTTGACCAGTGCGTAGCAGATCAGCAGGGGTGTCTGGCAGCTGTCTGCCACCTGTGACCGGTATTTATACAGGCGGAGTTTATCTTCTGTATATATGCAGTCTTTGGGAGTAGGACCTGTGTCACAGTCGGTCAGTGACTGCAGGGTGCGGTAGCTGTCCGCCAGTTGCCGGTTGAACTGGCTGATTTCGGTTGCGATCTGTTGGGCAGTAAAGAATTTGTGGGTCATCACTGTTGTCCTGCCGTGTCAGTACCGTCGCTGTTTGCAAACCGGGCTTCGAGCTGGCTGAGCCGTTGTTCCAGTTGTGTGATGGTCTGTTGCTGAGCTTTAACCTGTTTACGTAACAGGTGTTGCTGCTTCAGGCTTTGCCGGTAGTCCTGCTGGCTGACGAATCCCGGCATTAACCGCTGAGTGTTGTCCGGCTGGCAAAGCGACTGTTGCAGGCTGATGATTTTCAGCAAACTGTTGTTAAACGCTGCGTGGGTACTTTGGTACTCCGGCGTATACACTTGCCGGGCGTACGCCTGTTCGTAACAGTCAGTCCACTGATCCAGTAGCTGCTTAAGGCTTTCCGGCGGCTGTTTCTGCAGCAGGTCGCGGAGGTTGTCGGTGGTGGCCTGAAGAATTCCCTGATGCTGAGTATTTAAAGCGGAGAAGGCGTTCCGGCAGGACTTACAGTGTTCGTGGAATGTTTTCAGCTGCGCTTTGTGTGTCTGGCTGATCAGATTATCGGGCAGGCTGTCTGCCTGTTCGTTAAGCTGCCGGAAGTAATCGTCCAGCGCCTTTTGCCATGCCTGCAGTGATTGCTGGTTTTGTGGTTTCAGCAGGCTGCTCAGTTGCCAGTTTTTTGCTAACAGGCTGCCGGCTTTTTCTTCCAGTAACGCCTGTAAACCGCTGATCAGTGTCTGCAATGTGTCGCTGCTGTTGTCCGGGCCGGCCTGACGGGTTGCAAAGTCCCTGTACAGATCAGCAAATTCGGCAGCCAGCTGCTGATTCTGACTGAGCAGCTGTGTGAGGCTGTCGCTGTGTGTTTCAGATTCATAGGGGTTGTCGTGCATAAATGACTGCCAGCCTGAAACCGGCGGGGCATTTTGGCCTGCCTGCAGTGCTTCCCAGAATGCCTGCTGCTGTTCCAGCCAGAGGTCGGTTGGCGTTTGGCCTGCTTTGGTCATTACTGGGCTTCCTTTTAAGCACGGTTGATTGTTTAGCTTAACGAATTCAGCGAGCCTTAGGTACTGCTGTTCGCTTCCAGCATTTCGATGAAACGCTGGGCGGCCTTGCTCAGGGTGCGTTCCTTATGGCTTATATAGCCGAGTTGGCGGCTGACCGGGGGAGCATCAACATTCAGTACGCTGAGATCCCGGTTTATCATGGTGTCCGGGAGCAGGCTCCAGCCCAGCCCGATTGTCACCATCATGCGGATGGTATCCAGATAGTTGGTGGACATGGCTGTTTTCAGTCGCAGTTCCGGATGGCTGAACTGCTGGGCGGCAATTTGCCGGGTGAAAGTGGCTGATCCGGAGAGTATCGCGTTATAGGCGGTCAGTTCTTCCAGGCTGACGCTGGGCTTGCCGGCCAGTGGATGGTCCGGGCTGACCACGTAGCGCAGCGGATCATCCCAGACCTTTTGCGCATGGATCTGTTTATGGGGCTGGGGGGATAATGTGATCAGCGCCAGTTCAAGGTCGCCTTTCAGGACCCCTTCGTAGGCAATTTCTGACGCATCAAAGCGCAGGTCCAGATCCACTTCCGGGCATTCTTTGGTGAAGCGGCGCAGTACCGGGGGCAGCCTGTGCAGACTGATATGGTGGCTGGCGGCCATCGACAGGTTGCCGCTGACCTGCCCCTGCAGGTCGTGCAGTGAACGTTTGGCATCCTGCAGCTGGCGCAGTATCTGCCGGGCCTGGGGCAGTAATGTGTTGCCGGCTTCAGTGAGGCTGACTTTACGGCCAATGCGGTCGAACAGCTTGCTGTCCAGCTGTTCTTCTAACAGGGCGATGCGTTTGCTGATGGCTGACTGAGTCAGAAACAGCTGTTCTGCTGCGAGGGAAAATGACTCCTTGTCGGCAACGGTGACGAAGGCTTGCAGGCTGTTACTGTCCATGGGAATTCCGGCAGAAAAAAGATGCTCATGGGATCAGTATTTTCTATTCCTGATGGGAATGCAATCTATAAAAAATATGAATTTGTTTTATCAGAAACCTTGCACTAGGATATGCGCTATCCAAGGAGTCTTTCCCGCAGAGCGGGTCCTGAATCAGGGCGTTTTCTGTGCTGTATTAAAGACTTTATAAAGCCCGCAGCAGACGGGCAGCAATGACATAATTAGGTTCGGAAGTGAGCCTGATGCCGACAGGAGCTAAACATGGCTGGCAAGACGTTATATGACAAGTTGTTCGAGCAACACCTGGTCCGCATGAATGAAGACGGCAGTGCGTTAATTTATATTGACCGTCAGGTACTGCACGAAGTGACTTCACCACAGGCATTTGAGGGGCTGCGTATTGCCGGCCGTCAGCCGTGGCGGATTGATGCGAACATCGCGACCCCGGACCATAACGTACCGACTACGGAGCGTTCCGGTGGTGTGGAAGAGATTGTTGATCCGGTGTCTAAGATTCAGGTGAAAACCCTGGATGAGAACTGTGATGATTTCGGCATTCTGGAATTTAAAATGAACGATCAGCGTCAGGGTATCGTTCACGTAATGGCGCCTGAACAGGGGGCTATTTTACCGGGTGTAACCGCCGTTTGCGGTGATTCCCATACTGCAACCCTGGGTGCGCTGGGTGCGCTGGCGCACGGTATCGGTACGTCTGAGGTTGAGCACGTGCTGGCAACCCAGTGTCTGATTACCAAGAAAATGAAGAACATGCTGGTTCGCGTTGATGGCGAACTGGGTATGGGGGTGACGCCAAAGGATGTCATCCTGCACATTATCGGTGTTATCGGCACGGCTGGTGGTACCGGCTATGCGATTGAGTTTGGCGGTGATGTATTCCGTAACATGACGATGGAAGGCCGGATGACGGTCAGTAACATGGCGATTGAAGCCGGTGCTCGTGTGGGACTGGTGGCAGTGGACCAGACCACGGTTGATTACGTTGAAGGCCGTCCTTTTGCGCCAAAAGGTGCGCAGTGGGATGCGGCGGTTGCTGCCTGGCAGGATCTGGTCTCTGATGCGGATGCAGAGTTTGATGAGGTGGTTGAAATTAAAGCCGCTGATATTGAACCGCAGGTTACCTGGGGCACGTCACCGGAGATGGTGGTAGGTGTTTCTGAGCTGGTGCCGAATCCTTCAAATGAAGCGGACCCGGTTAAAGTTGACGGCATTGAGCGTGCGCTGAAGTATATGGGGCTGGATGCTGATCAGAAGATTACGGATATCCAGCTGGACCGCGTGTTTATCGGTTCGTGCACCAATTCCCGGATCGAAGATTTACGGGATGCTGCGAAGGTTGTTGAAGGCCGTAAAGTCGCCGGTAACATTATTCAGGCACTGGTGGTGCCGGGTTCCGGTCTGGTGAAAGAGCAGGCGGAAGCGGAAGGTCTGCATAAGATCTTTACGGAAGCGGGCCTTGAATGGCGCGAGCCGGGCTGTTCTATGTGTCTGGCGATGAACCCGGATAAGTTAGGTGCCGGTGAGCATTGTGCCTCTACCTCTAACCGTAACTTTGAAGGCCGTCAGGGCTTTGGTGGCCGTACCCATCTGGTGAGCCCGGCGATGGCTGCAGCAGCAGCGATTGCAGGTCACTTTGTAGACGTTCGTGAAATGGTTAAGGCATAAGGGGAAGCAATCATGAGAAAGTTTAATCAGCACAGCGGGATTGCCGTACCTTTAGACCGTGCCAACGTTGACACGGATATGATCATCCCGAAGCAGTTTCTGAAGTCCATCAAGCGTTCCGGCTTTGGTCCGAACCTGTTTGATGAGTTGCGCTACCTTGATGAAGGTTTACCTGATCAGGATTGCAGCGGCCGTCCGGTGAATGAAGAGTTTGTACTGAACCTGCCCCGCTATAAAGGTGCCAGCGTATTACTGGCCCGGGAAAACTTTGGTTGTGGTTCAAGCCGTGAGCACGCGCCGTGGGCGCTGGATGACTACGGTTTCCGTTCGGTGATTGCACCGAGCTTTGCAGAAATTTTCTATAACAACTGCTTTAAGAACGGTTTATTGCCAATCGTCCTGAGCGAAGCACAGGTTGATCAGCTGTTCACTGAAGTTGCTGCGAATGAAGGCTATGAACTGACCGTTGATCTTGAGCGTCAGGTGGTTGTCACGCCGTCCGGTGCTGAAATGGCATTTGAAATTGACGATTTCCGTAAGCATTGTTTGCTGAACGGTCTGGATGATATTGGTCTGACGTTGCAGCATGCTGATGATATCCGTGCTTATGAAGCCAAAGCCCGCGCCGCAAGCCCGTGGTTGTTTGACGCGATCCGTTAACAGAATTTATAAAGCAGCTGAGGTGTCGGCTGCTTTCGAGATTGGAAAGGTTAAAGAATGTCTAAGAATGTTTTGATTTTGCCGGGTGACGGCATTGGTCCGGAAATTGTGGCTGAAGCCCGCCGTGTACTTGAACTGGTAAATGCGCAGGATAATCTGGCGCTGGAATTATTTGAAGCGCGTGTAGGCGGCTGTGCGATTGATGCGGACGGCGTGCCATTACCGGAAGCGACGCTGAATGCAGCTAAAGATGCCGATGCAATCCTGCTGGGTGCAGTCGGTGGCCCGAAATGGGATACCAATCCTGACTTCCAGATTCGTCCGGAAAAGGGTCTGTTGGGTATCCGCTCTAATCTGGAACTGTTTGGTAACCTGCGTCCGGCGATTCTGTATCCGCAACTGGCGGATGCGTCTTCACTGAAGCCTGAGATTGTTGCCGGTCTGGATATTCTGATTGTGCGTGAACTGACCGGCGGTATTTATTTCGGTCAGCCACGGGGTGTGCGTGAGAAAGAAGGCGGTATCCGTGAAGGCTACAATACCTATGTCTATGACGAAAACGAAATCCGCCGGATCGGCCGGGTAGCATTTGAAGCGGCCCGTGCCCGTGATAAGCGTCTGTGCTCTGTTGATAAAGCTAACGTACTGGAAGTTACCGTACTGTGGCGCGAAATCATGGATGAGCTGTCCAAAGAATATCCGGATGTTGAGCTGAGCCACATGTACGTGGATAACGCAGCCATGCAGCTGGTCCGTGCGCCCAAGCAGTTTGATGTGATGGTGACCGGCAACATGTTTGGTGACATTCTGTCTGATGCTGCAGCGATGCTGACCGGTTCAATCGGTATGCTGCCGTCTGCTTCGCTGGATGAAAGCGGTAAGGGTATGTATGAGCCGTGCCACGGTTCTGCACCGGATATCGCCGGTCAGGGCATTGCCAACCCGCTGGCAACGATTCTGTCTGCGGCAATGATGCTGCGTTACTCTCTGAATGCCGGTGAAACGGCAGACCGCATTGAAGCGGCTGTCAGCACAGTACTGGATCAGAACCTGCGGACCGCTGATATCTGGTCTGACGGTATGACTAAGGTAAGCACCAGCGAAATGGGTGATGCCGTGGTGGCTGCCCTGCAGGCATAAAACATCATCTGTGTCTGTTTTCAGGCACAGAAACGGCACCCATTGCCAGGTTACGACCTTGGTATGAGTACCGTCTTGACCCGGAATGGTCTTTTGAAGGATCTTGATCCGGGTCAGCGTTATGTAAAAGTCGTATGAAGCTATATAGTTTATGTATTAGAAATATTGCATAATACTGAGTTCGCTTACTGCGATTGCGTAAGTAAGTTTCTTCTGGGTGAAAAACAGAAGGGGCAGACAGGCTGGTGTTGCAATTCAGGCACCGGCTTTTGTCGTTTTTTAAATCCTTAATTTGGTGATTAATACAATGAAGCGTGTAGGTTTTGTTGGTTGGCGCGGAATGGTTGGTTCTGTGCTGATGCAACGCATGATGGAAGAGCGGGATTTCGATCACATCGAAGAGCCGGTCTTTTTCACGACATCCCAAGTAGGTCAGGCCGGTCCGGATATTGGTAAGACGATTCCGGCGCTGAAAGATGCGACATCCATTGAAGATTTAAAACAGATGGATGCCATTATTTCCTGTCAGGGTGGCGACTACACGAAACAGGTTTATGCTGATCTGCGTAAGGCAGGCTGGCAGGGTTACTGGATAGATGCTGCGTCTTCTCTGCGTATGGAAGATGATGCGATCATCGTTCTGGACCCGGTAAACATGAATGTCATCAAAGACGGTCTGAGCAAAGGCGTAAAGACTTTTGTAGGTGGTAACTGCACCGTATCCCTGATGCTGATGGGCCTGGGTGGCCTGTTTAATGCCGGTCTGATTGAGTGGATGACGTCCATGACCTATCAGGCAGCGTCCGGTGGCGGTGCCCGTCACATGCGTGAACTGATCACCCAGATGGGCATGATCAAGGAGTCTGTGGCGACTGATCTGGCGAATCCTGCCAGCGCAATCCTGGACATCGACCGTCAGGTTGCGGATATCATCCGTGAAGGCCTGCCAACGGATAATTTTGGTGCGCCGCTGGCCGGCTCTCTGATCCCATGGATCGACAGCCCGCTGGAGAATGGCCAGAGCCGTGAAGAGTGGAAGGCGTACGCGGAAACCAACAAAATTCTGGGTCTGAATGACAGCCCGATTCCAATCGACGGTACCTGTGTACGGATCGGTGCGATGCGTTGTCACAGCCAGGCGTTCACCATCAAGCTGAAGCAGAACGTACCGATGGATGAAGTTAACGCCATGCTGGCAGAAGCCAACGACTGGGTTAAAGTTATCCCTAATGAGCGTGAAATCACCGCGGCTGAACTGACGCCAGCGAAAGTCACCGGTACCCTGAGCGTACCTGTAGGCCGTCTGCGTAAGATGAATCTGGGTGATGAGTACCTGAATGCATTCAGCGTGGGTGACCAGCTGTTGTGGGGTGCTGCTGAGCCGCTGCGCCGTATGCTGCGGATCCTGATGCAGGGTTAAGTATTACGGATTTAAAAAAAACCGCCTTTATGGCGGTTTTTTTGTGGCTGGTGTTTATACCGATGAAGGGCGTTGCCTGATTTGCTGGACCAGCACGCCAATGATAATCAGCGCGAAGCCGATCAGGGTTGAGTAGAGGACTTCCTCACCGACGATGACCGCCAGCAGTACCAGTGAAATTGGCGGTGCCAGATACACCAGGTTGCTGAGCTGAGCGGTATTGGTTGCCAGCCGTAATGCGCTCATCCAGCACAGAAAGGCAAAACTCATCTCAAAGGCGCCGATGTAAACACCGCCAGCAACCGCAGCCAGTGGAATCTCACTGAAGCCGTTCTGCCAGAGCATCATGCCGGACAGCATGGGCAGGCTCAGGCCGAAGCACAGCAGCAGGGTGATCACCGGATCATGGGGGTATTTGGTATTGAGAATCCAGTAACTGGAGAAAAAGACTGAGCTGCCCAGCCCCAGTGCAACCCCCAGCGGCTGTTTGAAGTCCAGCGCCATCAGTTCTCCCTGAGTGGCAATGACCAGCACCCCGGAGTAGGCGATGATGATGCTGAACAGGTTTATCCGGGTGAAGGTCTGGCCGAGAAAAGGAACGGCCAGCATGCTCAGCATGACCGCCCAGGTATAGTTCAGTGCCTGGGCCTGCTGGGCAGGCAGAATGTCATAGGCCGCGAACAGGATCAGGTAATAGGCGGTTGGATTAAGGAAAGCCAGTAACAGAAAGAACCCCGGGGATTGTTTCAGTAACTGCCAGGCCGGTCGCAGTTTCTGTTGCTTCCAGGCCGCAGCCCCTAAGATCGCCACGCCGGTTGCGACAGCAAGCCAGAGCATTTGCAGCGGTGTCACCAGCGACAGGGTCAGTTTAAACGCGCTGGCTACCGTGGACCACATCAGTACGACACACATCGCCAGCAGAAATGCTTTGCGGTTCATGTTTTCTCTTCCTTAAGGGTGCCGGGTTAAACCAGTTTGGCTTCAATGTCTTTTACGTCTTCCATGACCACAAAGGTACTGGTCTGGGTGACAAAAGGCAGCGAGGATATCTTTTCGCCCAGTACCGCCCGGTAGGATTCCATATCGGCGGTACGGACTTTCAGCAGGTAGTCAAAATTAGCGGCAATCATATGGCATTGCTCGATTTCCGGAATGCTCCGTACCGCATCATTAAACGCCTGTAATGCCTTGGTGCGGGTGTCGCTCAGGGATACCTGTACAAAGGCAACATGCTTGGTGCCGAGTTTTTTCTGATCAACCAGGGCGATGTAACCCAGAATGTAGCCCTGGTCTTCCAGCCGGCGCATGCGAATCTGGCAGGGGGTTTTTGATAGCCCAACCCGTGAAGCGAGTTCGGTGATGGTGATCCGGGCATTTTTTTGCAGTTCACGGAGAATTGCAATGTCTAATTTATCCAAATTGTCCATGTGTAGGCTTCTTTTTATGTTTTTGTAATTCTATGCTGCAATAGCGAAAAGGATACGCCTATATATTCTCAGATTACAGGGAAAAAGACTTGTTACTTTTTCATATAATTTATGGCTTTCATGTCACATGATAAAAACTGTTGGCCGGAAAAAGTCGCTTTTGGTGCCAAAGCCGTCGACACAAGGGTGCCAAATCTGATTTTTTTCCTATAAAAGCCAATAAAAACCAAATACTCAGCCTAAGCGTCTTTAATCGTCCAGACGACTTAGGTAGAGTGGCGCTAGGAATAATAATAAAAAAGCTCCGGTTCGGAGATCGCATTTCCTGACCAGGGCTTTAAAGCAAGTTCGCGCGACGTAATTGCTATCTGGAGTCAAAAAAATATGCATCAACTCGCTGGTCTGACCAAGGCACAGATCATGGATCTGTTGACCGAAAAATTATGTGCACAGGTGGATTCATCCCTCGCACAGTCGATTACCCATTACGCTCACCAGTTTTTCAGTGTTTCCCCCCCTTCTGATTTGCAGCGCAAATCCCTTGAAGATCTTTACTCTACTGCCTATTCATACTGGCAGGTTATTCAGAACTACGACGGTACCCGGCCGGAAGTGCGGGTTTTCAACCCGGATTTTGAACACTATGGCTGGCACTCAAACCACACGGTTGTACAGATCCATAATGTTGATATGCCATTCCTGGTTGATTCGGTTCGCATGGAGCTGAACCGCCGTGAAGTGGCTATTCATAACATCAACAACTGCGTGATGGCAGTTGAGCGGGATAACAAGCATCAGTTGACCAATGTCACCACGCCGAATGCGCGCAGTGATGCGGCACGTATGGAATCTGTGATCTGTCTGGAAATTGACCGGGATTCGGATCCGGCGTTGCTGGATGAGCTGCGTGACACCCTGGCCAGTGTGCTGGAAGATGTGCAGTATGTGGTTCAGGATTTCCGTGAACTGCAGGATCAGGTACAGGTTGTTAAAGAGCAGTTAAAAGAAACCGATGCCAACAACCCTGACATTAAAGAAGCCCGTAAATTACTGGACTGGATGGTGGATGAGCATTTCATCTTTCTGGGCTACGAACATGTCAGTTATAAGTATGCCGGTGCGAAAGTCACCGAAAATGCTGATGTGAAGAGCCGTCTGGGCATTCGCCGTCTGGCCGCGGATAAGAAAGGCAGCCATGTGCTGACTGACTGTGAGCGTGACTTTGCCGGCAATGCTGACCTGGTAAGCTTCAGCAAGGATACCATCCGTTCGACAGTACACCGTCCGGCGTACCGTGATCTGGTAATTGTGAAACAGTTTGATGCCAAGGGTAAGGTTACCGGCGCGCACCGTTTCTATGGTCTGTACACGTCTTCAGTATTCTTTGCCAAGCCGCTGAGCATCCCGATGGTTCGCCGCAAAGTTATTCAGACCCTGTCTGCCTGTGGTTTTGAACCGGGCGGCCACAGCCATAAGGCGCTGGTGCAGCACCTGATTGATATGCCCCGTGAAGAACTGATGCTGGCAAGTGCCCAGGAACTGCAGGATACTGCGATGGGCATCTTTAACCTTCAGGAACGCCGCAAGGCATGCCTGTTTGTGCGTCAGGATTCCAGTAAGCGTTTCTATTCCTGCCTGTATTACATTCCCCGAGACCTTTACACCACGCAATTACGCCGCCGCATTCACAAGCTGTTGGTTGACGGTTTCCATGCGCTGGATTCTGAAGTAAACGCACAGGTTTCTGAGTCGATTCTGTCCCGTACCCATTTTGTACTCTACGTGGACCCGGAACAGCAGAAAGATGTTGATATCAAGACCATTGAAGCGCGCATTCTGGAAATGTCCCGCTCATGGCCGGATGATCTGCAGGCTAACCTGATTGAAGCATTCGGTGAAGAGAAGGGCAGCCGCTATAACAGTAATTTCCGCAGCGCTTTCCCGTCGTCGTATACAGAGAACTTCTCGACGGGCAATGCGGTATCCGATATCCAGCACCTGGACAGCCTGAGTGACGACCGTCAGATTTCCATGAGCTTCTACCGTTCTTTTGAGGAATCCAGTGGCATTCTGAAGTTCAAGCTCTACAGTGCGAACGAGTCTCTGGTACTGTCCGATGTCATTCCGGTTCTGGAAGATCTGGGACTGCGGGTGATGAATGAGCATCCGTATCAGATTAAGGCCGCAGACGGCCGCACCTACTGGGTGAGTGACTTCCTGGTGAGTTATGGTCAGGAAGATGCCATTGAGCTGGAGCAGGTTAAAACCATCCTGCAGGACACCTTTATCAGTGTCTGGGAAGGCCGTGCCGCCAGTGATAAATTTAACCGTCTGGTTATCGGTGGTAATCTGGCATGGCGTGAAGTGGCGATGCTGCGTGCCATTGCCCGTTACATTAAACAGCTGCGCTTTGGTTATTCCCAGCCGTTTATGGCTGAAGTGCTGCACCGGAACATTGCGATTACCCGTCAGCTGACCGAATTGTTCCATGCCCGTCTGAACCCGGAAAAATCCGGTGATGAAAGCCGGGTTGAAGCCATTGAAGCAAGCGTTCTGGAAGCGCTGGAAGGTGTCGCGAGTCTGGATGATGATAAAATTCTGCGCCGCTTCCTGGTGGTGATTCAGGCCATTCTGCGGACCAACTTCTTCCAGATGGCGGAAGACGGTAAGCCGAAGTCTTACTATTCATACAAAATTGATTCCCAGTCTATCCCGGATATTCCGCTGCCTAAGCCAGCCTTCGAGGTGTATGTCTACTCACCGCGTATGGAAGGTGTACACCTGCGGTTCGGTAAGGTAGCCCGTGGCGGTCTGCGCTGGTCGGACCGTACCGAGGATTACCGTACCGAGGTGCTGGGTCTGGTAAAAGCGCAGCAGGTGAAGAACTCGGTTATCGTACCGGTGGGTGCGAAGGGGTGCTTCATTTGTAAGAAAATGCCGGTGAATGGCAGCCGTGAAGAGATTCAGGCGGAAGGTATTGAGTGTTACAAGCTGTATATCCGCGGCTTGCTGGATATCACTGATAACCTGGTGGGCTCTGATGTGGTGTATCCGCCACACGTGGTTCGTCGTGACGAAGATGATCCGTATCTGGTGGTTGCAGCCGATAAAGGTACTGCAACCTTCTCGGATATTGCTAACTCAATTTCTGAAGAATATAACTTCTGGCTGGGAGATGCGTTTGCATCCGGTGGCAGCCAGGGCTATGACCACAAGGGTATGGGTATTACTGCCCGTGGTGCGTGGGAGTCGGTGAAGCGTCACTTCCGTGAGAAAGATATCAACACCCAGAAAGAAGAGTTCTCGGTAATCGGTATCGGTGACATGGCAGGGGATGTATTCGGTAACGGCATGCTGCTGTCTGAGACCATCAGCCTGGTGGCAGCTTTCAACCACATGCATATCTTTATCGACCCGAATCCGGACGTTGCGCCAGCGTTTGCGGAGCGTCAGCGGATGTTTGAACTGCCCCGTTCCTCCTGGACCGATTACAACGCCAAGCTGATCAGTGAAGGCGGCGGTATTTTTGAGCGCAGCGCGAAGTGGATCAAGATCAGCCCGCAGATGAAAGCGCGCTTTGATATTGAAGAAGACCGTCTGGCGCCGACCGATCTGTTAAACCGCTTGCTGAAAGCACCGGTGGATATGATCTGGAACGGCGGTATCGGTACCTACGTGAAAGCGACACAGGAAAGCCATGCGGATGTAGGCGATAAAGCCAACGACAGCCTGCGGGTTAACGGTAACGAGCTGCGCTGTAAGGTGCTGGGTGAAGGCGGTAACTTAGGCTTCACACAGCTGGGCCGGATCGAGTTTGGTCTGAATGGCGGCTCGTCTAACACCGACTTTATCGATAATGCCGGCGGCGTGGACTGTTCCGACCATGAAGTAAATATCAAGATCCTGCTGAATGAACTGGTCAGTCAGGGAGATATGACGGTTAAGCAGCGTAACCAGCTGTTACGTGATATGACCGACGATGTGTCTGATCTGGTCCTGAAGAACAACTACCGTCAGGCGCAGGCGCTGAACATTGCTGAGTTGCATGCAAGCGGTGCAATGGATGATTACATCCGTCTGATCCGCCGTCTGGAAGCGGAAGGCAAGCTGGATCCCCAGCTGGAATTCCTGCCGGGTGAAGATGAGCTGCAGGAACGCAAAGAGAACGGGCTGGGCTTCACCCGTCCGGAACTGTCCGTGCTGATTTCCTATGCGAAAATCGAGCTGAAGCAGGCGCTGATTAACTCCTGGATTACTGATGATCCAAGCTTCTCCCGTGAAATGGAAACGGCTTTCCCGCAGCGTCTGCTGGAAGCCTTCCCTGAAGCGGTACGTAACCACCGTCTGCGCCGTGAAATTACCGCCACCCAGATTGCCAACGATCTGGTTAACCGTATGGGCATTGTTTACGTCAACAACCTGCGTACGGCGACTGGCCTGGATTACAGTGATATCGCTGCGGCGTATATGATTGTCCGTGAGCTGTACGACATCGATACCATGTGGGGTGAAGTTGAATCTCTGGATTATCAGGTAACTTGTGATATTCAGGTCACCATGATGCGTGACATGATTCAGCTGCTGACCCGCGGTAGCCACTGGTTGCTGCGTAACCGCCGCGACGGCTTGCGTCTGGAACCTTGTCTGGAAAGCTACAAAGCGGCTATTGACGAAGTAGTTTCCAGCGCTGAGAAGATCAGCAACACTGTGCCGGATAACCGGATGGCTGAACGCTATGAAGACTATAAAGCTTCAGGCGTGCCTGAGCGTCTGGCGGCATTTGCGGCGGCAACAGAAAGCCTCTACTGGTTACTGGATGTGATTGATGTGGCTTCCGAGCTGGATGAAAGCGTGGAAGTGGTGGCCCGGACATACTTCGGTCTGGGTACCCATCTGAACCTGGTGGGTCTTGACCGCAAGATCCGCGAGTTCAAAGCAGCCAACCACTGGCAGGCACTGGCGAAAAACAGCTACCGTATCGAGCTGGATACCCAGCAGCGGGGGCTCACACTCAGTGTGCTGCGCGGCAGTGAATCTGATCAGACGGTTGAACAGCGTCTGACCCAGTGGAGCGAATCCCATAAGGATCTGCTGACCCGCTGGAACAATACGCTGGCAGACATTGAAAACACCAAGCTGGTGGACTGTGCCATCTTCTCTGTGGCACTCAGCGTCCTGCTTGAACTGGCATAACCTGTGTTGCTGATCCGTTGAAACAAAGCCCCTGCTTAGGCAGGGGCTTTTTTATTTCTGCCGGTTATCATGATAAAAACAGACTCAGGTAAGCTAAATGCTTGAATCTGTAGTGGGAAATTTGTCATATTAATAAGCAGTATTAAGAATAATAACGAGGGCGAATATGCTGGCAGTGGCATATGCAGTGTACCTGGCACTATTGGTGCTGATTGGCTATCTGGCGTTCCGGCGTAACGAAGATCTGTCGGATTATCTTCTGGGCGGCCGGAGTCTTGGTGCCTGGTCCTGCGGTTTAAGTGCCGGTGCCAGTGATATGGGGGCCTGGCTTGTACTGAGTTTACCCGGTCTGGCAATGACCACCGGGTTCCATGTGCTCTGGCTGGTGGCGGGGTTGCTGGTGGGCATGTGGCTCAACTGGGTTTTCGTGGCACGCCGCTTGCGGGTGTACTCTGAACTGGCAGGGGATACTCTGACAATTCCTGCCTATCTTGATAATCGTTTTGAAGATAACAGTCGGCTGATCCGGCTGATTGCTGCCCTGTTTATTCTCGGGTTTATGTTGCTCTATACCAGTGCCGGTTTGCTGGCGGTAGGGCAATTGCTGGCCGGTGTTTTTGGCTGGGACCTGCGGATCGCAATTATTCTTGCCGCGCTGGCAGTGGCTTCGTATACCTTGCTGGGCGGGTTTCTGGCGGTATCATGGAGTGATGTCTTTCAGGCATTGCTGGTGCTGGCTGCCTTGCTGGCAGTGCCGCTGGCAGTGATTGATGATCAGGCGCATCTGGCGGCAAGCTTCAGCGCTCTGCAGGCGGCTAATCCTGCGATGGTAGACATATTCAGTAACCCTGAAGGGCAGGCGATTTCAGCCATTGGAATCATTTCCCTGACGGTGTGGGGGCTGGGGTATTTCGGTCAGCCCCATGTGCTGGCGCGTTTTCAGGCGATTTCGTCAAAGAATAAAATTATCTGGGCACGTTATATCGCCGTCAGTTGGGCGGCGCTGGTAATGGTCGGCGCCTGCCTTACCGGTTTGCTTGCACTGATTACGTTACCGGATTCGTTCACGGATACCGGCGGCGTGCTGACTGCTATGCTGAATGCGCTGTTCAGCCCCTGGGTAGCGGCATTATTGTCGCTTGCGGTACTGGCGGCAATTATGAGCAGTGTGGATTCTCAGCTGATGGTGGCGGCGTCGACCGTCGCCGAGGACTGTAACGCCCTGTTTTTTGACCGGGAAGCTGATGATGGTCTGAGTGCTGATATCGGGCGCTTTGCCGTCCTGCTGCTGGTGGCACTGGCCGCCTGGCTGGCGATCGGTAAACAGGCAGATATTCTGGAATATGTTGCCTATGCCTGGGCAGGGCTGGGTGCTACTTTCGGGCCGGTGATGCTGTTGTCTCTGTACTGGCCGCTGATGAACCGTGCCGGGGCTGTGACAGGTATGCTGGCCGGCGGGATGACGGTTGTGGTCTGGCGGCAGATGGAAGGTGGCTGGTTTGAGCTGTACGAGCTGCTGCCGGGAATTGTGGCAGCAACGCTGGTTGCGATTCTGATGAGTAAGCTGTTTGGTCCCCCCAGTAAGTCAGTACGCTGGATGTTTGCTAAAGTTCAGGTAAAGCTACGGGACTGATAAGAATGTCTGAATTTTTAATTATTCCTATAATAAGGGAGGAAAATTGGTTTTTGTCTTTCTAATGACTTAAAAGTTAGATGTTAAATGGTGCTTATCTTTATAATTTAGAGAAAGCGTCTTTCGTGTTGCAGCTAGAATGATTGCATAATAATTTTAGAGGTGACCTTATGCATCCGCGTATTCAATCTTGCCGCGAAGCTATCCGTGAACATTATCTGGCTGATGAAGCCGGGGTGATTTCAGACCTTATTGCCAACGCCCGTCTGACCGCCGCTGACCGTGAGGTCATTTCCCGCAATGCTGCCGATCTGGTACGTAAGGTCCGTACCGGGAGCAGTCCGTCGATGATGGAAAAGTTTCTTGCAGAATACGGTCTCACCACGAAGGAAGGTGTTGCCCTTATGTGTCTGGCTGAAGCGTTGTTGCGGGTGCCGGATACTGTCACCATCGATGCGCTGATTGAAGATAAAGTTGCCACCGGTAACTGGCGTGAACATCTGGGTCACTCTAATTCGTCACTGGTGAACACTTCCACCTGGGCTTTGCTGGTCACCGGAAAACTGCTGGCGCCCAGTGAAAGCCGTTCACTGGGGCAGACCGTCAAGGGAATGGTAAAGCGTTTAGGCGAGCCTCTGGTCCGTACGGCTGTTGCGCAGGCGATGAAAGAGCTGGGGCGTCAGTTTGTACTGGGCCGGGATATTCAGGAAGCGACCCGCCGGGCGACAAAGCTGGAAGCCCAGGGGTACTCTTACTCTTACGATATGCTGGGCGAAGCGGCCCGTACAGATGCTGATGCGTTGCGTTATCACCGTGCCTACAGCGATGCGATCAGCGCGCTGGCGCAGGCTTGCGTACATGATGATATCCGCATGAATCCGGGTATTTCCGTGAAACTGTCAGCGTTACATCCCCGTTATGAATTTGCTAAACGCGAGCGGGTGATGGAAGAACTCGTTGAGCGTACTCTGAGTCTGGCGGTCCAGGCCAAAGAAGCCAACATGGGTTTCAACATCGATGCCGAAGAAGCAGACCGTCTGGATCTGTCGCTGGATGTTATCTACGCCGTGCTGGCTCGCCCTGAACTAAAGGGCTGGAGCGGTTTCGGAGTAGTAGTGCAGGCGTTTGGCCAGCGGGCATCCTTTGTGCTGGACTGGCTGTATAACTGCGCCGAAGAACTGGACCGTAAGATTATGGTGCGTCTGGTAAAAGGTGCTTACTGGGATGCTGAGATCAAACGGGCTCAGGTGCTGGGTCTGGATGGCTTTCCGGTCTTTACCCGTAAGCTGAATTCCGATGTTTCTTACATGTGTTGCGCAGAGAAGTTGCTGGGCATGACTGACCGGATTTATCCGCAGTTCGCCACCCATAACGCCCATTCTGTGGCGGCTATCCTGCACCTTGCCAGAAATGTTCCGAATGATCAGTTTGAGTTCCAGCGGCTGCACGGAATGGGTGAATCCCTGCATGACGCTGTGCTGAAAAATCAGCAAACCCGCTGCCGGATCTATGCACCGGTAGGGGCACATCAGGATCTGCTGGCTTATCTGGTGCGCCGTCTGCTGGAAAACGGTGCAAACAGTTCTTTTGTGAATCAGATTGTGGATACCCGGATTCAGCCAGAAGATATCGCTGCAGATCCTTTTACCGCCGTTGCTGCGCTGGAAGGAAAAATTGCCAGCCAGACCATTCCGAAGCCTGCTGATATTTACGGTGCAGCGCGTAAAAATGCGCTGGGCTGGGATATTACCGATCCGCTGGTGATTGCTGAACTGGATGAGCAGCGGGCCGTCTATAAAGCGCATCAGTGGTCTGCCGGGCCGATGATTGCCGGTGCGGAGCCTGCGGGCAATGCTGCGGCGGTAATGAATCCGGCACTGGACGCTGATCAGGTAGGCAGGGTTATCAGTGCAACCTCTGAAGATGTACAGCAGGCCATTGCTGCCGCCCGTGAAGGCTTCAGTGAATGGTCGGCGTTGTCTGCTCAGGAACGTGCTGCCGTGCTGAATAACATTGCCGACGTGTATGAAGCGAATGCGGCTGAGTTTTTCGCGCTGGTGTGCCGGGAAGCTGGTAAAACCATGCTGGATGCGGTCGGTGAAGTGCGCGAAGCGGTGGATTTTGCCCGCTTTTATGCCAATGAAGCGATACGTATCGGTGATCAGCAGCCCGGCCGTGGTGTGCTGACCTGTATTTCGCCGTGGAACTTCCCGTTAGCCATTTTTTCCGGTCAGGTGCTGGCCTGTCTGGCGGCGGGGAATGCAGTGCTGGCTAAGCCTGCAGATCAGACGCCGCTGATTGCCGCCCGGGCGGTTGAGTTAATGCATCAGGCCGGTGTGCCGGCGGCGGCGTTGCAGCTGTTGCCTGGCAGTGGTCTGGAGGTCGGGGTGCCACTGACTTCCGACAGCCGGATCGACGGTGTTTGCTTTACCGGTTCCACTGCAACTGCTCAGTCTATTAACCGGGTGATGGCAAAAACGATGGCACCAGAAGCGCCGCTGGTTGCCGAAACCGGTGGTCTGAATGCCATGATCGTGGATTCTACGGCACTGCCTGAACAGGTGGTACGTGACGTCCTTATTTCGTCTTTCCAGAGTGCCGGTCAGCGCTGTTCTGCATTACGGGTTCTGTATCTGCAGGAAGACATTGCTGAGGGGCTGTTGGAAATGCTCTATGGCGCAATGGATGAGCTGACGCTGGCTGATCCGTGGGCCCTTTCTTCGGACATCGGACCGGTTATTGATCTGGCGGCCAAGCAGAAGATCGATGCCCATTGTCAGGCGTTTGCAGAGCAGGGGCGTATGCTCAAGCGTTTATCTGTGCCGGCTGAAGGCCGTTTTGTCGCGCCGGCGGTTATCCGTCTGGATTCGATCGCTGAACTGAAAGAAGAGATTTTCGGGCCGGTTTTGCATGTTGTTACGTTCAATGCGGAGCAACTGGATGCCGTGGTCGATGAGATTAACGCGCAGGGCTATGGCCTGACCTTTGGCCTGCACACCCGGGTGAATAACCGTGTTGAGCAGGTGGTCAGCCGGATTCAGGCAGGCAATATGTATGTGAACCGTAACCAGATCGGTGCGGTGGTCGGTTCACAGCCATTCGGCGGTGAAGGCATGTCCGGTACCGGGCCTAAAGCCGGCGGCCCGCAGTATGTTCAGCGTTTTAAGCAGGTGGTGCCTTATACCGGTGTTGCGGAACAGTTCGCTGAGGCGGTTTCAGCGCAAATGCTGCAGGCCCTGATTGCAGACGTTAAGCAGTTGCCTGTCGCAGCTCCTTCCGCTGTGCAGCTGGCCGCCCTTGCTGATGCCTGTCAGTTGCCGCTTCCTGAGCTGGACACAGAGCATTGTATGCCGGGGCCGACAGGTGAGCTTAACTTGCTGACCAACCATGCCCGTGGTGTGGTTCTTTGTCTGGGGCCGGATCTGGCGAGCCTGCGTGAACAGTTACTGATGGCGCTGTCACAGGGGAATGCGGCGATTGCTGTCGCCCCCGGCGCTGCCCAGCTGGCAGATAGCCTGCCGGAAGGTTTTGCAGTTAAAGGTGTCAGTGGCAGTCTGGATGAAGTTGCCCTTGTCGGCTGTGAAGGGTTTGCCGCGGTTGCCAGTCAGGCTGAGCCGGCAAAATTGCAGGCATACCGCCAGGCACTGGCTGAGCGGGGTGGTGCATTACTGCCGCTGCTGACTGAACCGGGTACCGTGGAGCGCTATGTGATTGAGCGTCACCTGTGTGTTGATACAACGGCGGCGGGGGGCAATGCCAGCCTGATTGCTCAGGTTGAGTAAGGCAGATATTGTTGTCGCCAAGCCCTCCCTGTGAGGGCTTTTTTGTATCTGTTTAATAAAGTTGCTTGATCTGCCGTGCAAAAGAGATTTTAATGTCTGCTGCTGAAATCAGTTCAGCAGTTTCTTTTTTGTTTATTCTTATTGGAATCTGAGCGCAATGAAAATGCCGCGTTGCTTTAACGTCATTTCATACCGACAAGCCAGCCGCCACATTATGTGGAATCCGGTTGCGTGTCTGCGTGCCTGTACTCTGATTACTGAATAAATCATTTTACAGTTGCCGCGGGACTTGAAGCGGCGCTGTGAAACCTTTCTCAAAGATTTTCCCGCTTTTGCTTTTTGTCTCCGGCTAAAAGGAGATAGTCATGTTGTTAATTACTGTTCTGGCCGGTATTACCGAAAAAGTTAATGGGTTCTTTTCTGCGCGCATCAATGCCCAGCGCCTTGAATACCTGGATGATCACTTATTGCGTGATATTGGTCTGGCCCGTGAGTTTGGCCGTATCGTCAGCTACGATTTCCGCGATGATGAATTAAGCACTATCCGTGCTGAGAAGGTTCCGGAAGGTGATCTGAAGGGCGGCGGTGGCTGAAGCCGGCTGTCGGCAAAGGAGTTTGCCGGCAGGGTAAATATTCAGGCGCAGGTTCGTCCTGTCCTGTAGCAGGCGGTTTTTGCAAACCGTCAGGGTGTGGCCGTCTGTGACGGCTACACTGTTTTATCCGGGATTGTCTGGCTTGCCAACAGTGCTTTGCTGGGGCTTAACAGATGTTGTTCAATGAGTTGGCAGGCGGTGTCACGATCCCGTTTCAGTAATGCCTCAGTGAGCCGGTCGTGTTCTTTGCGGTTGGCGTCGAAGAAGTCGGTCTGCTGCATGTTGCCGGTCAGCCACAGGTTACGGTAACGGGAGGCTTTCTCGTACAGGGAGCGCCTGACCTCCAGAAGCGTGGGGGAATTGCATCCAGCAACGATCGCACTGTGAAATTCGTGGTGGCGGCGTTCCCACTCCTGCGGATCTGCTTCCATTGCGGAGCTGAATTTATGCATTTTATGGGCTGCAGCAAGAATGCCGGCCTCCCATTCATCATCGCCCTGATCAATTGCCAGACCGACGCAGAGCGCTTCGATCCGTGCCCGGGTCTGATAGATATCGAGCATTTCTTCTTTGCTGATGGGGTGTACCCGGAAGCCACGCTGATTCTCAACCACCACCAGTTGTTCGATCAGAAGCTGTGAAAGGGCTTCCCTGAGAGGGCCTACGCCAACGTTATAACGCGCTTTCAGGCGCGCCATTGCCAGTTTTTCTCCGGGGGCGAAGAAGCCCTGCAAAATATCCTGTTTCAGGTCGCCGACTACACGGCCGGCGCTGTTGTCTCTGTTATCACTCTGCATGCTGTCTGATCGCTGAAGATTTCAGACGGAAGTTTACGGGATGTAGGGTGTGAGTTAAATATATTAATTTAAAATATTGACGAAAACATAAAATGTCGACATTATTGCATTTCATCGATATAAAAATAATGTCAGTTTTGCTACCGGAGGAAAAAATATGAATGCCGTACTGCCAGATATGATCGCTACGCAGGAGTGCTGCGGATTTACCACAGAGCCGTTTACGGATAATCCGCGTTTGCAGGTTGTCACTATAGAGGCTGATGTGATGCAGCGGTTTGTGGAAGGGTCGGAACACTGGCCATTGCAGGCACTGGAATACAAACCCTTCCTGCGGTTTGCGATTGCAGACTTTCTGGATGAACTGACGGATAACAGTCTGGCGCCACTTCTGAATGCCATCATGCGCAGCCGGGATACCGGGGCATTTCTGCTTAAATATGCAGCGCCTTTAACGGCGCTGGACGGGGCACAGGCAACCGAGCTGGACATTAAGTTATCCACGGCGGTATCACATCTGATCGGTGTGCCGAACCATGATGCAATGTATGGTAAGTTTTATGCCCGCTTTACCGTAAAGAATACCGATAATTCAGACAGTTACCTGCGTCAGGCCCATCGGCGGATGGAATTGCATAATGATGGTACCTATGTGGATGAGCGAACGGATTTTGTGCTGATGCAAAAGCTAGGTGAAGCCAATATGGAAGGCGGGGATTCCCTGTTACTGCATGTGGATGAGTGGCAGGAGCTGGATAAATTCTATCATCACCCGCTGGCCAAACAGGATATTTTCTGGGGGGCGCCAAAGTCCAAGAACGTCAGCACAAAGGTACAGCATCCAGTATTCTTTGAAGAGGATGCGCAGGGTAAACCGCATATGTTATTTATTGATCAGTTTGCGGAGCCGCAGAATATGGCGCAGGGCCGTTATCTCTATGAAATGGGTGAGTCGCTGGAAGCTGATCCGAATTTTATCAGAGTGCCGTTGCCGGTTGGTTCAATGCTGGTGGTGCAGAATCATTGCTGGCTGCACGGCCGGGACAAGTTTGTCGCCCACCCTGAGCTGAGCCGCGAGCTGCTGCGTCAGCGTGGCCATTTTTACCAGTAACCGCGTGTTATAAGCAGAGAAACAGATGAAATACGATTATCTTGTGATTGGTGGTGGCATCGTCGGAGTATCCACCGCCTGGCAACTGCAGCAGCGCTTTCCGGAAAAGAAAATAGTGTTGCTGGAAAAAGAATCTGCGTTCTCGCAGCATCAGACTGGCCATAACAGTGGTGTGGTGCATGCCGGGGTCTATTATGCCCCCGGCAGCCTGAAGGCAAAATTCTGCAAGGCTGGCGTTGCGGCGACTCTGGCATTCTGCCGGGAGAATGATATCCCCTTTCAGCAGTGCGGTAAGCTGCTGGTTGCCACGACGCCACTGGAAGTGGAACGGATGCAGGCGCTCTACAGCCGCTGTCATGATAATGGTATTGATGTGGAGTTACTGGATGCCGCTCAGTTAAAAGCTGAGGAGCCGAATGTTGTCGGCCTGGGGGCGATTCTGGTGAATGATACGGCAATCGTTGATTACCGCCTTGTCACTGCCCGTATGGCTGCGCGCTTTGAGGCGCTGGGCGGGCATATACGTTTATCCCATGAAGTGACAGCGCTGGAGGAAACCCCGGAATATGTCCGGGCAACGGCGAAGCACAATGGGCAGACGGTCACTTTTGACGGTGAATTTCTGGTCGCCTGTTCCGGCCTGATGGCAGACCGGACGACCCGGATGCTGGGCATCGACACTAATTTTCAGATCATTCCGTTCCGGGGGGAGTATTACCAGTTGCCGGAACAGTATAACGATGTCGTCAAACATCTGATCTACCCGATTCCTGATCCTGATCTGCCGTTTCTCGGGGTACACCTGACCCGGATGATTAATGGTACGATTACCGTTGGCCCAAATGCGGTGCAGGGCTGGAAACGTGAGGGCTATGGCCGGATCAATTTCAGCCTCCGGGATGTCGCAGACATGGTTTGCTTCGGCGGTTTCTGGCGGGTGCTTAAGAAGCATTTCCGTACCGGTTTGGTGGAAACGAAAAACTCTCTGTGGAAGCCCGGTTATCTGAGGCTGGTGCAAAAATACTGCCCGCAAATCAGCGTAGCAGACTTGCAGCCTTATCCGGCGGGTATTCGTGCTCAGGCAGTGATGTCTAACGGTGATCTGGTACATGATTTTCTGTTTGCAGACAGCCCCCGCAGCCTCCATGTGTGCAATGCGCCGTCTCCGGCGGCAACGTCCGCAATCCCAATCGGAGATTATATCTGTGAACAGGTTTTATCCCGTCAGTCTTCCAGCGGCCAGTAATAAAACCTGTCAGGCGTACCGGTTTGTGTTTGAATAAGGCTACAATAGAGGTATCTGAATAACTTACCAGGGTGGTGTGATGCTTAGATCAGGAATGGCGCAAGTGTTGCTGTTGACGGTATGTCTGGGGCTGACGTTGTCGGCTGTGAATGTCCGGGCAGGAGAGGTTGACGGAAAAACCTTCAGAGACTGGCTGGGGCAGTGTGAGCCTATGCCTGATGGCCGGGAGTCCTGTTATATCCTGCAGCGGCTGCAGCGGGTCAACAGTGACAGCACTCTGATGATCACACAGGTTGGTTATCATCTGGAAACAAAAGAAGCGCTGGTGATCTTTCATTTACCCCCGGTACTGGATCCAAAAGAGATGCTGCTGTTTAAAACCGATGACAATGCCGCTATCAGTGTCGGTTATCAGTGTAATTCACAGCGGTGCCGCGGAGACATGATTCTGGATGACCGATTACTGTCTGAGCTGAAGAAAGGCCGGCAGGGGGTTGTCGCCTTTGTTGATATTAATAATGGTGAGCAGGTTTTTTTTCCGGTATCCCTGATGGGCTTTACCGCTGGTTTTAAGTCTTTGCAGTAGGCTTATTCGTCGGTCCAGATCACCCGCAGCGGTTCGCCAAAATCATCATAAATGACTTTCTTGCGATTGCGGGGGCGGTGTACAGTTGTTGCTGCCTGTTTCTGAGAGCGGCGGGCGTCCATTGTGGCCATCACATTTGTCAGCGGCGTACGTTCCTGGCGAGGCTCCGTAAAATTGAAGTTACGGGTGTTATAGGCGCCGTCAATCAGCCCGGATGCACCGCTGTTTACCTCACTCACCACACCGCCCTGGCTTAGGAACGCCTGGGTGTGCTGTGCAAGCTGTGCGCGTATTTCGGCTTTTGTCGGTCGCTTCATGGCTGTCTCACAGGGTGTACTTATTCTGAAGGTATTGCGTAACTGGCTAATTATGCACCAGCTACCGGGCTGACTGCAAAGATCTGTTACCCGCTTTGAGGCAGAAAAGCAGCTCTTTGGTCGGGCTATGCTACGAAAATATGCAGTTAACCTTTGTTTTTGCTCACGAAGCTTTCCGGCTATCTGGAAAGTCGACGGTAAAAGTTTTTCTGTCAATATGTGGTGCCCGCGGTAAAAGAGGTACAATTTCCTGCCATTATCAACAGAGGTTACCGGAGACAGGCGGTTTGGATTATCAGTTACGGCGCAGCAACCGGCGTAAAACAGTGGAAATTCAGGTGCGCCCGGAAGGGGTACGTGTGCTTGCGCCCGGTCATATCAGTCAGCAGTGGATTGATAGCTTTGTCGCATCGCGCCGGGGCTGGATTGAAACACGTCATGCAGAGCTGCAGCGTCAGTTACAGCTGATTGAGGCCCATAAAGCTGAGATTACTGAAGCCAGCCAGGTTTTATACCGTGGCAGCGCGTATCCTTTGCAGGTTTTATCTGATGCAGATCAAAGCGAAGTCAGCTTTTCTGACGGTGTCGTTACTCTTCAGGTTTCCCGCCGGGTGCGTAAGAGCCGGGAAGACGCTTGCCGGCAATTACTCGAAACGTGGCTCAGGCAACAGGCCGTGGCGATCTTCGACGAAAGAGTGGCCGAATGGTCAGCGCGTATGGCACTTTTTCCTGCATCAATCAAGGTTAAAAGCTTTCGACGAAAGTGGGGTTGTTGCGACTCAAGGGCTGAAGTACGGTTTAACTGGCTGCTGATTATGGCCCCGGATGAGGTGATTGATTACGTGGTAATTCACGAATTGGCTCACTTAAAGCATATGAATCATTCTGCTGCATTCTGGTCGCTGGTGTCCCGGTATTGCCCGGATTATAAACGCTGGCAAAACTGGTTGAAGCAACAGGGCGCGACACTGGTTCTGCCCTGAAAATACCAGTACAGCAGCGTTAGCTGTCATGATCAGTGAACATTCCATGGTCTGTTTGTGAACTGATATCTATGAATCTGTATGATGCTGTCGAACGAAACTGTTTTTTTACCCTCACCCGAAAAATTATCGGAAACGTCCTGTTTCTGATATCTCCCGCCGTTCTGCTTTGTCTGTTCGTTGTCTACTACATCTCCGGGCTGCAGCAGCAGGTATTACCTGTCGAGGCGGAAGTTTTACTGAATGACATGTTGCTGGTGATCTGGGGCATTGTTGGTTTTACGGTGTTTGCGGCGGTGTTTTCAGTGTTTTTTATGCGTCACCTGTTTCTTCGTCCGATTAAGGAAATGATCGTGGTGCTCAGTGCTATCCGTAATCAGGATGGCGATATATCTGCCCGCCTACCGGCATTTACCCATGATGAAATTTCCCAGATGGCCAGTGATTACAACGGTTTCTCGGACAGCCTGAAGCGAATAATTTCCAATACCCGGCATAAGAGCGTCAACGTAGCCCTGAGTGCGACCCGGTTGCAGCAGGTGCTACTGTCAGCTTATGAAGCAACCAGTATTCAGCAGACTCAGGCGCAGCAGGTACTGGAGGCGAGTGCTGAATCAACGGTAGCGATTGATGAAGTGGCAAAAAATACCCTGAATATTTCAGAATTTACCGCCAGTAATCTGGAAGAGATTCGCCAGTCTTCGGCAGAGCTGACCGGGGTTCTGGACCAGGTTCACAGTATTACGGAGCTTTCTCAGGGCTTTCAGTCCACGTTGCAGCAACTGAATGCCAGCTCAAACAATATCACTGAAATTCTGGTGATGGTTAAACAGTTTTCGGAGCAGACCAATCTCCTGGCGCTGAATGCTTCTATTGAGGCGGCCCGGGCCGGTGAGGCCGGACGGGGGTTTGCAGTGGTTGCCGACGAAGTACGGGGGCTTTCGCAGCAGGTTAATCAGGCCACCGATGCCATTGATGAAAATATTTCGCAAATGGCCCGGCTGATGGGGCAGACCCAGAAAGGGGCCGAAGACATTCTTGAGAATATTGAGCATGCTGAGAGCTTTATCGGTAATACCAGTCAGCATTTTCAGCGTCTGGTGAACGATTTTGAAGAGGTAAACGGTCAGCTTGGCAATATCAGCAGCAGTCTGGATCAGCTGTCCCACGTGAACCGGGATGCCCATGAGAAGGTAGAAAAAATTGCTGAGGTCAGCTGCGACATCCGTGAAGGGATGGAGTCTTCAAAGGAATATTCGGGGGATCTGGAGTCTGCGACAGAGGATACTCAGGAGCTCCTGTCACGGTTTAAAATTGGCTATGGCAGCTTTGAAACCATCATCGATGCCGGAAAACGCTGGAGCCATGACTTACAAACCGCGCTGGAGGCGATGGCAGATGAAGGGCTGAATGTATTTGATCAGCAGTATCGGCGGCTCAACAATGGGCAGGAGCCGGCCAAATTTGATCTGAGTTACACCGATATGTATGAAAAACGGCTCCAGCCTGTGATGGATGGTTTTCTTGATGAGTTACCGGATGTCATCTACGCCATTGGCGTGAACAGTCAGGGCTATGCGCCGGCGCATCATGGGAAGGTGTCCAAGCCACTGACCGGTCACTTTGAGACAGACAATCTGCAGAGTCGTCATCGCCGGATTTTCTTTGCTTCCCGGGCAGAGCAGCGCCGGGCTACTCATGACTCGAATTTCCTGTTGCAGACGTTTATCCGTGATACCGGGGAAGTACTGAATGATTTATCGTTCCCGGTGTATGTGAAGGGTAAGCGCTGGGGCAGTCTTATTATGGGCTTTAATGCTGAACTGCTGCTGGACCAGAGCGGGGACTGATCTCATATTTTAGGCAGTAAAACACCGCTTCAGGCTAACAGGCTGATAATTATGAGCTATGGTTGTTTATTGTAACCTTCGGGTTACTGAAATGGATTTCTGCATGGCAATGCGAAGCATGCAGACCAGGCTCAAGGTTGTATGTTCTCTGTGGGATATTTAATGCCTGTCTTTCAGTTTACTGGCAGCCGGACTGTTTCCTGATTCTCCGGGACAGTCATATGACTATGGGCGGTAGGTATGGCAGTAGTGTGGCGGCTTATACGGATAATGCTTTGTTGCGGGATGCTCAGTCAGCAACCGGCGCAGGCACATGTTACCACCGGGGCAGAAGCTGATTCTGATGTGCGACACTCAGTGGCAGCGGAGTCAGCTGAGCCTGGTCAGAATGATGCCCCGCCATCTGTTCTTCCGTCGCCGTCCTGGCATATTCACTGGGATGCGCTGAGCGGTTATCTGTTTATCATAGCGGGCCTGACCGGCTGCGTTTTCCTTGCTGTTTTACTCTGGAATACCCGCCTCAGAAGGGAGGTTAGCCGGCGCCGTCAGATTGAAGCTGCCCTGCGCGAGAGTGAGCAGAACCTGCTGCATTCCCAGCAGATAGCGGCAATCGGTTCATGGCAGTTATCGGTGACTGACCGGGTGATGACCTGCAGTGATGAAATGCACCGCATACTGGGGGTTGAGCCAGCGGGTACCGGTGATTGTTACAAACAGTTTCTGAATACCATTCACGGCGATGACCGTCTGCGGGTCGAAAACTACTTTTACACAACGTTACGTTATCAGAATGCGCTTGACTGTCAGTTCCGGGTAGCTGGTGCGGATGGGGCGGTACGCTATGTGAAATGTCAGGGTAAAGTCACTGCGGAAACGGTACACGGTACGCTGCAGGATATTACCGACCGGCATTTGTCGGATTTGTTTTTCCAGGGATTTGCCCGTCAGGTGACCGGGCAGCACGGTAATGACTATTTTAATGCGCTGGCCGGCTTGCTGGCAGAAACATTTAATGTGGCGTATGTGCTGATTGGCGTCATCAGTAAAACGGAGCCGGGGCGGGTAGACAGTTTATGCCTCATTGCTAAGGGGAAAATTGTTAAGGACTTTTATTATTATATGGCGGATACCCCCTGTCAGAAGGTAATTGAAAACCATGTCTGTTTTTATGCCCGGGATCTGCTGCTGCATTTTCCTGATGTGGAGGTTTTGCAGCAGATGGATGTGGAAAGCTACGCCGGCATTCCGATGTTCAGCTCGGAAGGTAAATGCAGTGGTCTGATTGTGATGCTGGATCAGAAACCTATGCTCAATGAGCAGGCTGTGCTTTCGTTGTTGCAGGTAGCAGCCAGCCGGGCCAGTTCTGAATTGCAGGAGCTGGAAGCAGAGCGGCAGCTGAGGCTCACGTCTCTGGTGTTTGAAAATACTCAGGAAGGCATCATCATTGCGGATGCCAGCGGCTGTATTATCCGGGTGAACCGGGCATTTACTCAAATGTCCGGTTTTTCAGAAACGGATGTGCTGGACAAGCGGCCGGAGTTTCTCTACAGCCGTGCCCATCATGATCATCATTTTGTGTTTCATTTACGTCAGGTGCTAAATAAGCAGGGGCGCTGGCAGGGGGAGTTATGGAATCAGCGTAAAGACGGTTCTGTCTTTCCGGCGTTACAGAGCATTGAGCGGATCTGCGACAGCAGTGGCAAAGTGCAGCATTACATCAGTGTGTTTACAGATATCACGGAAAAGAAGGCGGATGAAGAGCGAATTCAGTATCTGGCCCATTTTGATGCGGTGACCGGGTTGCCGAACCGGGTGTTGTTTAATGACCGTTTGCAACAATCGATTCAGCGCGCCAGACGTTTTAAGCGCCAGATAGGGCTGATGTTTCTGGACCTTGACCGTTTTAAATATATAAACGATACCCTGGGGCACCCGGTCGGGGATTTGCTGCTGGAGTTGGTAGCGAAACGTCTGCAGGACAGCATTCGCCAGTCTGACACTGTTGCGCGGCTGGGCGGGGATGAGTTTGTTGTGATTGTGGAGGATCTGGACGAACAGGATACCCTGGGTATTCTTGCCGGGAAAATCATGCAGTCACTGGCTTTGCCGGTTCAGCTGGAGTCTCACCGGGTAAATGTGCATTGCAGTATCGGTATGAGTGTTTTTCCTGAGCACGGCAGTGACGCGGATCAGTTAGTTAAGCATGCCGATATCGCGATGTACCATGCCAAAGAATCTGGCCGTAATCAGGCGGTGCTGTACTTGCCGGAGCTGAGTGTCCGGACCTATGCCAATTATTCGCTGGAACGCAGCCTTCGTCATGCCATTGATACCGCCCAGTTACGGCTGCATTACCAGCCTCAGGTACGGCTATCCAGTGGCCGGCTGGACAGTATAGAAGCACTGGTTCGCTGGCAAAAAGAAGATGGTCAGTTGGTGGAGCCGGATCAGTTCATACCGCTGGCAGAGGACAGCGGGCTGATCATTCCGCTGGGTAAGTGGGTTTTGCAACAGGCCTGCAGGCAAATGCGATGCTGGCTGGATCAGGGATTGACAATGCGTGTGGCGGTGAATATTTCCGGCTTACAGATCATCAACGGTAACTGGCTCGGGACGGTTAAGGAGGTACTCGAAGAAACCGGTTTGCCGGCTCACCATCTGGAGCTGGAAATTACCGAAAGCTATGTGATTCAGCATCTTGATCAGGTCGCGGAAGTTTTGGAAAAGCTGCGTGACATGGGGATTCGCATCAGTATAGATGATTTCGGTACGGGGTATTCTTCGCTGAGTTACCTTAAGCGCCTGCCGGTGGATGCTCTGAAAGTTGACCGCTCTTTTATCCGTGATGTGCCGAAGAACCCCAGTGATGGCAAGATTATTTCGGCGATCATTGCGATGGCGGCGCAGCTGGGGATTGAGGTGGTGGCTGAAGGGGTTGAGAATGCTGCGCAGCTCAGTTTTCTGTCGCAGCGGGACTGTGATCTGGTGCAGGGGTATCTGATTGCATCACCCCAGTCTGCCAGTGAACTGGATGAATGGATTGTACGTCATTACCGGCAGGCACCTGAGTCTGCGGGTAAGCTGCTGGCGAAATAGTTTCAGTCATTGTTTATAAGGCAGATTTAAAAGGCAAAAAAAAGCCCTGTATATACAGGGCTTTTTTAATCTTTATCTTACTCGCCGCGGTCGTCACGACGGCGCGGGCGGCTCTTGTCGTTGTGACGTGGCTTGCTTGAACGTGGTTTGCGTGGCGCACGTGCCGGCAGCTCACCTTCGAACAGTGTGATATTGGTTTTCTTGCGGCAGATGTAAACATTCTGCAGATGCGACAGTGTTTCGGCCGGCATGCCTTTCGGCAGCTGAACGGTACTGAAGTCATCGTTCAGGCGGATATCACCGATATGGCGGCTGTTAATATCAGCTTCATTGGCGATTGCGCCAACGATGTTTTTCACCTGTACACCGTCATTACGGCCTACATCCAGACGGTAAACATCCATATCTGCGCTTGGCATGCGCTCACGGCGCTTTCCGTCACGCTCAGGACGTTCACCGCGTTCACCGCGTTCACTACGCTCACGACGAGCACGTGGTTCCGGTTCCGGTGGCAGGATCAGCGGCTTTTCTTTTTGTGCCATGTACAGCAGGGCAGAGGCCAGATCCAGGGTTTCCAGTTCGGTATCAGATGCCAGCTGGTCAACCAGTTCACGGTAAACGGCCATGTCTTCATTGCTGAAGATGTTGGCAATCTGTTCACGGAATGATTCCAGACGCTTGTTCTGAACCATGTCGCGGGATGGCAGGTCCATTGTCTGAATTGGCTGGCGGGTAGCCCGTTCGATCTGCTTCAGCAGGCGACGCTCGCGCGGTGCAACGAACAGGATCGCTTTACCTTCGCGGCCGGCACGGCCAGTACGGCCAATACGGTGTACATAGGCTTCGGTGTCGTAAGGGATGTCATAGTTAACAACCAGGCCAACACGCTCAACGTCCAGACCACGGGCAGCAACATCAGTGGCGACCAGAATGTCCAGTTTGGCGTCTTTCAGACGCTGTACGGTACGTTCACGTAACTGCTGGTTCATGTCACCGTTCAGGGCTGCAGCCGCGTAACCGCGGGCTTCCAGTTTCTCTGCCAGTTCGGTGGTGGCCGTCTTGGTACGGGCGAAAATGATCACGCCGCCGTACTCATCGGTTTCCAGAATCCGGGCCAGTGCGTCCAGCTTGTTCACCCCGGAAACAATCCAGCATTTCTGCTCGATATTTTCCATGGTGGTAGTTTTTGAGGCGATCTTCACTTCCTGAGGATCGTTCATATAGCGCTTGGTAATGCGGCGGATCTGTTCCGGCATTGTTGCTGAGAACAGTGCGGTCTGGCGACTTGCCGGTGTTTTTGCCATGATGGTTTCAACATCGTCAATGAAGCCCATGCGCAGCATTTCGTCGGCTTCATCCAGTACCATGGCTTTCAGGGTATCCAGTTTCAGGGTGCCACGGTCAAGGTGATCCATGATACGGCCCGGGGTACCAACCACAACGTGTGGGCCACGGCGCAGCTGCTTCAGCTGGATGTTATAGTTCTGGCCACCGTAAATTGGCAGTACGTGGAAGCCGGGAATATGGCGCGCATATGCCTGGAATGCTTCTGCAACCTGTACAGCCAGTTCACGGGTCGGTGCCAGCACCAGTACCTGAGGCTTGCTGACTGATAAGTCGATACGGCTAAGCAGTGGCAGTGCAAAAGCAGCGGTTTTACCTGTCCCCGTTTGCGCCATACCCAGTACGTCCTTGCCGGACTGTAAGAGAGGGATACAGCTGGCTTGAATCGGCGACGGCGTTTCGTAACCGAGTTCGGTAATAGATTTAAGGACGGCAGCAGGTAGATCAAGATCGCTAAAGGCGACTGGGGTATCGGACATATCAGGTAACACCGGGGGAGTTTTCGAAAGAGGCAGTATTATACGCATGAAAGTAAATAAAAGCCCGTACTATTTATGATAAATATAGGTTTTCCGGATCTGTGGGGGGGATTTTAACGATGTGGTGTTGTCGTGATTGTCTGCCACTCAGTATGATGCGGATTTAAAGTGCGGCAGAGCGAGCAGAAGAATGGCTGTAAATGAAATGCATCAGCGTATCTGGCAGGTGCTGGGACAGATTCCGTCGGGTAAGGTGGTTACCTATGGTCAGGTGGCTGAGCTGGCCGGGCTGGCCGGGAAATCCAGAATGGTCGGGCGCTGTCTGGGGCAGTTGCCGGAAGGCTCCAGGCTGCCCTGGCACCGGGTGATCAATGCTCAGGGGAAAATTTCTCTGCCGGTGGGCAGCGAGGGCTACGACCGCCAGGTGGGCCGTTTGCAGGAAGAGGGCGTGGTGGTGCTGAATGGGCGGGTAAAGCTGTCTGAATACCGCTGGCAACCCTGATACAGTCCGGGACTGCCTGCGATGACCGCTCAGCCGGCGGGGTTCAGTTGCTGCCAGACGCTGAGAATATCGGCTTTGTCTGCATCTTCCAGATGATCAACTTTAAAGGCGTCTTCAAGGCTTTGCTCAACACCGTTTATAAATTCTTCAGAAGTGCTGCCTTGTGCGCTGCTGATCAGGCTGATGTGGCCCAGCAGATAGCTGTAGGTAAACAGTTGTTCGCCGCTGGCATTGGCTTCCATGTTCAGCAGTTGCTGGTACAGGGTTTCGGCGTAGGTATGGTAGTCGGTCATAGTCTTAGCGGATGTCGTTTAGGGTAAATATACTGGCAGGCCGTATTACTTCAGTTCTTTAAGTACCAGAGAGTAACGTTTGCCGTCCTTTTCGCTTTGCAGCAACTTAACTAACTGGTAGTTAAGTTCCGGGGCGAACCAGATCCAGGTTTGCCGTTTGCTGTTTGTGCCGCGGTCACGACGCAGTTTTACAGCGTTGAACGTGCCCAGTTCAGTGGTGACCTCTTCTTCGCCTTCCCGTATAAAGCGATAGGTTTTCAGTTTGCCGTCGTCGGCTATCTTATATTCCAGCGTTTCATGGCCGCTGATCAGGTCAAGGCGTAACTGCAGCTGGTAACTCAGCTTATCCAGCGCTCCGGCCGGAATGTCCAGCTGCCAGGGGTCATCAGTGATCTGACTGCTGGCCTGATGGTTTTGCCAGTCAAAGCTCAGTGCTTCACGGGTCTTTTTGCCCAGTACTTTGCGCTGGTAGCTGTAGCTGCGGGGTTCAACACCTTCCGGGGTGAAGCGAAGCTTGCTGCTTTCGCTCAGGCTGGCGACCATGGCGCTGGCATTCAGGCTCAGTTGCCAGCCGCTTTCCATCTGTTGCAGTTGCCGGACAGCTTCTCCGCTGAGTGAAAAGCCGAGATCCCATTCAGAGGCGTAGACGGCCTTGTAGGGCTCAACCGGTATACCGGCGCTCTGCACCGCTGAAGCGGGCAGTAGCAGCAGGCAAAGGGCGGCGGTTTGCCGGATGGTATGGCGAATGCTCAGAGGCATATTTACTCCGTGAACTGATAACCCTGACTGTCCAGCCTGGAGCCGTCGAGCTGAACCTGTCCTGAAACAAGTTGCAGGCGGTCATTACAGAACCATTCAACGGCCAGAGGGTAAATATTATGTTCCTGAGTGTGGACCCGCTGTTGCAGGCTGTCGGCAGTGTCGTCTGGCAGAATATCTACGGTAGCCTGAACGGCCAGTGGTCCGCCATCCAGCTCTTCTGTGACAAAGTGCACAGTACAGCCGTGGCGGGCTTCACCGTCATCAATGGCGCGCTGATGGGTATTCAGGCCTTTGTACTTGGGCAGCAAAGACGGGTGAATATTCAGCATCCGGTCGGAATAGCGGTTGACGAATTCCGGCGTAAAGATACGCATGAAGCCAGCCAGAATAACCAGATCAGGTGCGTGGCTGTCGATTTCGGCAATCAGTGCCTGATCAAAGCTGTCGCGGTCACTGTAGTCAGTATGGCGGATGACACAACCGGGAATACTTGCCTGCCGGGCCCGTTCGAGACCGTAGGCGTCAGCCTTATTGCTGATGACCATCTCGATTTTGCCGTTAATGCGGTCGGCATTAACGGCATCAATGATGGCTTGCAGATTTGAACCGCTGCCCGAGATCAGGACAACGATTCGCTTTTGTGCAGCCGGTGCAGGGCTCGTCATTGATTACGCTTCCACACCCAGCAGTTCAACCTGCTCTTCTTCAGCGTTAGCGGCGGCAATGTGACCGATTACCCATGGGCTTTCACCGGCATCCTGCAGAACTTGCAGTGCGGCGTCGGCCTGGTCGGCCGGTACCACCACAACCATGCCCACACCGCAGTTCAGGGTGCGGTACATTTCACGGTTTTCAACGTTGCCCAGTTGCTGAATCCAGCGGAAGACTTCAGGCATGTTCCATGACTGAGTGTCGATAACCGCTTTGGCGCTTTCCGGCAGAACCCGCGGAATGTTTTCCAGCAGGCCGCCACCGGTAATGTGAGACAGGGCGTTGACCTGGCTCTTTTTGATCAGTTCCAGTAATGGCTTCACATAAATACGGGTAGGTTCCAACAGGGCTTCGGTCAGCGGCTTGCCGTCCACTTCGCCAGTCAGGTCAGCACCGCGGACTTCGATGATCTTACGGATCAGCGAATAACCGTTTGAGTGCGGGCCGGAAGATGGCAGGCCGATAATGGCATCGCCGATGCTTACCTTTGAACCGTCGATGATTTCAGACTTTTCAACCACACCGGTGCAGAAACCGGCCAGATCGTAATCTTCGCCTTCATACATACCTGGCATTTCAGCGGTTTCGCCGCCAACCAGTGCAGCGCCGGCCAGTTCGCAGCCTTTGCCGATGCCGGCAACGACGTCAGCTGCTATGTCTATGTTCAGCTTACCGGTGGCATAGTAGTCCAGGAAGAACAGGGGCTCAGCACCGGCAACAACCAGGTCGTTAACACACATGGCTACCAGATCGATACCGATGGTGTCATGCTTGTTCAGATCCATCGCCAGACGCAGTTTGGTGCCAACACCGTCGGTGCCGGAAACCAGTACTGGCTGCTTGTAGCCAGCCGGGATTTCACACAGGGCTCCGAAGCCGCCCAGGCCACCCATTACTTCAGGTCGGGCTGTGCGTTTTGCAACGCCCTTAATGCGGTCAACCAGGGCGTTACCTGCGTCGATATCAACGCCGGCATCTTTGTAGCTGATAGAGGTATTGTCAGTGGTAGACATAGTGTGTGAAAACCCATTCTAGGAGGTTACTGAAAAAATGTGGCGGTATTCTATCAGGTTGCTTTAAGGGGAGCTATGTGTGGTAGAGTTTGAGGCCTATTTTTTTGGTACTTATTTTTAATCATTATCTGCCGGGCGCGGGCGTCAGGTTAAGGATGAATTTTGTTCATGAAAGGTTTTTTTAGCAGTGCCGTGCTGACTTTATTGCTGTTGGTGACCGGCTTCGCACAGGCGGCGGTGGTCGGTAATCTTTACCGTTCCGAGTTGCTGGTGCCTGAGCAACTGGCCCAGCCGACAGATGCCCAACTGAGTGAAGCGCTGCAGGGGGTGCTGGTTAAAGTTTCCGGGCGCAGCCAGGTGGCCGGAAATGCACGGGTCAGTGAAGCCCTTCAGGCACCGGCGGCCTATTTACAGGGGTTCTCTTATGAGTCGACTCAGATTCCGGTGGCAGCAGGTGATGGCCGGGAAGTGCTGGGGCTGCGGTTAACGCTGGCATTTGATGAGCAGGCGGTCAGCCGGTTGCTGAATGAAGCCGGCTTGTCCGCAGCCGGTTCCGGCCGTCCGGGAGTGCTGGTATGGCTGGTGGCAGAAGGCCCGGAGCGTCCCCGGGACTTTGTTGCAGCAGAAAGTGAAATAGTGACGGAGCTGCAGGGGCTGGCACAGTTACGGGCCCTCCCTGTATTGCTGCCGTTACTGGACCTGGATGATCAGCAGGCGGTGACACCAGGTGATATCTGGGGGGCGTTTCAGGAGCCGGTGAGCCGGGCTTCCTCCCGTTACCGTGCCGATGCGGTTCTGGTAGGACGGCTGCAGCGCCAGGCCAGTGGTGCCTGGCAAACCCGCTGGCAATTGACGTATCAGGGGCGGAACCAGAATTTTGCGCCGACAGGCAATCTGGGTGAGCAACTCAAGACAGTGGTGGATTCTGTTGCCGATCAGCTATTGGGCGCAACGGCTGTGGTTGAGAACACCTACGTTGAAGAGGGTATCGTGCTGGAAATCAGCAAACTCGATTCGATTGATGATTACCTGCAGTTACTGACATATATGCGTGAACTGCAACCTGTTGAAAAGGTTTTACCTGCGCAGCTGGAAAACGACCGGGTAACCCTGAGGGTAAAAGTGCAGGGCGGCGTGCCGGCGCTGGTGGAAGCTATCCGGCTGAATCCGCGTATCCAGTCTGATTCTGTTCTGCCTTCCACACAGGCGGCAGGGCCGCTGTATTATCGCTGGCAGTAACCGACTGTTGATAAAGGAATGACAATAAAATGCAACTGACTGATTCACAGCGCTGGATGTTTATCTGCGTGCTGGCGGTGGCTGGCGGGCTGGTGTATCTGCTCCAGCCGATTCTTTCACCTTTTATGGTAGCAGCGCTGTTGGCGTATATGTTCGATCCGCTGGCTGACCGGCTGGAAGATAAAGGTATGTCCCGCACCGGTGCGGTCATAATTGTATTCGGTCTTATCAGTGCGCTGGTGATGGTCCTGCTGTTATTACTGTTGCCGAAGCTGGGGCATCAGATTCAGGTCATGGTGAAGACCATTCCGGCGGTAATTACCTTAGTTGAGACAAAAGTCGTTCCCTGGATGGAAGTGAACCTGGGGATTTCGCTGGCCAGTTTCGACTGGCAGAGTGTCCGTCAGATTCTGAGCGGCAACTGGCAACAGACCGGTAATGTGCTGAAAGATGTGATGAACAGTATCGGACAGTCCGGTATGGCGGTTGCTGCCTGGCTGGCGAATCTTGTGCTGATTCCGGTGGTGATGTTCTATCTGTTGCGTGACTGGGACGTCATGATAGATAAAATCAGCCACCTGCTACCCCGTAATGTTGAGCCCAAAGTCAGCCTGTGGGCCAGTGAGTGTGATGAGGTACTCGGGGCTTTTGTTAAGGGGCAGTTGCTGGTAATGACTGCGCTGGGCGCAATTTATGCAATTGGTCTTTGGCTGGTGGGGCTTGATCTGGCGCTGCTGGTGGGAATGATTGCCGGGCTGGCCAGTATTGTGCCGTATATGGGGTTTATTATCGGTATCGTGGCGGCGATTATTGCAGCGATGCTGCAGTTCAATGACCCTACAATACTGGCCTGGGTCGGGCTGGTATTTATAATTGGCCAGATGCTCGAAGGTATGGTGCTGACACCGTTACTGGTCGGGGACCGGATCGGTCTGCACCCGGTGGCGGTTATTTTTGCCATTATGGCCGGTGGTCAGTTATTCGGTTTTGTCGGTATTCTGATAGCGCTGCCGGTGGCGGCAGTGATTATGGTTCTGTTGCGGCATCTGCATGACGGATATCAGCGCAGCAGTCTCTATGGTGAGGCTAAAACGGCTGAAGATCCTCCCGGAAGTGCAGCCAGTGTCACCGATAGTCGCAAGGATCTTGCCGGGGATTGAACTGGCACCTTTTTTTGCGTTTCGAGGCGTAGTAAGATACGCGAAATTTTTTGACAGGCCGGTCCGGAATTTAGTGATTGCTGGATAGTATTTCACCGGCAGGCCTGTCAGGTCCGATCTGATATAACTGGATTTGCCAGCTCCGATTGTTGAATGCATGAATAACCCTGTACCTATTCAATTACCCTTAGGCATTGCATTACGTGATGATGCCAGGTTCGATACCTATCTGAGCCGGGGTAATGAGCTTGTCTGTAACTGCCTGGCACAGGTGGCGATCGGGGAAGGTGACATCTTCCTGTACCTCTGGGGAACGCCCGGCGTCGGCTGTTCGCACCTGTTGCAGGGGGCCTGCCACGCCAGTGATCCTGCCGGCCGTACTGCGGTGTATCTGCCACTGGATGAGCTGACAGACCTGGGGCCGGGCGTGCTGGACGGTATGGAGCATCTGGATCTGGTGTGTCTGGATAACCTTCAGGCCATTGCTGGCAACCGGGAATGGGAAGAAGCGCTGTTTCATTTCTTTAACCGTATCCGCAGTGAAAACAACTTTCTGGTGGTTGCCGCCGACCGGCCGCCGCGCCAGCTGGGGATTCAGTTGCCTGATCTGGCTTCGCGGTTTACCTGGGGAATGGTCTTTCAGGTTCAGGGGCTGGATGATGACGGCAAAGTAATCGCACTGCAGGTGCGCGCACAGAGCCGTGGATTCGAGCTGTCTGAAGAAGTTGCCCGTTTCCTGATTCACCGTGCCAGCCGCAGTATGCAGGATTTATTTGACCTTCTGGACCAGTTGGATAATGCCTCTCTGAGTGCGCAGCGCAAAGTCACCATACCTTTCGTAAAACAGGTGCTTGGCTGGTAGTCGCTATACTGTGTGTTAGCAAACATACCAGGAGGGGCTGTGAAAATTATTCTTGAAAAGTTACCCCATGACGTTTCTGCTGATGACATCAGGGAATTTCTGAAAGGTTATGTGGACGTGCTGGATCTTGAGATTTACACCAGCGAACATCGGGATCATGCCAGCGCCTGGGTGACCATTGCTGCTACTCATGCAGAAGCGCACTGGGCTATTGGCCGTCTTAATGGCCGTTACTGGCGGGAACGCACAGTAGAAGTCTATATTTCTCTTTTTTCGGATAACCGCTGATCTGATGCCCGACATTCTGCCAAACGAAACCTGCCTGGCTGACATCCGTATCGTCGCCCAGACGGATGATTTTCTGTTAATTAATAAGCCTCCCGGAATCTCGGTCCACAAAGATGATCAGGATGCCGGGCTGGTTATGCTGTTGCAGACTCAATTGCAATTACCTGCATTGTATCTGGTGCACCGGCTTGACCGGATGACATCAGGGTTGTTATTGCTGGCTAAGCGTAAGGCGGTGGCCGCCGAGTTGGGGCGGCAGTTTGCTGAGCGGCGCATGGTAAAGTTTTATATGGCGCTCAGTCAGGCAAAGCCGAAAAAGAAGCAGGGGCTGATCAGTGGCGATATGCTGAAGGCCCGCCGGGGGAGCTGGAAGCTGGCGCCCACTGCTGAGAATCCTGCCAGAACGCAGTTTTTCAGCCATGGACTGGGGGACGGCCTGCGGATTTTTTTACTCCGGCCAGTCACAGGTAAAACCCATCAGCTACGGGTCGCGTTAAAAAGTATCGGTGCGCCGATTCTGGGAGATAGCCGTTACTCAGGTACAGCAGCTGAACGGGGCTTTTTGCATGCCTGGTATCTGGGGTTTGAACTGGACGGGAAACCTTACCGTTACAGCTGCCTGCCGGAAGAATCGCAGTGGCGGCAGGAAGGCTGGCCTGCCCAGTGGGCCGAGCCGGAATTATTAGCCTGGCCTGAAATAAAGAAATAGCACGTGAAAAGCAGTAAGGAACTCCCATGAGTGATGAACGGATTGAACGGGACTTTATGGCCCGGGATGAACAGGAACGGCAGGCGTTTCTGGAGCAAACCTGGTGTGATCAGTGTTTACAGGAAAACCTGGGAATGAATACCCCGCTAGAATATGAATTTAAAGGCATTGTATTCATTGAGGGTAAGTGCAACCGGTGTGGCGAAGTCGTGCTGACTGAGCTGACGGACGAAGAGTTTTAGCAGGGGAATTGACGGCGTGACAAATCAGACGGATCCGCGATTTGGCGGCATTGAGCGGTTGTATGGTGCGGCAGGGTTGCGGTTGTTTCAGCGGGTAAATATCTGTGTAATCGGAATTGGCGGCGTTGGTTCCTGGGTTGCTGAGGCGCTGGTCCGTTCCGGTGTCGCAAAGATCACGCTGATTGATCTGGATGATATTTGTATTACTAATGTTAACCGCCAGATCCATGCGCTCACCGATACGGTTGGAGAATCCAAAGTTGAAGTGATGGCGCAACGGCTTAAAGCGATCAATCCGGCCTGCGAAGTCACTGAAGTGGATGATTTTATTACCCGGGAGAACATTCCTGAACTGATCGGTGAACAGTTTGATTACGTGATCGATGCGATTGACAGCGTGAAAGAAAAAGCCGCCCTGATCGCACACTGTAAACGCCGTAAACTGGGGGTTATTACCGTGGGGGGGGCCGGCGGGCAGATGGACCCGACCCGGATTGATATCTGTGATCTGAGTAAGACCAATCATGATCCCCTGGCGGCTAAGGTGCGCAGCCTGTTGCGCCGGGAATATAATTTCAGTAAGAGTGGCCGCCGTTTTGCGGTTGACTGCGTGTATTCGACCGAGCAGCTTGTCTATCCGCAGCCGGACGGCTCCGTGTGTCAGATGAAGTCCGTCCAGGACGGTAACACCCGTCTGGATTGCAGTGGCGGCTTTGGCGCATCAACCTGTGTGACCGCCAGTTTTGCATTTGCGGCGGTGTCACGGGTATTACAAAAGCTGATTGAAAAAGCCCGCCGCGAAAACACTTTAGTGTAAGTTTCCCTTCCTTTTTTTGCCAATGACGTCCGTCCGGCAAGTTATGCCGGACGAATGGTGTTTGAATTTTATACAGTTATATGGTCTAAATACCCTTCACTTCAAGTTGTGATTTGTGAATGTTCAGGGCCCTTACTGTGTGTGATATCTTTCCGGATACTGAGTTTTACGCTGCGATGCTGAACCATAGCAGCGATGGCCTGTGTCTGATTGACCGCAAGGACGGGGCCATACGGATGGTGAACCAGCCCTTGTGCCGTTTGCTTGACCGTGTTCCTGGCAGTCTGAAGGGAAAGGCTTTCGGAGCTGTGTTCAGTTATGACTGGTCCGGTGAGCCGGATACCCGTCAGGTGCAGTATCTGGGAGCGGTTCAGCCGTTGTCTCTGGAAATCAGCATCCATCCTTTTGCCTGGCAGGGGGCGTGCTACGGCGTGGTCAGTGTGCGGGATATAACCGCTCAGCTGCACAGCCGTGAAGCGCTGATTGAAACCGGGTTGCAGCGTAACTTTGCCCTGAACGATATTCTTGACGGTTTGTGGGAAATTAACCTGCAAACCAGCGAAGTATATATATCGTCTGAATTTAAACGCATCATGAATTTTCCGGCAGAAAAGACTCATTTTGGCCTGGGGGAGTGGCAGCAGCAGATACATCTGGATGATTGCGTGGAAGTTGTGGATCTCATGAATGCCCATCTGCGGGGTGAAATTCCCCGTTTTGATGCGCAATACCGCCTGCAGACTTTCTCCGGTGATTACGTCTGGGTACGTGATCAGGGGCGGGTGTATGAGCGGGATGCGCAGCAACAGCCTCTGAGGATGGTGGGGATGGTGCAGGATATCAGCGCTGCCAAGGCTCAGGAGGTCCTGTTACGGCGGCAGGCCAGCTATGACTACCTGACAGATTTGCTCAACCGCCGGGCCGGTTATCTGCATTTTCGTAAGCAGCTCAGTTATGCGCAGCGCTATGGGCGGCAGTTCAGTGTCAGCCTGATCGATCTTGATCACTTTAAAACGATCAACGACAGCTATGGTCATCAGGTGGGTGATCAGGTACTCAAACATCTGGTGGCGGGTATTTCCGCGCAGCTGAGGCAATCGGATACGCTGATGCGCTGGGGCGGTGAAGAATTCCTGCTGCTTCTTCCCAATACGGATTCAGACGGTGCTTTTCAGTTAGTTGAACAGCTGCGCCGGCGTGTGGCGGAGCAGCCTATGCAATTATCTGAGGCTGAAGTTCATTACACATTCAGTGCCGGGATTGCCAGTTTTCCGCAACATGCTGCACAGATGGATATGCTGATTAAGGCGGCAGATGATGCTTTGTATGTCGCTAAATCTGCCGGCCGTAATCAGATCAGTGTCAGTAATGAGGTCACCGGGATGGCTCAGGGTGAACTGTCAGTCTGATATTGCTGACTGAGTCTGTGCGATCGCCTTCAGGCCCTTCAGGGTCGTTTCAATCAGTTCACTGTCGCTGGGTGATTCCTGATACACAAGATAGGTAGGGCGCTGGAATACCGGTGCTTCTTCAACCCTGTGCAGTCTGCCTTCCCGGATCAGTGGTTCAACTGAGCTGGCGATAAAATACCCTGACCCGCCGTGGTTAAGAATGTGCTGTAAGCCGACACTGCTCAGGCCGACGGTGAGTTTGGGTACCGGAACATCGGCGAATGCCAGGCTGTGCTGAGCCCGGAAGCTGTCACCCCAGTCGACGAATATATAACCGGGTACTCTGCCGGGAACCACTTCACGGGGCTCAGTGGAGACCAGAATCAGCGGTTCACTCATATAGGGCTCAATGGTCAGCTCCGGTCGCTGTTGCGGGTCATAAAGAATGGCGACATCCAGTAACCGGTCCCGCAGGCGCTCCATGAGAGTGGTGGAGTATTCCGCCAGTACATGCGTGGCAACATTCGGTGCTTCCTGTTCCATCCAGGCGAGCCAGGGCGGAGCAATCTGCTCCCAGTGATTGAGCTGTAAGCCAAGATTAACGATGGCCTTAAGGTCGTCGGGCAGGGCGATTTCCTGGCGTGCCCGGTCCCATGCCCGTACTGACGTCAGGGCATGGCGGCGGAAGTGATGGCCGGCAGCGGTCAGTTCTGCACCGTTACGCCGGCGCAGAAACAGTTCCCGGTTAAGGCGGTCTTCCAGGGCTTTAATTCTGGCACTGATGGTTGACTGGGTGACGCAGAGTTTGTCTGCAGCCAGCTGGAAACTGCCGGTAGCTGTCACCTCCAGAAAGGCGCGCATGTGCTCTATGTTCATAACACCTCTTAAGTAAGACTCGCCGGTGCCGTTACCGGTCCTGATTAGAATCGGGAAATTCGATATTAACATTAGATTATATTTGTTTGTTTTATGGAAGAGCTTGTTTGATATTTATGCAAACGGCGGCCGGTTGCCGCAACATAAACATCTGATGTGGAGTTAGAAGATCATGAACGGGCAAACAGTGATTCAGGCGGAAGGTATGCAGCTGGGAGACATTGTTGATCTGCAAAGGTATCCGATTGATCAGTTGGAACATCCTGAAATGCAGGCGTTACTGGCGCACTGCCGTGAAGCGTTGGATGATATCGGCTGTGTGGTGATCCGCAATTTTGTCAGGCCGGAATCCCTGCAGCGGATGACTGCAGAGGCAAAGCGCCTGCTGCCGGAAACATTCTGGTCGCAGGGGAGCCATAATCCTTATTTCACGCCGGATGATGAGAGCCTGCCAGCAGACCATCCGAAACGCTTTTTTGAGCGCCGTGAGAGCGGCTATATCAATTCAGATGTGCTGGAAGACAGCTCAGACCTGCGTGCCATTTATGAAGACCCGCAAATGCTGCGCTTTGTGGGCGAGTGCCTGAATATCTGGCCGTTATATTGCTGGGCGGATCCACTGGGACGTAACCCGTATTCGGTGATGGATTCCGGGCATTATTTCCCCTGGCATTTTGACGGTAATGAATTCACTGTGAGTATTCTGGTACAGGAGTCTGAAGCCGGCGGGTGTTTTGAATTCGCCCCGGATGTCCGCCATCCGGAAGATGAGTGTTTTGACGATGTCAGGGACGTGCTGGCAGGCAACAGTGACAGGGTGCATCAGTTACAGCTGCGCCCCGGTGATCTGCAGTTGTTCAAGGGGCGTTTTTCCATGCACCGGGTGACCCGTATCGAAGGGGATACCATGCGCATTATTGCGCTGCCGACCTATTCAACTGACCCGTTTACGGTTAACCGGCCTAAACATTCCGAGCATTTATATGGCCGTGCGATGCCGATTCATTATGAACGGGAAAATATGCGGGTGGATAATCTGACCGATTAGCCACTGTTGTTCAGAGTACAGTTGGCACAAATGGCCTGTTTTTCCGGTATTGTCAGGGAAGTCAGGCCGTTGCAATTTCCCGGATGCGGGCGATGATCGCCAGCAAGCCGTTCCCCCGGGAAGGGCTGAGATGCTTCATCAGTTGCAGGCGTTTCAGATAGCCTTCAATATCAAACAGCAGAATGTCCTCAGCGGTTTTGCCGTTTACCGCTGCCAGCAACAGTGCGATCAGCCCGCGGATAACCCTTGCATCCGCATCGGCGCTGAACCAGTAGCGCCCGTCATTATCTTTCTGATAATCAAGCCAGGCAGAGCTTTCGCAGCCTTTTACCAGATGTTCGCTGACTTTTGCTTCGCTGGTCATGTGAGGCAACTGTTTGCCGAGTAACATGATTTCCCGGTAACGGTCGTTCCAGCTGGTCAGGGGTTCAAGCCTGCTGAGTATGGTGTCTGAATCAATGTCTTTACCGAACGGGTTATCGGTAAAGGCTTTGTCGCTGCTGACGGTTTCGGCGACCGGAAAGAAGCCGCTGGCGGTCAGCTGATGGAGCACTTCAGCAAAACGCTCCACGTCTTCAGTGGTGTTATAGGCTGCAAATGAAGCACGGATGGTGCCCGGCAGGCCCAGTTTGCTCATCAGTGGCATGGCGCAATGATGGCCGGTACGTACCGCGATCCCGTGCTGATCAAGAATAAGGCCTACATCCTGCTGGTGGTGACTGGTCAGCTGGAATGACAGAATGGCGGCGTTGGCGGTAGGCGTGCCAATCCGGGTAAAGCCTTTTACCTGATCACAGCATTTTATTGCGTGCTGTAGCAGTGCCTGTTCATGGCCGGCAACGGCACGGCGGTCCAGGCTGTTCAGCCAGTCAATCGTCGCCATCAGGCCAACCGCACCGGCAATGTTGGGTGTGCCGGCTTCAAATTTAAAAGGCAGGTCATTGTATTCGGTGTGTTCGAAGCTGACGCTGCGGATCATTTCACCGCCACCCTGCCAGGGGGGCAGTGCTTCAAGCAGTGCCTGGCGGCCGTACAGCACCCCGGTGCCGGTCGGGCCGTACATCTTATGGCCGGAAAAAACGTAAAAGTCGCAACCCAGGCGCTGTACATCAACCTTCATATGGGCCACGGCCTGAGCGCCGTCGACAACCACTGTTGCACCGGCTGCCTTGGCCTGACGGACCATAGCGGCCAGCGGGTTTACCGTGCCCAGTGCGTTGGATACATGGGTCAGTGAGACAATTCTGGTCTGGTGGTTAAGCAGGTGGCCAAATGCCTGTTGATCAAGGTCGCCGTTTGGCAGAACCGGCACGACCCTGATGACTGCACCGGTGCGTTGCGCCAGCATTTGCCAGGGGACGATATTGGCATGGTGTTCCAGCTCGGTGAGCAGGATTTCATCGTTTTTCTGTAGCTGGCCTGTCAGGCACTGGGCGATCAGATTCAGGCTTTCGGTGGTGCCCCGGGTCCAGATTATCTCTTTGTCACTGGCGGCGTTGATAAATTGTCGGACGCTTTGTCTGGCCGCTTCAAACTGTACCGTTGCCCGTTCGCTTAAATGATGAGCGCCACGGTGAACATTGGCATTGTTCGCGCTGTAATAGTTGCTGATTGCCTGAATCACGCTTGCCGGCTTCTGGGTGGTGGCGGCATTATCCAGATAGACCAGTGGCTGATCATGAATCTGCTGAGCCAGCAGTGGAAATTGCTGGCGGATGTCGGCAACTGAAAAACTCAACTTACAACTCCTGGGTCTGACTCTGTATTTTCCCGGTAATAAGCCGGCGCTTTGCTGTTCTGAAAGCGTCCGGATATCAGCCGTTGCTTATTCTGCTTTTGCAGCACTCAGTAATTTATTCAGTTTACTCTGCCAGCGGGTGAACATCATGGCTGCCGTAAACAGACTGGCAACCAGTAAGCTTTGAGCCAGTGCCAGTAAACTGTTAGGGCCGCCGGCCATGGCGGTCTGTACCGCATGCATAAAATAGATACTGAGGAAGAAGCAAAGCCAGATATGGCCACGCAGATTTTTCCTGATGACCACCGGGTAGAACAGGGCCAGAGGCACTGTCTGTACTGCCCAGATAACATAAGGGTTTGCCGTCGGCGGCGGAGATATCAGAAGATACCAGGCGGTCAGTAACAGGATCAGTCCAAAGTAACTGAGCAGTGTCGCAGCCCGGCTGATATTAACCAGACGCTGAAGTTTTGCTTGCATGGGAAGGTTCTCGTCCAGTGGTTAATTAGCGGGCGTTCAGCAGTTGTGTGGCCAGCCTGCCCAGACGCTTGCCCTGTGCCTGGCACAGATTGCGTTCGGTATTGTCCAGATCCTGACCATCCTGTCCGGCAACATGGGTTGCGCCGTACGGGGTGCCGCCCCGGGTGGTGCTGAGCAGCTCAGACTCAGAATAAGGAATGCCGGCCATCAGCATACCGTGGTGCATTAATGGCAGCATCATGCTCAGCAGGGTGGTTTCCTGGCCGCCGTGTAAGCTGGCGGTGGAGCTGAATACGCAGGCAGGTTTGTCGATCAGCGCACCGCTCAGCCATAAGCTGCTGGTGCTGTCGATGAAGTATTTCAGCGGTGAGGCCATGTTGCCAAAACGGGTCGGGCTGCCCAGTGCCAGACCGCTGCAGTTTGCCAGATCTGCTTCAGTGCAGTAGATGTCACCGTCTGCAGGAATGGTGGGCGCAGACTGTTCACACTCGGCAGACACTTCCGGGACGGTGCGCAGACGGGTGTCAATGCCGCTGGCTTCGATGCCCCGGGCGATCTGTTCAGCCATGGTGCGGGTGGCACCATGGCGGCTATAGTAGAGAACCAGAACGTAAGGTGAACTCACTCAGAGAATCTCCAGTACGGATTCCGGCGGACGGCCAATCCGTGCCTGACCGTCTTTGATGACAATCGGGCGCTCGATCAGCTTCGGGTATTCAGCCATCAGCTCAATAATCTGGTCTTCGCTGAGGGTTTCATCCGCCAGATTGTTATCTGTATATTCAGCTTCACCGGGACGCAGCAGTTCCCGTGCGCTGATGCCCAGCTGGGTGATAATTTCCTTGAGTTCCATTTCAGTCGGCGGATTCTCAAGATACAGGCGGATTTCCGGCGTGACGCCGTTTTCTTCCAGCAGGGCAAGGGTCGCCCGGGACTTGGAGCAGCGAGGGTTGTGGTAAATTTCAGCAGACATAGCACCATACCTTTTAAAGACAGTGAGCAAACAGGCCGTTACTTTTACAACGGCGCAATTATAATAATGATGCGTCAGGCCTATGATATATATGTTTAAACAGGTGGCGCTGACAGGGCTTATTGTATACAGCTTGGCGTTGGGTCTAAAGCGTCAGAAGCGATGATTTGGCAGTTTTTAACGGGGTAACCAGAAGATGTCCGGCAGAAATATTCCTGATGAAAATAAACCCTTCATCAAGTTAGGTGCAGCGGCTGCGTTTGTCCGTTATCTGTTTGTACAGTTTATAGAGAATAAAGGCATGCTGAATGCCTCTGCGCTGACCTATACCACCCTGTTTGCAGTGGTACCGCTGATGACGGTGACGTACGCTATGCTGGCGATTGTGTCGCCGTTTCAGGGGGCCGGTGAGGAGTTGCAGAGCTGGATTTTTGATAACTTTGTCCCGGCAACCGGCAATGTGGTGCAGGAGTATCTGAACAGTTTTGCTGCGCAGGCCCGACAACTGACGGTGGTGGGGATTGTGTTTCTGGTCGTTACGTCGATCATGATGATGAAAAACATCGAGGCGGCATTTAACCGGATTTGGCGGGTGGGTGAACCCCGTAAGGGTTTATCCAGTTTTTTACTGTACTGGGCGGTACTGAGTCTGGGACCGATTCTGATTGGCGTCGGCTTGTTTGTGACCTCCTATGTGGCGTCATTGTCACTGTTTACCAGCGCGACTGAGCTGGTGGGGCGGGGGCGTTTACTGTCGATGCTGCCGATGCTGTTGTCAGCGGCAGCCTTTACCCTGCTGTATGCGGCGGTGCCTAACTGTAAGGTACCGCTGAGAAACGCGCTGATCGGCGGCATTGTGGTGGCGCTGTTATTTGAAACAGCCAAACGCAGCTTTGCTTTTTTTGTCACCCAGTCACCGTCGTATCAGTTAATTTACGGGGCGTTTGCGGCGGTGCCGCTATTTCTGCTGTGGATCTATATCAGTTGGGTGATTATTCTTATCGGGGCTGAGCTGACCCGGGCCCTGAGCGTTTACCGTCAGGAACTGGAGCCGGCTGAGCACTCAAAGCTGCATACGCTGCTGGCGGTGTTGCACCGGCTCTGGCTGGCACAGCAGCGGGGGAAATCAGTGGATGAGCGGGTTTTGCTGCGCCAGGTGGAAGGGCTGGATCAGAGCCGCTGGGATGAGTTTGTGAGGTTACTTACCCCCGGTATTCTGCGCCGTACGGATCAGGGGGAATATCTGCTGGCCCGGGATCTGGGCAGTCTGACACTGGATCAGTTGCAACAGCGTTTACCCTGGCCGTTACCGGATGCCACCGCAGTGGCTGCTATGGAGTTCTGGCAGCGGCGGCTGAATGGCCGGCTTGATGATGTGAATGAACATCGTAAAGTTGCACTGGATGTGAGCCTGGAAGCCTTGTTTGCTGAAACAGCGGCGGATAAGGCAGATTCTGAATCTGCGGCTAAGCTGAATAGTCCTGTGACTAAACCTTAATTTTTTCCTCTTTTTGACAGTCAGGCTATTGCTAAGGAAGTTGTATGGCGCGTACCACCAATTATGTTCTTGAAAATGATGATCTGCCCTTCGCCCGGGACTTTGTCCGTAAGCAGGTCACCCAGGCGGGCGGGCTCAGTGACGGCCCGCTGGTCAGTGCAATTGATGAAATGGATACCGTGCTGCAGCGCCGGGAAGTACGCCTGCTGAGTAAAGAGGAAGCGGTAGAAGTGTTTGCCCGTAACCTGCAGTGCTTTGATGTGCATCCTGAGTTTGCCGGTGTCATGGGCAAGCTGAGAAATGCTTTAAGAGTGCGTAACTACCGCCGCCGTAACGGTTCCCGGAAAGCATCACAGAAGACCATTACTATCAGCCATGAGGCCTGGGCGCTGCTGAAGACCATGGTTAAGCACAGTGACGCGACGAATCTGTCCGAAGCCATTCTTAAACTGGACATTCCTGCTGATGTGATTGCCAGCATCAGCAGGAAGTCCTGAGCATAGGTTTACTTACAGAGCCGTTATTTTTTCCAGATGAACAGCTTGCTGATCTTCCGGCAGGAAGCTGGCAGTAATGCTGTTTGCGGCCAGTTGTTTCAGCTGTTCTGCGGTCATGTTCAGTGCGTCCGCCAGTGCCTGATAATTCGCATTCACGTAACCGCTAAAGTAGGCCGGATCGTCGGAGTTGACGGTGACCCGGACGCCTTTATCCAGTAACTCGAGAATATTGTGTTCGGCCATATCGCTGAAAACTTTCAGCTTGGTATTGGACAGCGGGCATACCGTGAGCGGGATGCGGTGCTGTACCAGATAGCTCACCAGCTGCGGGTCCTGAGTTGCTGCCACACCGTGATCAATCCGGCAGACATTCAGCAGGCTGATTGCATTCCAGATATTTTCCGGCGGGCCTTCTTCACCGGCGTGGGCGACGGTTCTCAGGCCGGCTTCCCGGGCGGCAGCAAATACCCGTTCAAATTTTTCCGGCGGGTGCCCCAGTTCGGAGCTGTCCAGCCCGACGGCGATGAAATGATCTTTGTAGGGTAATGCGTCCCGCAGGGTATTAAAGGCATCCTCTTCGCTCAGGTGGCGCAGGAAGGACAGTATCAGATAGCTGGTGATGCCCAGCTTTTTTTCGCCGTCGGCCAGTGCCCGGCTGATGCCCTGAATTACCGTACCTATGGGGATGCCCCGTTCGGTATGGGTCTGGGGGTCAAAGAATGGCTCGGTATGTACCACACCGTCTGCCTGACAGCGGAGCAGGTAGGCCCAGGTCAGGTCGTAAAAATCGTCTTCGGTCTGTAAGACATTGGCACCCTGATAGTAAATGTCGAGGAAGTCCTGCAGGTTGCTGAACTCGTAAGCGGCACGGATATCTTCAACGGAACTGTAGGGCAGGGTAATGCGGTTGCGTCTGGCCAGTTCGAACATCAGTTCCGGCTCAAGGCTGCCTTCAAGGTGGAGGTGTAATTCGGCTTTGGGAATGGCTTGGATTAGTTGCTGCATCTGATCTCCTTCCGGCTGCGTTCCAGTGTGTTTTACTGCAGCTCTTTTCGTGTTCAGCGCTGTTGTCTGTGAGAACTCTTTGTTTTTGCTGCTTTTGTTTTAAGAAACTATAGCAGGCCGGGGCGCATGAGGCTGGCCTGCTAAACAGTTTTTATTCAAATTTTTCCCGGTATTCGTATGTCGCGGCAAACCGTGACAGCAAATATTCACCGGCGCTTATCTTCGGGTATCTGGCGGGATTGTCGTCGCTGTAACAGCCTTCAAGTGCATCGATGAGCGTATCAAAATTAGGTTCTACAAAAAATGGCATGGAATAGCGTTCCCGGCCGCTGGGGTTAATTACCCTGTGTGGGGTAGAGGTGTAGCGGTCGTTGCTCCAGCGGGCCATCATGTCGCCGATATTGATGACAAAGCTGCCTTCCACCGGGGTGGCATCCAGCCATTCACCGTCACGGTTTTTGACCTGCAGGCCACCCACCTGATCCTGATGCAGAATAGTGATACAGCCGTAATCCGTATGTGCCCCGGCCCCGATTTGTTCAGCGTCCGGCTTAAGGGCGATTTCCGGATAGTGAATAAAGCGCAGTACGCTTATAGGCGCGGTGAACTTATCGGCAAAAAAATCCGGATCGATTTTCAGGGCGATGGCCAGGCCCCGTAAAATGGTTTTGCCCAGTTCGATCATATCCCAGTAATGGGTTTCCATAAGCGCTCTGAAACCGGCGATGTCCGGATAACGGTTCGGGCCATGCAGGGGCTTTTCTGCGACAACGTCCGGGTGATCTTCCGGCAGGTGGCGGCCCATATCGAAGGTTTCTTTAAAGTCTCCCGGGCGTTCCGGGTCCAGCTGTTCGGTGCCGAAGCTGCCGTAGCCCCGGTGGTAAGGGGTGGCGGTAATATCTATCTTCAGTTTTTCTTCATGGGGCAGGGCGAAGAAGGTTTCGCTCAGCTGGCGCAGTTGGTCAATTCTTTCCGGGCTGATGTTATGGCCGGTGATATAAAAGAAACCGCTGTTCTGGCAGGCGCTATCTATCTGGCTGGCGACGGTCTGCCAGTCGGCCGGATCAGAGGAGTAGAGCGGGGATATATCGATTTGCGGGATATAGGGTGTCATGTAACACACCTCCTGATTAAAAGAGTTGGCACCCGGCCGGAATGCACCGGGTGCCAGTGTGTTGTTTGTGAGGGCCGCACCACAGCCCTGCTTTTCAGCTTTTACCGGCTGATTATTCAGCCAGCGGTGTTATTTAGGGATATCGCCCTGAACACCTTCAACATACCAGTTAATGCCCAGCAGGTCTTTAATTGGCATACGCTCGCCAGCGGCGATCATCACTTCACCTTTCTGGTTCTTGATAGGGCCAGTCCATGGGAAGAACTTGCCGCTGGTGATATCAGCGATAATCTGGTTACCTTCGGCTTTTATTTCGTCAGAAACGTTATTGATTTCAGGCACGACAATATCACCTTCGGCCATACCGCCCCAGTAGCTTTCCGGCTTCCAGGTGCCGTCCATTACCTGCTGTACACGCTTGATGTACAGTGGGCCCCATTCGTCCACAACCGACATCAGGTGAGCATTCGGACCGAAGCTGGACATGTCAGATGCCTGACCCACGGCGAACATGCCACGGCGTTCAGCTGCCTGCATCGCCGCAGGGCTGTCAGTGTGTTGCAGGATTACGTCTACACCCTGATCCATCATGACGTTAGCGGCATCCGCTTCTTTACCCGGATCGAACCAGCTGTTCACCCAGACGATCTTCATTTCCGCTTCCGGGTTATATTTGTTCAGCGCCAGCTGTACGGTGTTGATGTCGCGGATCACTTCCGGAATCGGGAAGGAGGCGATGTAACCGATCTTGTTGGTTTTGGTTTTCTTAGCCGCAACAAAGCCCGCTACATAACGGCCTTCGAAGGTTTTGGACAGGTAGTTACCGGCGTTCTTCGAGGTTTTATAACCGGTGGCATGCTCGAATTTGACCTTAGGGAATTGCTTGGCAACCTTGATGGTCGGGTTCATGTAACCGAAAGAGGTGGTGAAAATCAGATCATTACCGGCTTTTGCCAGGTTACGGATAACCCGTTCTGCATCTGCACCTTCCGGTACTGATTCAACGTAGGTTGTCTCGACTTTGTCACCGAAGTGCTTTTCGATAGACAGACGTCCCTGATCGTGCTGATAACTCCAGCCATGATCTCCGATCGGACCCACATACACAAAGCCAACCTTAAGCGGTTCTTCTGCCTGTGCGAGCGGTGCGCTGGCGATTCCCAGGCCAACCGCAACAGAGGCGATAAGATGTTTGATGCTGTGTTTCATTTCAGCTTCCTCATTGGTTTTTAGTGTTCTTATTTAGTGCGCTTGTTTGTCGAGCATACCGGCAAAGCCGGCAATTATTTACGGTCTGCCAGCGGGGTGGAGAAGGAGTATTCCATATCCCACGGGAACCGGATCCAGGTGTCCTGGCTGACTTCGGTGACAAAGGTGTCAACCAGTGGCCGGCCGGAAGGTTTGGCATAGATTGTAGCAAAGTGAGCCTTAGGCAGAAGTTCACGGACATACTGGGCGGTTTTGCCGGTATCTACCAGATCATCAACCAGCAGCATGCCTTCGCCGTCACCGGCGGCGCCTTTGATCAGTTCCAGTTCGCCACGGGCTTTGTCGCCATCACCCTCAGAAGCGCTGTAGCTGGAAATACAAACGGTGTCGATCATGCGGATGTCCATTTCCCGGGCCAGAATGGCTGCCGGTACCAGGCCGCCCCGGGTGATCGCGATGATGCCTTTCCATTTCTGCATATCCAGCAGACGCCAGGCCAGTGCCCGGGAATCGCGGTGAAGTTCGGCCCATGAGACCGGGAAATCCTTGTTGTATGACATGTGAGTCCTCGTTGTTCAAAAAGTCCGGGATCATCCGGTTAATTCTGTGCCTCTGGCGCGGGTTTATAATTGCTGATGTAACCGCTGCCGATGGCGGAAAATGGCAGTTTGAGATTCAGTTCCGGTACCTGACTGGCGACCCAGGCAACAAAGGTGTTGCTGTTCGGACCGGGGAAAACCTTATATTCATGTTTCCAGGGATAACTCAGGGCAGCCTGGCGGATTTTTGTAATCATGGCGTCTGCCCGGGGGCCGGTATGGGAAACCAGCAGTTCCGGTTTTGCGCCGAACCAGTGGCGGTCAGGCACGTCCTGATAAATGCCCAGAACCGGGCGGCCGTTGCCGCCTCGCCAGCCAATGACATCATAGATGGTGTAGCGGCTTTCGCCGCTGTGCTTGGTGGCGATCCACGGGTGGGTGGCAAACCAGCCTCTCCAGCCCCAGGCATCAGCAGCATAAACATGTACCACAGCTTCGCTGAAACGGCTTGGGTCCGGTGCCAGTCCGGCGGACTCCCGGCTTGCGGTTCGCCAGTCAGTATCCGTGGAGCAGGCACCGAGTAAAACTGCCACCAGAGGCAGTAACAGTCGGTATTTGCCGGACATCCACTGAAATGACACGGTTTTCAGCCTCCCGGGTGGAAGGGTTTGCCCAGCCACATTGGGGTGTGCATTTTACTTTTAACCACGTTACTGGAGAGCATCACCAGTACCATAACCGTCGCAGCGTAAGGCATCATGGCGAGGATGTTCGGCGATACCGGATACCCCAGGCCCTGAGCCACCAGATTAAGGATGCTGGCCAGACCGAACAGGTACGCCCCCAGAATGATGCGTTCAGCCCGCCAGGTGGCAAAGACAACCAGTGCCAGCGCAATCCAGCCCCGGCCGGCGGTCATATTCTCGGTCCACAAGGGGGTGTAAGCCAGCGATAGGTAGCCGCCGGCAAGACCTGCCATGGCACCGCCGAAGGCGACTGCCAGATAACGGGTGCGCATGACCGGCAGACCGATAACATTGGCAGCGTGAGGATTTTCCCCCACGGCCTTAACGGTTAAACCGGCGCGGCTGGATTTAAAGAACCAGTAGATTGCAGCAAACAGCCCAAAGGAGAGATAGACAATCAGATCCTGAGCAAACAGCATTTTACCGATCAGGGGAATCTCACTGAGGAATGGAATTGAGTAAGGGTTCAGACCTTCAATTGGCTGGCCGACAAAGTCCGCGCCGATAAAGGCCGACAGTCCGGTGCCAAAAATGGTCAGCGCCAGCCCCGTCGCGACCTGATTGGCGTTCAGCCCCAGCGCAATACCGGCAAACAGCATGGACATAACGACACCGCTGAGGATTGCCAGAATAAAGCCCAGTAACAGGCTGCCGGTGGTCAGGGTGGCAATGAAGCCTATTACCGCGCCCATCAGCATCATGCCTTCCTGGCCGAGGTTCAGGACGCCGGATTTCTCACAGACCATTTCCCCCAGTGCAACAATCAGCAGGGGCGTGCCGGTACGTACCATGGCATAGAGTATATTGGTGATCAGATCGATATCCACGCTCAGTTCCCCGTTACAGCGTTATTGGCGGCGGCTGTTCTCAGCCGGATCCGGAAGTTTATTAATACATCGCATGCCAGCAGATAGAACAGCAGCATCCCCTGAAACAGTGCGGTTACCGCCAGTGGCAGGTTGAGTTCGATCTGTGCCAGTTCTCCGCCCATATAAATCAGGGCCATCAGAATACTGGCGAACAGGATGCCGATTGGATGCAGCCGGCCAAGAAAGGCAACAATGATCGCCGCGTAACCGTAGCCCGGTGAAATGGACGGAATGAGCTGGCCAATAGGGCCGGTGACTTCGCTGGCGCCGGCCAGGCCTGCCAGTGCAGCGCTGATCACCATCGCGATCCAGACCAGATGCTTATGCCTGAAGCCTGCCAGTTTGGCGGCATTGGCATCCGCCCCCAGCACCTTGATCTGAAAGCCGATGAAGCTGCGCTGCATCAGTACCCAGATGCTGACACAGGCGAACAGAGCGAACAGGATGCCGATGTGAATACGGGTATCTTCGATCAGAATCGGCAGAGTTGCGGCATCGCTGAACAGGGCGGATTCCGGAAAACCGTAGCCATCCGGGTCTTTCAGTGAGCCGTGTACGAAGTACAGCAGCAGATACAGAGCGATATAGTTAAACATGATGGTGGTGAGGATTTCATTGGCGTTAAAGCGGGTTTTCAGCCATGCCGCCAGTAACCCCCACAGACCGCCGCCAATCATGCCGCTGATCAGTACGGTAGGTAAAATCCAGAAACCCTCGGCCTCGCCAAATTGCAGAGCAACCGCGCTGCCGACCAGACCACCCATTAACAGCTGACCTTCGGCACCGATGTTCCATACCTGAGCTTTAAAGGCGACCGCCAGTCCGACGGCGCAGAGCATAATAGGTGCGGCTTTTACGCAGAGTTCAGCAATGCCGTAGATATCGGATACCGGGGCAATCAGAAATACTCCTAAGGCATGCAATGGATCGAGGCCCAGTGCCGCAAAGAAAATACCGCCGGTGAACAGGGTCAGCAGGCCGGCAAGCACCGGTGACATATAGGCCATTGCACGGGACTGTTCACCACGGGGGACTAACTTAATCATACGGACTCCTGTGGTACAGCCTGGGGGTCAGTGTCAAAAATGCCGGTCATCCAGCGGCCCACTTCTTCAATACTGGTTTGCTGAGTGGGCTTAGAGGGTGAGACTTCACCGTTGCAGATGGCGCATAACCGGTCACTGATCAGGAACAGCTCATCAATGTCTTCTGATATGACCAGAATGGCGGCACCTGCATCCCGTAACCGGATCAGCGCTTCATGGATGGCGGTGGCAGCACCGATATCCACGCCCCAGGTTGGATGGGCAGCAACCAGCAGTTTCGGGTTCTGAAGGATTTCCCTGCCAATGATAAATTTCTGAAGATTACCCCCGGAAAGGCTTTGTGCAGCGGTGTGCTGATTCGGGGTTTTTACGTTGAAGTCATTAATGATTTTGTCGGCGAATTTACTGGTGGCCTGACGGTTAATGAATCCGTTTCCGACCAGCCCCTGTAAAAAGCCGGTCAGCAAACCGTTATCCTTCAGGCTCATTTCCGGTACGGCACCGCGGCCAAGGCGCTCTTCAGGCACAAAGCCGAGGCCCCGCTGGCGGCGCTGTTTCGGATCAAGGCGGCCAACCGGTTCGCCGGCAAACAGGATTTCGTCGGCCCGTGCTTCCAGTGTTTCTCCGCTGAGTGCAGCCAGCAGTTCTTCCTGGCCATTACCGGCAACGCCGGCAACCCCGAGAATTTCACCGCTGCGGACTTCAAAATCAACGTTTTTCAGGTTGATGCCAAAAGGGTCATCCGTCACCTGTGATAAACCATGCACCTTAAGGAAGACATCATTGCCTTCAGCTTTCGGGTAATCCGTGCTGATAGGGGTGTCATCACCCACCATCATGCGAGCCATGTTAGTGGCACCTGCTTCGGCAGGAATGCAGTCACCGGTAACCTGCCCGGCACGTAATATGGTTGCGCTGTGGCACAGGTCCTGAACTTCTTTGAGTTTGTGACTGATGAACAGAATGCTACAGCCTTCTTCGGCCAGCTGGCGCAGGGTGACAAATAGCGTTTCCACTTCCTGCGGGGTCAGTACCGAGGTGGGTTCATCCAGAATCAGCAGCTGGATGTCCTGTACCAGGCAGCGAACGATCTCTACCCGCTGGCGTTCACCCACCGACAGCGAATGTATATGTCGTTCAGGGTTGAGTTCCATACCGTAACGCTGTGAAACCGTGCGGATCTTGTCGGCAAGTGCTTTAAGGTCACCGGCATCTTCACCCAGTGCAAGGGCGATGTTCTCGGTAACCGTCAGGGTTTCAAACAGTGAGAAGTGCTGGAAAACCATGCCGATACCCATACGTCGGGCGGTGGCCGGGTCTTTTATGGTGACCGGGTTTCCCTGCCAGTAGACCTGACCGGCATCGGGTTTGGTGACGCCATATATGATCTTCATCAGGGTGCTTTTACCGGCGCCGTTCTCACCCAGCAGGGCGTGGATTTCGCCGGGTTCGATTGCCAGATTGATCCGGTCATTGGCCAGACAGCCGGGATATTGCTTGGTAATCCCCTGCAGTCGCAACCGTAAATTCAGGTTGTTGCCGGCATCATGGTGCGTGTCCATCGGTGGAGTGTCCTCATCAACGGATGCATGCTCACATGCGTCCGGAATGGTCATTATGACCAGAGTGTTATTATTTTTTTACACGAGGCAAAAATATATTCAAAAACTGATTCAAAAGACAGGTTTTTCTTGTTTGTCGTGTAAATTGAAAGAGTTATTCCATGTAACGTTTCTGATTTTTAAATACTTTTTCCGGGTACCAGGTTTTGCCATAGCTGCCGTTGTAGCGGGCAAGTGCTTCGGTGAGATTCCCTTTGGAGCGTTCCAGATAATGCTTCAGTATGGTGGAGCCGTAGCGGATGTTGGTCTGAATATTCATCAGGTTATCCTGCTCGCGGCCAATTTCTTTCTTCCAGAACGGCATGATCTGCATCAGCCCCTGAGCACCGACGACGGATACCGCAAAACGGTCGAACAGGCTTTCGGTATGCATCAGCCCCATCAGCAGCGAAGGAGGCAGTTCTACCCGGCGGGCTTCAGCGTGGAGGGTACGCAGAATTTCAATCCGCTCCAGCTCGTCATCGACGTAGCGGGCGGTGCGGCCGGACATATCCGTCAGCCAGACTTCTGCATCAAAGCGGTCATCAAAACTGTCACTGTCGGCGAAGGCATCTTTAAGTGCCTGACGCAGCAGGGGGTCTGGTGCCGGTTCCTGGGCCGCTGCGGTCAGAGGGAGCAGGCAGGCGAGTAGCAAGCCGATCAGAAAGTGGCGGAGTATTTTGGCGGGCACAGGCGCAGTCACGGCGGGGTGCTCAGAGTACGCTGCTGAAACCTTCAAACTGAGGCGGCCCCAGGTACAGGCCTTCCGGGCGGCTTTTGCCGGCGTTGGCATGGGCCTGTTTAAAGGCGTCGGATTTCAGCCAGGCATCAAAGGCTGCCTTGTCGCGCCAGATGACGTGTGATGCCATCAGGGTATAGGTTTCATTGCTTTCACCCTGTATCAGGCTGAAAGATTCAAAGCCGTCAACGCTGTGCAGCTGGCTGTCACGGTTGCGCCAGATGCCGATAAATTCCTGTTCTCTGCCTAAGGCGATTTTGAAACGGTTCATCGCAATATACATGCGTATTCTCCCTGGTCCCTGTACGTATCTCTGAGCATAGCAAAGTGCATTAAACGGCGGTCAGCCAAAACTAACACCCCGGCGCATGGCCGGGGTGGGAGGAGCATCAGACAGACAGGGCGTTGAGAATAAAGGCTTCTGCCTGATCTGCAGCGATTTCCTGTTTGTCGGCATCACGGCGGGCTTTGTACTCATAGGTACCTGCGCCGATACCGCGGTCTGAAATGACGATGCGGTGCGGGATACCCATCAGCTCCATATCGGCCATCTTCGCTCCCGGGCTGACTTTAGGACGGTCATCCAGGATCACTTCAACGCCGGCGGCAGTCAGGCTTTCATACAGGGCATCTGCCTGTTGCTGAACCGCTTCTGATTTTTCGTATTTCAGCGCCACAATTGCAACCGTGAACGGTGCGATCGCTTCTGGCCAGATGATGCCTTTGTCATCGTTGTTCTGTTCAATTGCCGCAGCAACTACACGGGTAACACCAATGCCGTAGCAGCCCATGTCCAGCGTCGCAGCTTTGCCGTTTTCATCCAGCACGGTGGCGTTCATGGCTTCAGCATATTTCTTGCCTAACTGGAAAATGTGGCCCACTTCAATGCCGCGCTTAATGCTGATGGTACCGTTACCGCATGGGCTTGGATCACCTTCAACAACGTTACGGATGTCTGCGACCTTAGGCAGTGGCAGATCCCGTTCCCAGTTGATACCGAAGTAGTGCTTGCCTTCAATGTTGGCACCGGCGCCGAAGTCGGCCATTTTCTCAACGGTCCGGTCAATGATGACCGGAATTGGCAGATTTACCGGGCCCAGAGAACCCGGGCCGGCACCGACCAGTTTACGGATGCTGTCTTCCTCGGCCATCACCAGCGGTGCAGCGACTTCCGGCAGTTTTTCGGCCTTGATTTCGTTCAGGTCGTGATCGCCCCGTACCATCAGGGCGACAAAATCTGCTTCGCATTCTTCAGAGGCAACGACAAACAGGGTCTTGACGGTTTTTTCAATGTCCAGACCGTGCTGTTCAACCAGCTGTGCAATGGTTTTTGCATCAGGCGTATCGACCAGGGTCATTTCCTGAGTGGCAACACCGCGTTCGCAGGCTGGGGCCAGTGCTTCTGCCTTTTCAATGTTGGCGGCGAATTCGCTGCCGGTAGAGAAGGCAATATCGTCTTCACCGGAAGAGGCCAGTACGTGGAATTCGTGAGATGAGTTACCACCGATTGAGCCGTTGTCAGCCAGTACAGGGCGGTAATCCAGGCCGATGCGGTCAAAAATTTTGCAGTAGGTACTGTGCATCAGATCATAGGTCTGCTGCAGGGATTCCAGTGAACTGTGGAATGAGTATGCATCTTTCATGATGAATTCACGGGAACGCATAATGCCGAAGCGCGGACGGACTTCATCACGGAATTTAGTCTGGATCTGGTACAGGTTCGTCGGCAGTTGCTTGTAGCTCTGAATTTCGTTGCGAACCAGATCAGTGATCACTTCTTCGTGGGTCGGGCCCACACAGAATTCACGGTCGTGACGGTCTCTTACCCGCAGCAGTTCAGGGCCGTACTGTTCCCAGCGGCCGGATTCCTGCCACAGTTCAGATGGCTGAATTGCCGGCATCAGTACTTCCTGTGCACCGGATTTATCCATTTCTTCGCGCACGATGCGTTCAACTTTGCGCAGAGTCCGCAGGCCCAGGGGTAACCAGTTATATAAACCGGCAGCAACTTTACGAACCATACCGGCACGCAGCATCAGCTGATGGCTGATGACTTCGGCGTCAGATGGGGTTTCTTTCAGTGTGGCTATCAGATATTGACTGGCGCGCATAGGATACTCTAGTGATCAACAATGAAATAAAAGCCGATATTTTAGGGGGGCGGGGCGTTCGGGACAAGTAAATAATCATTGCTCTGTCGCTATCCGCCCGGCGGCCGTATAATTCGCGCTGTCTTTTTAAACCGTTTTATTCCCCCGGGCCTGAACGGCTCAGGTATTCAGTTAAGTTTTCAGGAAAAATCATGCAGTTACAGGAAATTGATAAAGCACGTTACAGCAAGCATTTTAAAATGGTCTTTGTGGCGGTGGCAGTTGTCCTGCTGGTGATTGCGCTGGCGGTGTCGACATTACTGATTTATTTCCTGACCGACGGCGATGGCAGTCATTTCTGGCTGAACCTGGCCGGGGTAGCGGTTGCCGCACTGGTCGCCGGCAGCCTGCTGCGCCATTATCGCCAGCATCCGTTTATGTTTGAAGTGATGTATGTCTGGGACCTGAAGCAGGTACTGAATAAGATTTACCGTAAACAGAAACAGATTAAAGCGGCGATGGCTGAGGGGAATACGGATGCGATGCAGATTATGAATTTCAGTTATAAGGGCTCCAGGCAGCTGTACCTGCTGGATAATAATACCCTGACCATGGATGAGCTGAATAAGTCAGTGGCTGAGCTGGATGCGCTGGCTGAAAGTTTCTGTGTGTCACTGGATACCGTACGTTTCAGCCCGGCCATGCTGGATGCATTCTGAGCCGGGAGGTTAAGTGATTCAGGCGCGGTGGGGAAGATTCTCTGCGGCGTCGTTATCAAAGTTTTCCATAAAATCGATCAGCTGATCCAGCTGTCGTTCATTGAAAACCGGCACGCCGTTGCGCATCAGCTCATCGGCGGTTGCGCCGGAGCCGGGCACGATCGTGCCGTTAAAATGACCGTCATAAATTTCCACATTACCGCATGAAGGGCTACGCGACTTAAGTAATGCGCAGCAGCAACCCTGTTGGCGGGCCAGCTTCACGGAATGCTCAGCACCGGCAAGGAATTCCGGCGTTACGTCTTCGCCGTCGTCCGTCACGATGTGCAGTGGGAATTTGTTGAGAATTTCCGCAGGTGCCCGGGGAGTCGGTAAGCCGCCGGCGATTTCAGGGCAGACCGGTACCATCCGGCCTTCTTCCTGCCAGCGATGAATAACCGGGTGGTCCAGCAGGTTATCCCGTCCGTCGTATCTGACTTTATTGCCCAGCAGGCAGGCGCTGATAAGGATCTTATTGTGTTGTGCTTGCATCGTAGTTGTACCGTTTTCTGAATGCCTGAGAACGGCAAATCTTGATTGTAATCAGGCGGTGTAAAAGTCCGTTTACTACAGCGCGGCTATTCTAGGTGAATTCAGCGGAGAGTGACAGGTGAAGATTATCGCTGGCTTAGGTTTTAGCGTTCTTTTATGCAACTGATTACATATTTTTCGGCTATCCGCTGAGTGTTCCGATAAAGGGCTGACTGGCAGAGCATTAGACTAAGTGTGTATGCGCAGAGTTTCAGTGAGGCTTTACCTTTGTTGTTTTATTAGGGTATATAATTAGGGGTATACCCTTATTTCGGTGATTGTTTTGAATGTAACCGTCTGATCACCGGTAACAGACAGGAATGCGTGATGGATTTAAGTCTTACTGAAGAACAGCTCATGATTCAGGAAACCGCCCGGCGCTTTGCCGACGCTGAACTGGCGCCCCACGCCGCTGAACTGGATCTGACAAAAGATTACAGCAGACTGGCTGCTAACTGTCGCAAGCTCGCAGAGCTGGGGTTTATGGGACTCAATATTCAGAGTGAATACGGCGGCAGTGAAGCGGGAACCGTTGCGTTCAGTCTGGCCATTACTGAAGTTGCCCGCTGTTGCGCTGCGACTGCCGTTACCATGTCGGTAACCAATATGGTCGCTGAGGTTATTCAGGCGATGGGGACCGCCGCACAGAAGCAGCAGTACTTGCCCGGCCTGTGCAGTGGTGGTTTTACCGCCGGCAGTTTTTGCCTGACAGAATCCGGGGCCGGTTCCGATCCGGCCAGCATGCGCAGCCGGGCGGAAACCGTTGCGGGCGGCTGGCGTCTCAGCGGCACCAAACAGTGGATTACCAGTGCTGAACTGGCCGGGGTTTTTGTGGTGTGGGCAGTGACTGATCCCGAAGCACCCAAAGGGAAGGGCATCAGCTGTTTTCTGATACCTGCAGATGCTGATGGCATCAGTATTGCCCCGGCGGAAAAGAAAATGGGCCAGCACGGCTCGCCCACCAATGAAGTGCATTTTGATAATTGTTTTGTGCCTGCAGATGCTTTGCTGGGCAAGCTCAATGACGGTTTTCGCATTGCCGTGGGCGAGCTGGCTGGCGGGCGTATCGGCATTGGTTCGCTGGCACTGGGCATTGGTCTGGCGGCAATGGAATATGCGTCTGCTTATTTGCTGGAGCGGCAGCAGTTTGGCAAGCCGCTGGCGGATTTTCAGGGGTTGCAGTGGATGCTGGCGGACTGCATGACAGAGCTGGAAGCGGCAAGGTTGCTGTTAATGAGTGCCGCCTGGCAGAAGGATAGCGGCCAGGCATTTTCTAAGCAGGCGTCGATGGCCAAACTATTCAGCAGTGAGAAGGCCAATCATGCCTGTTATACCGCATTACAGATGCTGGGTGGTTATGGCTATATGCAGGAGTATCCGCTGGAGCGGCTCAGCCGTGACGTGCGGATCACCACTATCTACGAAGGGACCAGTGAGGTTCAGCGCATCATCATCGCCAGAGATTTGCTGAAGGAGGCTGCTTCACAGCAGGTCTGATGTCTTTTGACGTGCCTTTCTGACAGGTACATGCGTCCACCGATTTTTTATCCGATATGTCGTGAGCACAGGGATGTAACCCGGAATGTGCCCGCAGAAATAATAAATATAAGAGGCAATTTACATGGAAAACTATGGGGCATTTTACGGTGATTTCAGTGCGGACAAAGTTGAAACGCAACTGATCGGTAATTTAAAAGACGGTTTTAATGTCTGCAGTGAAATATGTGATCGCTGGGCAGATGAAGACCGGATTGCGCTGTATTACGAAGGCGTTAACCGGCCTGCCTCGCAGCACAGCTTTGCAGAATTACAGGCGAGGGCGGCGCAGTTTGCCAATTTTCTTGCCGCACAGGGCATTGGCCGTGGCGACCGGGTGGCCTGTATGTTACCCCGCACGCCGGAGTTGCTGGTGGTTGTGCTGGGTGTTTTGCGGGCGGGGGCGGTTTATCAGCCATTGTTTACTGCTTTTGGCAGTGGTGCGATTGAATACCGTCTGACCCGGGCAGAAACCAGGCTGGTGGTGACTGACGGGGAAAACCGGCATAAATTTGATACCGTGAATGCCTGCCCCCCGGTATTGCTGGTTAACCGTGACGGAGCTGCTACCGAATATCAGCAGGATATGGATTTTAAGCAGCAGCTGGAGCAGCAAAGTGATGCGTTTACGCCGGTTGTGATCGGCGCGGATGAGCCGTTTTTACAGATGTTTACCTCCGGCACTGTCGGTAAGGCGAAAGGGGTGGCGGTCCCGGCCAGAGCATTACTGTCGTTTCATGTGTATATGCGTTACGCCATTGGTTTGCGCGCTGATGATAAATACTGGAATGTGGCTGATCCGGGCTGGGCGTATGGTTTGTATTATGCGGTTGTCGGGCCATTGCTGCTGGGCAATGCGACACACTTTAATGAGCATGGTTTTACCCCGGAAACCACCTACGCAATGCTGCGTAAATATGCGATTACCAATCTGGCCGCAGCCCCGACCGCATACCGGATGCTGATGGCTCATGATGATGTGCTGGATGGCGAACAGCCATTTAATCTGCGGGTGGCCAGCAGTGCCGGTGAACCGCTCAATCCGGAGGTGATCGGCTGGGTTGGCCGACGGCTGGGGTGTCCGGTCATGGATCATTACGGACAGACTGAAACCGGCATGACAGCCTGCAACCACCACGAGCTGGAGCAGAGGGTGGTGCGCATTGGCTCGATGGGCTTTTCGATGCCCGGTCACCGGGTGGTGGCGCTGAATCCGAATTTGCAGGAAATCGGTGAAGGGGAGGTGGGAGAACTGGCCATCGATATGGAAAAGTCACCACTGTTCTTTTTCCCCGGCTATACCTGGGGGGAAAAGAACCCGTTCCGGGGCAAGTATTATCTCACCGGAGATGTAGTGGTCAGCCATGGGGATGACAGCTATTCCTTTAATGGCCGGGATGATGACATTATTACCACTGCCGGTTACCGGGTGGGCCCGGCGGATGTTGAAAGCACGTTGCTGGAACATGAAGCGGTGGCTGAAAGTGGGGTTGTCGGTAAGCCTGACTCGGAACGCGGCGCCATCCTGAAGGCCTATGTGGTGATAAAGGCCGGTTTTGAGCCGGATGAAAATCTGATCGCGCAACTGAAAACCCTGGTGCGTGAGCGGTTATCGACCCATGCATTCCCCCGGGAAATCGAGTTTGTCGCGGATTTGCCGAAAACTCCAAGTGGCAAAATTCAGCGGTTTATTTTGCGTAACCGGGCCAAAGAAGAGGCGGATGCCCTGACGGTTTAAGTCAGGTGTGTCCTGTTAAAGTGTGCTTGTATGAGCATATCTGTCTGAAAAAGACTGTATAAGGAGTCGTCTGTGCAGCCAGTAATGTCGATTGCAGATTTAAACGGTTTTCTGACCGAGCATTTTCCCCAGGGCGAGCGCTTCGGTGTGCTGACCGGGCTGGGGGATGGCTGGGCGGAAATGACCCTGCAGGTGGGCGATGAACACCTGCGCCCGGGTGGCACGGTGTCCGGTCCGGTAATGATGGCGCTGGCGGATGTGGCCATGTACGCCGCTTTGCTTGGCCAGATCGGCATGGTGGCGCTGGCGGTAACCACCAATCTGAATATTAATTTTATGCAGAAACCCCTGCCGGACTGTGATCTGGTGGCCCGTTGCCAGATCATGAAACTGGGTAAACGGCTGGCCGTGGGGGAAGTCTGGATTCGTTCCGCCGGTTCTGAGGATGTGGTGGCCCACAGTACCCTGACCTATTCGATACCGGAGCGTACATGAGTGAGTATCTGAGCGCAGAACGGCGGCAGCATTATTATGCAGCTGCGCTGAGCTGGCAGGAAGGGTATCTGATCCCGGAAACGGGGGGGCAGATTCATTATATTCACGGTCGCCACGGCGGTGATCATCACCCGGATAAGCCGGTGCTGGTGCTATTGCATGAAGCACTGGGGCACCTGGATATGTGGAAAGACTTTCCTTCCCGGCTGGCGCTGGCCACCGGGCTGGACGTGTTTGCGTATGAGCGTCAGGGCTATGGGAGGTCAGGCGTGCCGGATGATGTTCGTCCTGATGATTACCTGCAGCGTGAAGCCCTGCAAAGGCTCGGGCCGGTGCTGGATGCGGCCGGGCTGAAGTCGGTGATACTGGTAGGGCACAGTGATGGAGGTTCGATTGCCTTTATGGGGGCTGCAGAGTTGCCGGGCAGGGTGCAGGCTATCGTCACGATGGCTGCCCATGTACGGGTGGACCCGCTGACCCGGCGCGGGGTTTTAGCGGCCCGCAGGCTGTATCAGGAAACCGATTTGCCGGAACGTCTGGCCCGTTATCACGGGGAATATACTGACCAGCTTTTCTGGCTGTGGAATGACACCTGGCTGCGGGACTCTTTTCAGGGGCTGGATCTGAGTGGCTGGCTGAGCCGGGTTGAATGCCCCGCGCTGATTATGCAGGGGGTTGAAGATCAGTACGGCGAGCCGGCCCAGGTTGACGAGATCTGTCACGGCATTAACCGCAGAGGCAGCGGTGACGGCGCGGTTCAGGCTGAAGCACTGATGCTGGAAGACTGCCGTCATATCCCCCATCTGGAAGCCACTGATGCCTGTGTGGCAGTGATCAGTGGCTTTTTAACGCGCCGGATCAGTTCAGGCCGAGTTGCTCGGCCTGCTTAACCAGTTCCGGCAGACTGCCGGCACGCATCTTACTCATTACCCGGGAACGGTGAACTTCCACGGTTTTTGGGCTGATGCCTAATTCTTCAGCAATTTCACGGTTAGCCCGTCCGTCGACCACCAGTGTCATGACCTGTTTTTCACGGCGGCTCAGGCTGTCGTGCAGGTCCTGAATCTGCTGCTGCTGTTGCTGGTTTTCGAACAGGGCAGTGCTGTGGGCCAGTGCATTTTCCACCAGTGGGAGCAGTACTTCGTCGTCGAAGGGTTTTTCCAGAAAATCCAGCGCGCCGTTTTTCATTGCGGTAACAGCCATCGGAATATCACCATGGCCACTCAGCACCACGATTGGCAGGTGGATATCCCGTTCCTTCATGATTTGCTGCAGGGCCAGGCCGTTGATTTCCGGCATACGGACATCCAGCAGCATACAGCCGGCTTCGCCTTTGTAGTTGCTCAGAAAATCCCGGGCCGAAGCGAAGCTGCTGACGTTCAGGTCAGCACTCTCCAGCAGCCATTGCATGGAATCACGGAAGTCATCATCGTCGTCCACTATGAATACGTTGCCAGGGTGTTTCTGCATGGTGCTTGCCTTCAGGTTTTTGCCGGTAATTTAATGTAAAACCGGGTGCCGGTTTTACCATCACTCTCTGCCCAGAGCTGCCCGCCGTGGGTTTCTATTATGGTTCTCGATATCGATAACCCCATCCCAAGCCCGGTGGCTTTAGAGGTGAAAAAGGGTTCAAAAAGCTTACCCAGCATGTCTTTGGAAATGCCTTTTGCTTCATCTGATACCGAAATATAAATGCATTCATTTTGCTTTCGGGTGGCGATAATAACGGGTCGGTGATTTTTTTGACAGCCGTTATACGCTTCGATGGCGTTACGGAACAGGTTCAGCAGTACCTGTTCGATCTGTATTTTATCGGCAAGAATCTGCAGATTGTCGTTTTCCAGCTGGAATTCAAATACCGTGCCGTGGTCAATGGCTTCCTGTTTGAGGAATTCGGCAATCTCATGACAGCTGTCATTGAGGGAAAACGTCATGCGCTGATATTCGGTCTTTTTCACAAAACTGCGCATACGTTTAACGATTTCAGCCGCCCGTTTGGCCTGCCGGGTAATCAGTTCCATGGATTTTCCCACTTCACCGATACTCTTGAAGCGGCCTTCTTCGATCCGGCGCATCGAACCACGGCAGTAGTTGAGAATGGCCGCCAGTGGCTGATTGATCTCATGGGCGAGGCCGGAGGCCATTTCTCCCACTGACAGCAGCCGGGAGATATGGGCCATTTCCAGCTGATGCCGTTTCATTTCTTCTTCCGCCTTGCGGCGCAGGGTGATGTCGCGGCCGATAATGGAGTAATACTCAACAGACATATCATCGTTCAGGTTGCGGTGCGCGATGATTTCCCGTACTTCGGCGTTGCGGGGCCGGTTGTTGGGCAGCTTGAGGGGAATGCTGCCGTACCAGGTGCCGTGTTCCGCCGCATGGCAAAGGGCGTCGTGCAGCAGACTGCTGTAAACCTGAGGCTCGAACAGCTGTTCCAGATAGAACACCACCGGGTTTTCTTTTTCAGTGCCAAAGGTGATGTAACTGGCCTCATTCATGTAGGTCAGTTGCCGGGTGTTGTGGTTGCAGAACATGATCATGTCCGAAGAGGCTTCCACCACTCTTGCCAGCCGTCGGGTAGCCTGCTGGGCCAGGGTCTGTTCGGTGACATCCCGTGAGACACAGATAATTTCGATGGGCTTACCGTCTTCGTCCCGCAGGGTCCGGCTGGTGGTTTCCAGCCAGATATAGTGGCCCTGTTTATGTTTGTAGCGGTAAACGTTGGTGTACATTCCCCGGCGGTAGCGCACAGAGGCAGACCGTTTGATCAGGTTATCAGCATCTTCCGGGTGAAACAGGTCGTAGCCCCGGGTGCCAATCATTTCTTCAACGGTGTATCCGAGCATCCGCTCAACCGCCGGGCTGACATCCAGAAAGGTCCAGTCCTGGCTGGGGGAGTGACGGGAGATCATGTCGGTGGACTGCTCCACCAGAAAACGGAAGCGTTCGGCTTCGTCAATGTCATCCAGATGTCGGAGTTTACTGTCGGTCATATGTACGGTGTCCGGTAATTGATGCCCTGATCCTAGGATAAACCCTGATAAAAAATCAATTCTTAATGTGGTCTGGCCGGGTATGACTTTAGGATAGTATCACGTATAGGTAATTACCCTTAATATCGGGCGATGTTCTGTTATCGGACTTTGTTGTCAGATTTTGTTGTCGAATATAAGTCCCGTGCGTTTTGAGAAGGAGATCCCTATGCCGACCCCCAGCAGCCCTTACAGTTTTGGTCTGGAAAAAAATGTTGCCAATTTTGCCGCGCTCAGTCCGCTTGGCTTTATTGAGCGGGCGGCCAGCGTGTTTCCCGACTATCCGGCGGTGGTGCATCAGCAAACCCGACGCAGCTGGTCGGAAACCTATCGCCGTTGCCGGCAACTGGCCGGCGCGTTGCATGGCCGGGGCATCGGCAAAGGGGATACGGTGGCGGTAATGGCGCCGAATATTCCGGCAATGTTTGAGGTGCATTTCGGGGTGCCAATGGCCGGCGCGGTGCTGAATGCCCTGAATATTCGTCTGGATGCTGAGGCGCTGGCGTTTATTCTGCAGCATGCTGAAGCTAAGGTGGTCATCGTTGACCGGGAATTCTCCGGCGTGATCGAGCGGGCTTTGAATATGCTGGAGCACCGGCCGCTGGTGATTGATATTGATGATCCGTATTTCGAAGGCGGGCACCTGATCGGCGAGTGTGATTATGAAGCTTTGCTGGCAGAAGGCAGTGACGGTTATGTCTGGCAAATGCCTGATGATGAATGGGATGCAATCAGCCTGAATTATACCTCCGGTACCACCGGTAATCCGAAGGGGGTGGTGTATCACCATCGCGGTGCGTATTTGAATGCGATGAGCAATATTGTTTCCTGGAATATGGGCCAGCACCCTGTGTATCTGTGGACCCTGCCGATGTTCCACTGTAACGGCTGGTGTTTCCCCTGGTCGGTGGCGGCTGCGGCAGGTGTGAATCTGTGCCTGAGGCATGTCCGGGATGATGCAATCTATACGGCCATCCGGGAAGAGAAAGTCAGCCATTTCTGCGGTGCACCGATTGTGCTTAACATGCTGAATAATGCATCTGCTGAGCTGAAAGCCGGGATTGACCATGCGGTGAATGTGATGACTGCCGGGGCTGCGCCGCCGGCGGCGGTGATTCAGAATATGGAAGCAATGGGGTTTACCGTGACACACGTATACGGTCTGACCGAAACCTACGGGCCTTCTGTGGTGTGTGAATGGCATGATGCCTGGAATGACAGGGGTCAGGATGAAATTGCCCGGCTTAAGGCCCGGCAGGGCGTGAGGGCCCCCATGCTGGACGGCCTGATGGTGGCTAACCCGGATACCCTTGAACCGGTTCCCCGGGATGGCCAGACCATGGGGGAAATCTTTATGCGCGGTAACCTGGTGATGAAAGGGTATCTGAAGAACCCGTCAACCACTGAGGCCAGCTTTGTCGGGGGCTGGTTTCATTCCGGTGATCTGGCGGTCTGGCATCCGGATGGCTATATCGAAATTAAGGACCGTTCCAAGGATATTATTATTTCCGGTGGTGAGAATATTTCCAGCATTGAGGTGGAGGATGTACTTTACCGGCATCCTCAGGTTATGGAAGCCGCGGTTGTCGCCAAAGATGATGAAAAGTGGGGGGAAGTGCCCTGTGCGTTCGTGACCCTGAAAGAAGCTGCCGATATTAGCGAGGCGGATATTATTGCATTCTGCCGGGATAATATGGCGCATTTTAAAGTGCCGAAGTGTGTGATTTTCGGATCGTTGCCGAAGACCTCAACCGGCAAAATTCAGAAGTTTGTGCTGCGGGAAAGGGTCAGTCTTTAGTCGGGTGTTTTGTGTGTCTGAGGAATCTTCCGGGCAGAAATGTGGTCAGAGTATTGCCAGGTGAACCACATTAATTACCCAGATATAAAGGATTATCATGAAGAAGTTTCCTCAGATTGCCGCAATTGCCGGCAGTATTTTATTTGCGACGGCTACGCTGAGTGCTCATGCCGGAGATGGCCTGATCCGGCTGAAGAGTGCGTCGTCTGTCGCTGAGACCGCTGATAAGCTTGAAACGGTTCTGAAAGCAAAAGGGATGACGGTGTTTACCCGTATCAACCACACTAAAGGGGCGGAAAGCGTTGGCCTGTCACTGCGTCCGACCGAGGTAGTGGTATTCGGTAACCCGAAAATCGGTACCTTGCTGATGAACTGCAGCCCGCAGGTCGCCATTGATTTACCTCAAAAAGCACTGATCCAGGAAGATGATCAGGGGCAGGTCTGGCTGAGCTATAACGATCCGCAATACCTGGCTGAACGGCATGATATTCAGGGGTGTGAGATGCCGCTGAAGAAGGTTGCCGGGGCCCTGAATGCCTTTGCTCAGAAAGCAACCCAGTAGATTTTCGCGGTGGTTTAACTGTTAAAAAAGGCGCCCTTTGGCGCCTTTTTTGGTGGAGAATGTAAAGTTACAGAGCCTTAATCTGTTCGCGGATCGCTTCAGCAGATTTTTTGCGAAGATTCAGGTTGGTAATTTCATGGCTGCTTAGCCCGGGATTTTTCAGTGCTATATCGATCTGTTGCATGGCCCGGTCTACCTGACCAACGGCCAGAAAATATTCGATCCGTGCCAGATGTAAACCTTTGGTGTCGCCAGCCAGGCCATAGAGTTCGGCCAGCTCATACCAGAGCCGGCTGTTCTGTGGCTGGGATTCGGTCAGGTTTTCGTAAAAGCTGACCGCCTTGGAGTAGTCCCCTGCATTCATCAGCGCCCGGCCATAAAACAGGCGGACCGGATAGCTGTCGGGGTAGAGCTGGTACAGGCTGTCCAGTTTTGCCAGTGCGCCGGGATAATCTTTTTTAGCCAGCAGCAGTTCCACATAGCCGATGTTGACGGCCAACTGGTTTTTGAAGCTGGCTGGCAGTTTATCGTAGGCCTGCATCGCTTTATCGAACTGCAGGTGGCGGGTTGCTGCCAGCATGATGCCGTACTGGCTCAGAGGGTCCTGGCTCTGGGCTTCGTATTCTTTAATCAGATCGGCGGGCTGTTTGCTGTAGCTGACTTTGATACGGGTCTGGATCAGACCGAATTCCGGGGTGTAAGCCCGGTGGCCGTTGGAAGCCAGTTGCTTGGCGCGGTTTTTGGCATCGGCAATCCGGGATTCAGTGACCGGGTGAGTCAGTAAGAATTCCGGTGGCCGCTGGCCAAGAAAGCGGCTGGAACGCTGCAACTGGCCAAACATCTGGTGCATGGCATTAGGATCGTAGCCGGAGGCAACCAGATTGAGCATGCCGATCCGGTCAGCTTCCTGCTCGTTACGGCGGCTGAAGTTCAGGCTGAGCTGTTGGCCGGCAGCGATGCTGGTGGACAGACCGGCAACGCCGGCCTGACCGCCGGATGCTGCCCCGGCAACAATGCTGGCCAGTACACCGGCGAGGATCAGCGGCTGATTAATCCGCTGCTGTTCCAGTTGCTGGGCATAATGCCGTTGTGACAGGTGTGCCAGTTCGTGTGCCACGACGGATGCCAGTTGCTGTTCGTTTTCTGCCGCCAGCACCAGCCCGGCATTAATGCCGACAATCCCACCGGGAACCGCAAATGCGTTAAGGGTCGGGTTATCAAGTACGATCAGTTGCAGCCTGCGGTCGGCTAACTGGCTGGTGGCTGCCAGATTCCACAGGGTGTCTGACAGGTAGTTGTAGACCACCGGATCATGATATTCACGGGTGCTGCCCCGCAGTAGCCGGGCCCAGGTGCGGCCCAGCTGGTATTCCTGTTGCAGTGAAATCACAGAAGAGGTTGTATCGCCAATCGTCGGCAGTTGATTACTGGCCGGGGCACTCAACGGCAACAGGCAGAATGCTGCACTGCCGGCGGCGATCAGGCCGCGCTGAAAAATCTTTTTCATCATCACAACTTTTTGTATCGCAACGTTTGTTGTCACAGCTTTCGTCGTCACAGCTTAGAACCCTTATCGCAGCTTTCATGATATCTGTCAGGCAGTGTATAGCAGCACGCAGAAAATAACTTTGGTGTCATAGGTTATTGAGCCTTTTTATTATATATTGCTCAACTTGTTATTAGCATTATGGTTTTAACCGCCACAGTGGTTTTGTAATCCGGGTGTTGGCGCGTGTTATTCTGAGAGTATGTATGATGTCTGAGTTGGTTGATCAACACCTTGATGCCCGTGGCCTGAATTGTCCGCTACCTTTACTTAAAGCCAAGCAGGCTTTACATGCTTTATCACCGGGTCAGGTGCTGCGGGTAGTCGCAACAGATGCCGGCTCGGTTCGGGATTTTAAAGCCTATACAGATCAGTCCGACCATGAATTGCTGGAAGCGTTCACCGAGGATGATGAATATATTTACGTGATTCGCCGCGGTTAACGGCTGAGGAGCTCCCGGGTTTGAAGAAGATTTTTTCTAAATGGATTGAAAGTTACTTCTCAAATGAAGAAGTAATGTTGTTGCTGGTGCTTCTGGTAGCGTCTTTTGGTGTCATCATTTATCTGGGGCAGGCACTGGCACCGGTGTTTACCAGTATCATACTGGCGTTTCTGATGCAGGGGGTTATCGTCTGGCTGAAGGAAAAGAACGTCCCGCATATTGTATCGGTGGTGTCGGTGTTTCTGGTATTTGTCGGGGTGCTGTTATCCGTCATTCTGTTTATTCTGCCGCTGGCGTGGAAACAGTCGGTGAACCTGTTTAACGAACTTCCCAGGATGGTCACTGAGGCCCAGCATGTGTTGCTGTTGTTGCCGCAGCAGTATCCGGAGATTTTCTCTGAGCACCAGATTACCCAGATCATTGATATTGCCACCACCGAGCTGAGTAAGGCCGGTCAGTGGGTGGTGACCTTCTCGCTTAACTCGATTACCGGTCTAATTGCGTTGCTGATTTATCTGGTTCTGGTGCCGATACTGGTGTTTTTCTTCCTGAAAGATGGCGGTGGCCTGGCCCGCTGGTGGGTGTCTTTCCTGCCGGAAAAGAAAGAAATGCTGACCAATGTGTGGCATGAAATGGATGATCAGATTGCTAACTATGTCCGCGGCAAGGTTATCGAAATAGTCATTGTTGGTTCGGTTACCTATATCGCATTTGTATTCCTGGGCATTAACTATGCAGCACTGCTGGCCATTATGGTGGGGCTGTCAGTACTGATTCCGTATATCGGTGCAGCTCTGGTGACTCTGCCGGTGGCGCTGATCGGCTTTGTACAGTGGGGCTGGACGAATGAGTTCTGGTACCTGATGATCGCCTACGGCATTATTCAGGCGCTGGACGGCAACGTGCTGGTGCCTTTGCTGTTCTCTGAAGCAGTAAATTTACACCCGGTATCCATCATTGTGGCGGTGCTGATTTTCGGTACGGTATGGGGCTTCTGGGGCGTGTTCTTTGCAATTCCGCTGGCCACCCTGATTAAAGCAATTCTGAATGCCTGGCCGAAGAGTCATGCCCTCGGGTCGGGGGCGACAGAGTAGACCGGGCTCAGAGATTAAGAACCGCATCAGGTGCAGCCTGATGCGGTTTTTTTATGCCTGATGACATGTTCAGGCCGGGGCCTGTACCTCTTTGTGGGTACGGATCATCAGGGCGATGCAGATAAGCAACATGGCGGTAATCTCCGGCTGGCCCAGCGGCTGTTGCATAAACCAGGTACCGGTCAGCATCGCGATAATCAGTTCGCTGGCACCGATAATGGCGACCTGCTCCGGGGCGGTACGCTTCACCCCGGCCAGAAACATAAACTGGGGGATGGTGGCGGCAATGATCGCAATCCCCAGCAGACCGTACAATCCACTGACGCTGTGCGGCAGTAACTGCTCAGGCGGTGACAGCAGCATCATCGGGACGAGAATGACCAGGTGACCGGCGGAGCTCCAGGCGATGCGGCCAGTGGCGGGGATGTGCTGTGCCGGCTTTGCCAGATACTGAATGTGGGCAGCGAAAATCAGTGGGGCGATCGCGCAACTGAGCATTGCGCTGACGGGCACTCCGCGCAGGGTTTCCGGGGTGGCGACCAGTGATACTGCAATCAGGATCAGCATAGCGGCCAGTGAGGCATTCCGGCAGGGGCGGCGCTTACGCCAGCCCCAGCCGATAATCACGCAAAACACCGGATAGGTGTAGTAAATCAGAATGGCCAGGCTGACAGGAATTGTCTGCAGGGCATCAAAATAGCAGTAAGCACCGATGCCATTGAGCATGCCCAGCCCGAGCATCCGCCCGGCTTCCGGCCACAGGGCCCGGGCAAGGGGTAAAAATCCAGCGCAGATCAGGCCGGGGATCGCGAAACGATAGAAGGTTGTGGCCAGTGTATCGAAGCCTTCCTGAGCCAGAAACTGTACGAACAGCGGGTTGAGCCCGAAGCCGCAGGCAGAGGCGAAGATCATCATTGGCCCCGCTAGCTGAGAGACGTTGCTTTGCTGCGGTCTGCCGTTCAGTGCAGAGGTTAGTTGCGGTGCTGAGCTTTGCATGATGACGTCAGGATCCTTTTGCTGCATGCGTACGATGGATTGGATGCCTGCATCCTAGTAATAAAATGATGAAATAAATATTGAATTATTCGGCTAATCAATTAGTTTTATGCATGTGTTAGTGGGTTTTAAGGAGGCCGGTTATGATGCGGCTGGATATGCGTCACTGGGAGATGTTTCATCAGGTCTGCCAGTGCGGAACATTACGGCAGGCTGCTCAGGTAATGGGCATCAGTCAGTCGGCACTCAGCCATCGACTGGCTGAAGCGGAACGGCGCTTGGGAGGCGCGGTTTTTGAACGTCAGGGACGGGTGCTGAAACTGACCCCCGCCGGTGAGGTGCTGATACAGCAGATGCAGCAGGTTTTGCCGGTATTGCAGCGGGCAGAACAGGACTTTATACAGCGCCAGCAGAACGATGGTGTGACGTTGCGGATCGGGGTTGCCGCTTATAACTGTTATCACTGGCTGGCGGATTTCATGGCTGTGTTAAGGCGACAGGCACCGGGGATTGAAATAGAACTGATTGCTGCCGCTACCCACCGGCCACTGCAGAGTCTGCTGGAGAGTGAGGTGGATATGGTGCTGGCACCCGGTCATATGACCACGCCGGGGGTTGAAGCGATTGCCCTGTTTGAAGATTGTCTGGAGCTGATTGTGCCGGTTAATCATCCGCTGGCTGTGAGAGACAGTATCCATCCGCAGGATTTGCAGACCGAAAACTATCTGACCTACAGCCGGACTACTCAGCCGGGTTTTGAGTATGAACGCTTTATCCGTCCAGCGGGGGTGGTGCCCGGCCGGCTCAGTGTGGTGGAAGTGACGGATGCCATTGTTGAGCTGATAGCTGCCGGTTTCGGGGTCAGTATTCTGTCCCGCTGGGCGGTATCTGAAGCACTGAGCCGGGGCAGGGTGGTGGCGGTTACGCCGGGGAAAGGATTATCTTTACAGTGGTCTGCGCTGGTCAGGCGTAACGAGAAGTCTTCTTCTGAGGTGCGGCAACTGGCCGGCATGCTGCAAACCTGGTTTCAGGCAAACAACACACCGGCGTAGCGGGCGGAGTTGCTTACAGGGCTTTAACGGCTTCCAGCACTTCGTCGGCGTGGCCGGCCACCTTCAGTTTGCGCCATTCGTTACGCAATACACCTTCTGCATCGATCAGAAAGGTGCTGCGCTCAATGCCAAGATGCTCTTTACCGTACATCTTTTTGAGTTTGATGACGTCAAACAGCTTGCACAGTTCTTCTTCTTTGTCGCTGATCAGCTCAAACGGGAAGGCCTGTTTTGCTTTGAAGTTTTCATGGGCACGCATGCCGTCGCGGGACACGCCAAAGATTTCAGTATTGGCTGCCTGAAACTGCGGATACAGGTCGCGGAAGTTCTGACCTTCTGTGGTGCAGCCAGGGGTGCTGTCTTTCGGGTAGAAATAAATGACTACGTTTTTGCCTTTCAGCTCGCTCAGGGTGACAGTGGTTTCGCTGGTCGCGGCAGCGGTAAAATGGGTAACGGCTTCGCCGATAACTGGCAGGCTCATAGTTAGCTCCTTTAAAAAGACAGGTGTTTATATCTGGCGCTCTCCGGAGGATTCCGCCGACCGCAAAAAAACAGGCGTACATTCAAACAAAGTATGGATACGAAGAAAATAGCCGGATGGATTTTTCTCGGATAAAACAGCCTGTCAGCCGGGTCCGTACTGTGCATGATCGCAGATGCTTAAAATGCCTTCCCTTACAGGCTGATTTTCATGTAAAAAATGCTGAACTATTAAGGCTTTAAATACACAAAGGTTAGTCTGTTATGACTTTTTGTTATTTTACCGGCCTGAAGCGTTGAGTGATCTTCGCAGGCCAAGTAGTATTAGGCACTTTCATTTACATCTGTAGCTGTCGTTGTGGTTGGTGACTGTGCCAGCAACCGAAGAATGCCGGGTTAAGGCATCTGTAATCGCAATGATTTTCGGTTGAAAAATCCGGTAATCATATCTGCAGGGGTAAAGGGCGTCTCGAACGATGTATGTGGTTGCCTTTAATTTTAGAACGGAATTAAACATGCGAAATTTTGTGTTGTTGCCACTAGCGGCAGCTGTACTGACTTTGACTGGATGTGGCACATCTAATCCTATCTACGGTGAGAACGGTCTGATCAAAGACCGCAGCCAGGACTATGAAAAGTCGCAAACCAGTCAGCGGCTGGAAATTCCGCCAAGCCTGCGTGACGATACGATTCAGATGAGTGACCGTCTTGAAGTGCCGACTGTGGGTGAGACGTCTGTTGCCCGTAAACAGGAGTTTACCGTACCGCGTCCTGAGTTCTTCTACGCTGAAGCCGGTGGTGAAAACGTTGCCATGAAGCGCGACGGTCTGGATAAAGTGTTAATTGTTGATGAGCCGATTGCTGATGTCTGGACCCGGGTACAGAGCTACTGGGCCAGCCGTGGTATCAAACTCAGCGAATCTTCCCCCCGTGAAGGTGTAATGGAAACCGAGTGGGTGGATACCGCCGGTAAAGATTACGGTTTCTTCGACAGCGTGGTGAATACTGTCACCTTCCGCGATGTGGAAGGTGACGTGAGTGATAAGGTCCGTGTCAGCCTGCGTCCGGTGGAAGATGATTACCAGCGTACCGAGATAGTTATGGATCACAGCCGTGTGCCGCAGGAAGCACGTCCGGCGACCGTTGACTGGGAAAAGAGCACGGATAACGCCTACAAAGCGAATCAGATGTTTGAGATGCTGCGCTTCCTGAGCCGTCCGGCGCACAAGCCGACCACACAGCGTGAGCTGGCAGTTGAGGCGCAGCGCGTTAAACGTCCGCAACTGGGACGTGATGCCAACGGTTTCCCTGCACTGAAGATTTCCGGCACCATTGATCAGGCATGGGGTGAAGTCAACCGGGCACTGGACAGTGCCGGTCTGGATATCGGTACCCGTGATCAGCAGTTGGGTGTGATTTACATGACCTATGCGACCACTACGCCGTTTGATGAAGGTCCGACACTGGGCTTCTTTGAGTGGCTGCACTCCGACCGTGAAGAAATTAAGCTGGATACCACCGGGTTATCTGAAGTGCTGGGGCTGGGTGACAGCGATCAGGACGCCAATATTAAGTATTCATCTGTTGCTGAAGGCTTCCAGCCGGGCAGCCGTAAAGGTGAAGAAAAGCCGTGGACCGATCCGACGGATCTTTCCAAGCGTAAAGGCTATAAAATCTGGTTAGGTAACCGGGTTATCTACGTGTTTGGCGATAATGAAGGTGTCATTAACGAAAATACCGGTGACTATGAACACATCGGACGTTATCAGCTGCAGCTGCGCCGGACCAATGATGGTGCCTTCCTGGTGGTTAAGACAGATAAAGATGTATCTGCTCCGAAAACCATCGCTGAGGAAATCCTCTGGGAAGTTAAGGACAACCTGAATCAGGCCGGTTAATAGCCGCTGGATTTATGCATAGCAAAAAGGGCCTGAGGAAGGCCCTTTTTTTGTATCTGTCATAAGGAGAACGTTCTGATGAATGTTGTGTTTCTGGATCTGGCGACTCTGGATTTTGATGATTTAAATCTGGCCCCGCTGCAGCAGGGTGGCTGGCATTTCAGCAGTTATGCATCCACCGGGCCGGAGCAGGTCGCCGGACGGATCTGTAATGCGGATGTGGTTATCGTCAATAAGGTGGTGCTCAGTGAGGCGTTGCTGGCCGGGGCGAAGAAGCTGCGGCTGGTCTGTATTGCGGCAACCGGGACCAATAATGTGGACCTGACCGCCGCACGGCAGCTTGGAATAACTGTAACTAATTGTCAGGCTTACGGTACCCGTTCGGTGACCCAGCATGTGATGGCGATGATGCTGGCGCTGCATACTAATCTGATTGCATATGACCGGGCGGTGAAACAAGGTGACTGGGGCCGTTCAGAACAGTTTTGTCTGCTGGATTATCCGGTGTCAGAACTGGCGGGTAAAACGCTGGGGCTGGTGGGCTATGGTGAGCTGGGGCAGGAAGTTGCCCGGCTGGCTGAAGCCTTTGGGATGCAGGTGATTGTGGCCCGGCGCGCCGGGCAGGAAAAGCCCGGACGGTTACCGCTGGCTGAGGTTTTGATGAACGCGGATGTGCTCAGCCTGCACTGCCCGCTCACGGAAGATACCCGGGACCTGATAGATGCTGCTGCACTGGCTACAATGAAACCGGGCAGTTTTTTAATCAATACCGCCCGTGGCGGCATCGTTAATGAAGCTGCGCTGGCGGATGCGCTGCGCTCAGGGCATCTTGCCGGTGCGGCGACGGATGTGCTCAGTGTGGAGCCACCAAAAGAAGGCAATGTGTTACTCGCCGATGATATTCCTAATCTGATCATTACGCCCCACAGTGCCTGGGGCAGCGTGCAGGCAAGGCAGCGGATTGCAGATCAGGTTGCCGAGAACATTGCGGCTCATGTATCGGGAGCGCTGTTGCGGGTGGTGAACTGAATTTTCAGGAGCGCCTCTATGGCCAGATTAAGAGTGTTCTATGATGGCAGTTGTCCCCGGTGCCGGCGGGACCGGGCAGATTATGAGCGTCTTGATCCTGATCCTGCCGGCGTGGAGTGGTTTGATATCACCGGCCAGGATGCTTATCTGATGGCTCTGGGGATAGACCCCTATCTGGCCCTGACTGAGCTTCATCTTCAGGCGGAAGATGGTCGGGTGCTCAGGGAGCTGGATGCCTATATATTACTGCTGCAAAGGATTCCCCGGTACCGCGGGCTCAGTTGGCTGATAGGCCTGCCGGGGATTAAGCAGGTGCTGTCCTGTTTGTATCGCTGGTCGGTAAAACGCCGGTTACGGCGGGAAGGGCGGCTGGATTAGCCGCTGTTCTCACGCACGAAGCTTTGCCAGTCTGTCAGTGCGTCGATGAAGTCTTCCAGCCCGCAGTGGCTGTCTGCTTCTTCATCGTAGAAGTCGAAATCGTTCTCCAGACCTGCGTCGGCCAGGCCGTAATCTTCACTGAGGCTCTGGTGGCAAATCCGGGCGCTGCCGTCTTCCAGTATTAACTGATACTCATCCGAGGCATGTTCCCAGCTCATGCTGGCACCGGCCAGTACTGACTCTGCCTGACGGATAATCCGACTCAGCTCAGCGTCGTGTTGCGGCTGATGAAGGGCTGCATTCAGCCAGTGGCCAAAGGCTTCGTGAGGCATCGCAAAGCTTGCCTGGCAGCCGAGAATGTAATCCTGATTAAACTGATAATCCACGTGTGTTCCGTTATGGCGGTTAGCGTCAGAAGTCGGCGGGTGCGGTAAAGGTCAGTGATTCACCGCTGGCCGGGTGGCTGAAGGTCAGCTGTTCAGCGTGCAGGAGCAGGCGGGGGGCCATCGCCTGCTGAGCTTCGCTGGCATAGAAGCGGTCGCCGACAATCGGATGGCCAAGTGCCAGCATATGGACTCGCAGCTGGTGTGAACGACCGGTCACCGGATAGAGGTTAACCTGACATTTATCATCCATCCGCTGGGTTATTTCCCAGCGGGTCTGAGCAGGTTTACCCTGTTCATGGTCGACCATCTGCAGAGGCCGGTTATCCCAGTCGCAGCGCAAAGGCAGATCCACCAGTCCCTGGTCTTCAGCCGGCGAGCCGGCAATGACTGCCCGGTAGTATTTGTCGGTTTCCCGATTCTGAAACTGCATGCTCAGGTGGCGGTGGCTTTCGGCGCTGAGGGCGATCACCATCACACCGGAGGTGGCGTAGTCCAGGCGGTGTACGATACGGGCAGTTGGGAAATCTGTCTGGGCACGCCGCCACAGACAGTCCTGTTTATCTTCACCTTTACCCGGCACAGAGAGCAGATCGGCAGGTTTATTCACGACGATCAGCTGATCGTCGCTGTAGAGGACCTGTTCTGCTGCAAGGGAGGGGTAAATCATTACCGGCGTCTCCACAGGCCCTGTTTCACCGGCTTGCTGCTGCTTTTACGTTTTTTCTGGGAGTCTTCCCGCAGATGGCTGTGCTTACCCAGCAGTTTTTCCTGCTGTTCCGGTTTAAAGTCCGGGTCACGCTCAAACAGTGCGACGGATTCAATATGGTGGGTCTGGGGAAACATATCCGCCAGCATAAAGCGGCTCAGCTTGTAACCGTACCGTTGTAACTGACCGCCATCGCGGGCCAGCGCACCCGGGTTGCAGGCAATGTAGAGAATCTTTTCAGCTTTCAGCTTACAAACCTGCTCAATAATGTTTTCCGCACCGGCCCGTGGCGGGTCCAGCAGAATTTTATCGTAGCTGTCTTTGTACCATTGGGTATGAATAATGGTGTCGGCCAGGTTGGCACGGAAAAAACGGCAGTTCTCAATGTCATTGGCAGCGGCGTTAGCGGTTGCCTGTTCTACCATGGCGTCGCTGCCTTCCACGCCGGTTACCTGCGCCGCCTTGCGGGCCAGCGGCAACGAGAAGTTACCCAGCCCGCAGAACAGGTCGAGGACCTTGTCGTCAGGCTGAATATCCAGCAGGGTCAGGGCCTGATCAACCATCTGGCGGTTAATCTCGCCGTTAACCTGAATAAAGTCGCCGCTGTGAAAAGTCAGGTTCACGTCGCTGACCTGATAACTGGAACTGTGTCGTTCACTTTTCTCGTACTGCAGTGTCAGGCCGTAGGCATCACAAACCGAAGTAAAAATGGTCAGTTCTTCTTCGTTCAGCGGTTTAACATGGCGAACACTGAACAGTCCGCCGGTATCCCCGAGGCTGATATCCAGGTGCGTCAGGTGTTTAACGGTCGGCAATACCTCAAGTGCATCACGCAGGCTGGCGCAGATGCTATCCAGCCGCGGGTCCAGAACCGGGCAGTTATCGATCTGGGTCAGCAGGTTGGATGCCCGGCGACGGAAACCGATAATCACTTCACCGTCGGCTCGCTGGTTAATGCCGATACGGGCACTGCGGCGGTAGTTCTGTGCAGGCCCCTGTAATGCCGGCAAGGTTTGTTCAGGCGTCAGATTACCGATGCGCGACAGCTGCTCCAGTACCTGGGTCTGCTTGTGGCTGACCTGAGCCTGCTGGCTGAGGTGTTGCAGGTCGCAGCCGCCGCAGGTGTGGTAATGCTCGCAAAAAGGCGCCACTCTGTCTGAGCTGGCGCTGATCACTTCCACACAGTCAGCTTCATTGAACTTGGATTTAGCGTTGTGCAGCTTTGCAATCACGGTTTCGCCGGGCAGTGCATTACTGACAAAGGTGGCTTTGCCGCTGAGGCGTCCGACGCCGCGACCGTCATGGCTGAGTGAGTCGATAACCAGCTCAGCCGGTTCACTGGAAACGGGCTTGTGTGGCTGGCTTGATTTAGAACGGTGACGTTGGTTGGCTCGGCGCATGACGGGGCTCTGGTCAGGAAAAGTTTGGCTAGGCCCGTGGTGGTTGCTTAGAAGCAATCTGATCGTTAACCGGTGTATTTCCGGCAGGCCTTCTGGACGGCGGATTTTACCAGTGTCAGGCGGGAAAGCAATTTATGTGATCAGCCAGCAGAAATACAGGTAGATGCTCAGCTCAGAAAGTTGCTGGCAGGCGCCCAGACAATCACCGGTATAACCGCCGATCCGTTTCAGGAAATAGCGCCGGCAGGCAAGGGCAGTAATGATCGCCGGTAAGCTGGCTAACCAGATGCCTGTAGTAGAGTATGTGTCGCTGAAAACAGCGGTGATGATCAGAATCAGTATGACCGGCAGGGCAGCAAAGCTCAGCCCGCCGATGCTGATGCCCCGGCCCATGGTGCGGGCTTTACTGCTGTTATCTGCCCGCACGTACTGATCCATGTATATCAGCAGCAGTGGGCTGAAGCGGCTCAGGGTATGGGCGAGGATCATCACCAGCGCGATGTCTGTCAGGGTTGTTAATGTCAGAAATTTCAGGCCCAGTGCCAGCAATAAGGCAATACAGCCGTAACTGCCCAGCTGTGAATCTTTCATGATGGCCAGCACCTGGGATTTTTCCCAGCCGCCGCCAAAGCCGTCAGCACAGTCTGCCAGACCGTCTTCGTGGAGTGCACCGGTGAGCAGAATGCCGGTGGCTATCGCAAACAGGGTAGCGATTGCCGTGCCGAACAGATACCCGGTTATGGCAAAGCTCAGTGCGCAACCGCTCCCCACTAACAGGCCGATTACAGGCAGGTAACGGTTGGCCAGCTGGTTGTTTTTCTGGCTGTATTCGACCCCGGCAGGGGCCGGCAGGCGGGTAAAAAATACCAGCGCGTTAAAAAATAAATGATAGTGCTGTTGCAGAGTTTTCATGTGCACGCCATGCCGGGTCGCTGACAGGCAATTGTGCCGGTCAACAAATGTTAATTTATACCTTTGCGCTGTGCATTCCAGCCTTTAGAATTCAACACTATGAGGCGTCGTTGTATCAGGCGGATATTTGCTAAAAAATGTGCCGGCGCTTGCGGTAACTCCGCGCACTTTAATTTAATCAATCGAGAAGGTCTATGTCCCTGGAACATCCTTTTGCTCAATATGTACGTATTCTTGGTAAAGGTAAGAAAGGCTCCCGTTCACTGACTCAGGAAGAAGCCCGCGATGCCATGCAGATGATCATCCGGGGTGAAGTTGAGCCGGAGCAGCTCGGGGCATTTATGATGTTGCTGCGGGTGAAGGAAGAAGCGCCGGAAGAACTGGCGGGTTTTGTATCCGCGGTACGCTCTGAAATGCATCCGCCACAGGATCTGCGGGTTGATATCGACTGGTCTACCTATGCGGGTAAAAAACGTCAGTTACCCTGGTTCCTGCTCAGCGCGCTGGCCCTTGCCGATGCCGGTTACCGGGTGTTTATGCACGGTGCCCGTGGCCATACCCATGGCCGGATGTACACCCAGGAAATGCTGGCAATGTTTGGTCTGGAAGCCTGCCAGGACTGGCAGCAGAGTGCCGCCGCGCTGGATCGCGATAACTTCGCATTTATGTCGATTGAGCAGCTTAGCCCGAAGATGTCGAAGATTATTAATCTGCGCAACATCATGGGTTTACGCTCGCCGGTGCATACTCTGTGCCGTTTGCTGAATCCGTTACATGCTGAACATACGGTGGACGGGGTGTTTCATCCGGCGTACGGGCCGATGCACCAGAAAACCGCCATGCTGCTGGGGGTTAAGCGGGGGCTGACAATCAAGGGTGATGGCGGTGAAGCAGAGATTAAACCGGACAGCGACTGTGATCTGCAGTGGACCTTTGACGGTGAATATCAGGCAACTCAGTGGCCGCGTTATTATCCGCGCCGGCTGGTGAAGCAGGAACTGAGTCTGGAAGCGCTGCCGGGCCTGTGGCGCGGTGAAGTTGCTCATGAATACGGTGAAGGGGCGGTGATTTCCACCCTGGCCACGGTATTACAGCTGCTCAGCGATCAGGCACCGGAGCAGTCTGATGCGGCGGATTATATAGCCAGGGCAGAGCAGATCTGGGCGAACCGTAATAAGCAGAGGTTTAACGGCTAAGGTAGCAGTAACGGCTAGCGCCGGGCATCAGTCCCGGCGTAACTTATCGGACACCGCAATGGGGTTCGGGAAGTTGAAAATCACCACATAGGTGGACAGCAGGAAAGTCAGAATCGCTGTTGCCTGAATCACATGAGACGCCGCCTGCCCGATCAGCGCGGTGCTGGTGGCCAGATAGGCAATCAGCAATGAGAATTCACTGATCTGTCCCAGCCGGAAACCCACTTCCCATGCAAGCTGTTTGCTCTCACTGATACGGCGTAACAGTACCCGGAACACCAGTGGCTTAAGGGCCAGTACCAGTACCGCCAGTACCAGAGCAGGTACAATAATCTCACCCAGCAGGGCAAGGTTAAAGCTGGCACCGATCGAAAAGAAAAACAGGATCAGGAAAAAATCCCGCAGCGGCTTCAGGCTGGTGGCGATGTACTGTGCAATCGGGCTGGTAGCCACGGCTACGCCACCGATAAAGGCGCCGATCTCTGCGGACAGTCCCGCGAGTTGGGCAACTTCTGCCATGCCAAGGCACCAGCCGATAGCCAGCAGGAATATGTATTCATGAAAGCGGTCGAACTGATGAATCAGGGGCAGCAGGCAGAAGCGGACAAAGACAAACGCCGCGACAATAATTGCCGGCAGGGCAATGGCCGTTTGCACAAACATCATTGGATCGCTTTCTTCAGCGCCGGTACTGTTCAGAACCAGCAGTACCATGATGGCGATGATGTCCTGCAGTAGCAGTAAACCGACTACCAGTTCACCGGTATGTTTGTGATGCAGTACTGTGGTGGGCAGCAGTTTGATGCCAATAATGGTGCTGGAAAACATCAGGGCAACACCGATGATAATGGCTTCGGTCTGAGTGAAACCGAAGGCGATGCCAACCAGATAACCTATGGCCATGAATATAAGCGCACTGAGTATGGCAACCAGGGTTGCCTTGCGCAGCATCTGCACCAGATGGGAAGGCTGCATATCCAGCCCGAGCAGGAACAGCAGGAATATAATGCCGATATGGGAAATGTCAGCCAGCAGCTTGGTATCGCCGATGAATGCAAAACCGTAGGGGCCGAGCAGCGCCCCCAGCACAATGTAGGCAACCAGCAGGGGTTGGCGGGTATACAGGGCAATGGAAGCAAGCACCGCCGCACCGGTAAATATCAGGAAAAACGAAAATACTAAACTGTGTTCTGCCATGTGCCGGTGAGCCCTCGGGTGAACGGGTCAAAAATCAACAGTTTAATCAATCAGGGCAGACATATGAAGCGCTGTGCTGATTTAAAGAAGGAATAAAGAGGGTGAACCGTTGTCTAATAACTGATCAATTTACTCGGGTATAGAATGGGTGTATCCTGCACGCCACAAGAGTTGTATTTGCCACAGGAATATACATGAATATTACGGTTACTGAGTCGGCCGAGAGCTATCTGGCCGAACTGTTGGAAAAGCAGAACGTTGAAGGCATTGCCGTGCGTATGTTTGTGACCCAGCCAGGTACCCCATACGCTGAAACCTGTCTTGCTTACTGCCGGCCGGAAGAAGTTGTTGCCGACGATGAATTATTAGAGCTGACCAAGGTTAATTTTTACTTTGAACACAACAGCCTGCCTTACCTTGAAGAAGCGACAGTTGATTATGCCACTGACCGCATGGGTGGCCAGTTAACAATTAAAGCGCCGAATGCCAAGGTGCCTAAAGTATCCGCAGACAGCCCGATGGACGAGCAGATTACCTATGTACTGTACTCAGACATCAACCCGGGCCTGGCTTCCCACGGCGGTGAAGTGAAGCTGGTTGAACTGGTGGAAGAAGAAGCCGGCCACATTGCGATTCTGCAGTTTGGCGGTGGTTGTCAGGGGTGCAGTGCCGTTGATATGACCCTGAAAGACGGTGTTGAGAAAACCCTGATCGAACGTGTCCCGGGCCTGATCGGTGTACGTGATGTGACCGATCACTCGGTGCGTGACAACGCTTACTACAAGTAAGCAGCGGTTTTAAAAAGAAAAGGTTCCTTCGGGAGCCTTTTTTATTGCCTGAAAAACGGATTAAACGGCCGTTTCTGTATGCTTTTTAAACAGTCCTGGTGGCGAAATAACCAGCTGAGAATTATTCCCATAATGGTAGATTGTATCGCTGTGTCTGAGCTGCTATAAACTGATTAACCTGATTCTGGCACATAAAAATCAGGCGAGGTAACAGGGGCACACAACATATTGACCTTGAAAAAGAATTTCAGATTATTTTTATTTTCAGTGCTTGTAATCTGAATTGCGGCCCCCATCTAGATTTAAAACGTTTTGTTGCACATCTATCTAACCTGCCTTTTGGTTTCCGGCAGAGTTTCATAGGCAGTATCTGAAGAAGGAGAGGGTCCCCATGGCACCACTCGAGAATAATACTGAGATCACTACCACGCTGCCGGTTTTACCCCTGCGCGATGTCGTTGTTTATCCGCATATGGTGATTCCACTGTTTGTGGGTCGCGAAAAATCTATCAAAGCCCTTGAGTCTGCGATGGAGCAGAACAAAGAAATTCTGTTAGTGGCACAAAAAAATGCCTCTGATGATGAGCCGGTGGGCAGTGATCTGTTTTCTGTCGGTACTGTCGCCAGCGTATTACAAATGCTGAAACTGCCGGACGGTACTGTAAAGGTACTGGTCGAAGGTGATTACCGGGCTAAAGTTGAAACCCTGAGTGAAGAAGGTGAATTCTTTACCGCTGAAATTTCGGTACTGCCGGTTGCTGAGCTGAACCCGGCGGAAGGTGACATTTATAAGCGTACCGCGCTGGATCAGTTTGAACGTTTTGTTCAGGTCAACAAGAAGATCCCGTCTGAAGTCCTGAGCTCCCTGTCCAGCATTGATGAGGTAGGCCGTCTGGCGGATACCATCGCTGCGCATATGGCGCTGAAGCTGGATGAAAAGCAGAGCATTCTGGAAATGCTGGATGACCGTGCCCGTCTGGAACACCTGATGGCGCTGATGGAAGCGGAAATCGATCTGGTCGAGGTTGAGAAACGCATCCGTGGCCGGGTTAAGAAACAGATGGAAAAGAGCCAGCGCGAGTACTATCTGAACGAGCAGATGAAAGCGATTCAGAAAGAGCTGGGTGATCTGGACGAAAATGGCACCACAGACATCGAAGAGCTGAAAAAGCGTATCGATGAAGCCGGCATGCCAAAAGAAGCTTACGACAAGACCATCAACGAGTTTAACAAGCTGAAGATGATGTCACCGATGTCAGCGGAAGCGACCGTTGTACGCAGCTATGTCGACTGGATGTTGCAGATTCCGTGGGCGAAGCGCAGCAAAGTACGCCACGATATGAAGCGGGCGGAAAAAATCCTTAACGAAGATCACTACGGTCTGGAAGAAGTTAAAGACCGTATTCTTGAATATCTGGCGGTACAGAAGCGGGTTCGCAAGCTGAAAGGCCCGATCCTGTGTCTGGTCGGACCTCCGGGTGTCGGTAAAACCTCGCTGGGCCGTTCCATTGCCCGGGCGACGAACCGTGAATATGTCCGTATGGCGCTGGGCGGCGTACGTGATGAAGCGGAGATCCGTGGCCACCGCCGTACTTACATCGGTTCACTGCCGGGTAAGCTGATTCAGAAGATGGCGAAAGTCGGTGTGCGTAACCCACTGTTCCTGTTGGATGAGATCGACAAAATGGGCATGGATCAGCGTGGTGATCCTGCGTCTGCATTGCTGGAAGTACTTGATCCGGAACAGAACAGTACTTTCAATGATCACTATCTGGAAGTGGATTACGATCTTTCCGATGTGATGTTCGTCTGTACGTCTAACTCCATGAACATTCCGGGGCCGTTACTGGACCGTATGGAGATCATCCGTATTCCGGGTTATACCGAAGATGAAAAGCTGAACATCGCGAAGAAGTATCTGACGCCTAAGCAAATGAAGACCAATGGTCTGAAAGCGAAAGAGCTGGAAATCGAAGATGAAGCGATTCTGGATCTGGTGCGTTATTACACCCGTGAAGCCGGTGTCCGTGGTCTGGAGCGTGAGATTTCCAAGGTGTGCCGTAAGGTGATTAAAGAGATCACCCTGGAAGATAACAAAGCCGCCAACATTGTCGTTAATTCCGAGAATCTGGAACAGTACAGCGGTGTGCGCAAGTTCAACTTCGGCATTGCTGAAGAAGAAGACCGTATCGGTCAGGTTACCGGTCTGGCGTGGACATCTGTTGGCGGTGATATTCTCACCATAGAATCCGCTGTGGTACCGGGTAAGGGGCGTCAGGTGCATACCGGCTCGCTGGGCGATGTGATGAAAGAATCCATCCAGGCGGCGCTGACAGTGGTCCGTAACCGTGCGGAGACCCTGGGCATTGCGGCAGACTTCCACGAAGAAAGTGATATCCACATTCACGTACCGGAAGGTGCGACGCCGAAGGACGGCCCGAGTGCCGGTATCGGTATGTGTACTGCGCTGGTGTCTGTGCTGACCAATATCCCGGTTAAGTCCGATGTGGCAATGACCGGTGAGATTACCCTGCGCGGTCAGGTGCTGCCGATCGGCGGTCTGAAAGAGAAGTTGCTGGCTGCTCACCGTGGTGGCATCAAGACCGTTATTATTCCGCACGAAAATACCCGTGACCTGAAAGAGATTCCGGATAACATTAAGGCTGATTTAAGGATCTGCCCGGTTAAATGGATCGACGAAGTACTTGAAGTTGCACTGAAATATCAGCCGGAACCGTTAAAAAAGGCTGAAAAAGCAAGCGTAACGACAAAGAAAAAGCAAGCAAAAACTGAGCGCGGACAAATAAAAACACATTAATGGCAAATATGGGTAAAAGTGGCTGAAAGCCGCTTGACACCTGAATCTGCCGCTTGGTATAAATTGTCCGACTATATTGCTGGGCATGGATTAAGAACATATAAAAATGATTGGTAAAAGGGGAACAAAGTGAATAAATCTGAACTGATTGATGCAATCGCGGCTTCTGCTGATATTCCTAAAGCGGCTGCTGGTCGTGCACTGGACGCAACTCTGGAATCTATCTCTGGCGCTTTGCAGAAGAACGATTCTGTTGCTCTGGTTGGTTTTGGCACATTCAGTGTTAAAGAGCGTGCAGCACGTACTGGTCGTAATCCACAGACTGGTCAGCCAATTGAGATTGCTGCTGCTACTCTGCCTACTTTCAAGCCTGGTAAGGCTCTGAAGGACGCTGTAAACAAGTAATATTTCTGTTATTCCGGTTCGTTAATTCGTCTGCTTCCTGGTGTGACTGTTCAGCCTTTGCTTAGCACTGAACATTCGCGGTTTGTAAACAGAGAATCAACGAACCAGCTTAACTGCTTGTAGTAAAGGCGAGTGATTAAAGGAGCGGTAGTTCAGTTGGTTAGAATACCTGCCTGTCACGCAGGGGGTCGCGGGTTCGAGTCCCGTCCGTTCCGCCAATATCAAAGGCGCATTCTATAAGGATGCGCTTTTTTTTATCTGAAAATATTAGAGGTCCGGGAGGATCATGCTTCAGAGTATCCGAGATAATTCAAAAGGCATTGTCGCTAAAATCATCGTAGGTCTGATTGCCGTGACCTTTGCTTTGTTTGGTGTTGAATCTTTAGTCAGCCTGACCAGTGGCTCAAATGCGCCGGCAACGGTTAATGGCGAAGAGATCAGCGAGCGTGATGTGCTTCAGGGCGCAGATTTACAGCGTCGGCAGCTGCTGACCCAGATGGGTGAAAATGCTGATCCTACCTTATTAGATGACAACCTGATCCGTAAGGCTGTACTGGAAGGTCTGATTGAGCAGGAAGTGCTGCGTCAGTCTGCAGTGAGCCAGGATATGACCATTTCCGATCAGCAGCTTGATCAGCTGATTGTGAGCACACCGGATTTTCAGGTGGATGGCCAGTTTAACCGTCAGCAATATGAAGCGGTGTTACGTAACGCCGGTTTTTCACCGCTGCTGTATAAGCAGCTGCTGCTTAAAGACAAGCTGATTGAGCAGGAACGTGCTGGTTATGTGCTGTCTGCGTTCACGCTTGAAGATGAAGCTGAACAGGTAGTGGCGCTGGACCGTCAGACCCGTGACTTTGCCGTCATTACCCTGTCTGCTGAAGATTATAAAGCTCAGCAAAACGTAACCGCTGAAAATATCAGTGCTTACTACGAAGACAACAAGTCTGAATTTATGACTGAAGAGCAGGTCATCATTGAGTATCTGATGCTGAATAAAGCAGATCTGCGTGGTGACGTTGAAGTGGACGAAGCTGAGCTGCAGTCGCAGTTTGATCAGCGTCTGGCTGCTTTTCAGGCCCAGGAAGAGCGTCAGATTTCACACATCCTGATTGAGCTGGGTGACGATGAAGCCGCTGCTGAAGCCAAAGCGAACGAACTGTACGCGCAGTTACAGGGCGGCGCTGACTTTGCTGAACTGGCCCGCGCTGAATCTGATGATCCGGGCTCTGCGGATGCCGGCGGTGACCTGGGTGTGTATTTCCAGGGAATGATTCCGGGCGCTTTTGATGACACTGTTAACACTCTGGGTGAAGGTGAGTTATCTGCCCCTGTCCGGACAGACTTCGGTTATCACCTGGTAAAAGTGAACGCGATCACTAATTCAGAGCCGCCAAGCTTTGAGGCGCTGAAAGATCAGCTTATCGAAGAGCAGGTCGCTAACAAGGTTGAGTCGCTGTATGTTGAGAAACTGGAACAGCTGGCTGACCTGACCTTCTCTGCCGGTGATCTGCAGGATCCTTCTGAAGAGCTGCAATTGGAAATCATCACTGCCCCGGCGTTTGGCCGTAACGGCGGTTCTGATGAGCTGACCAGCAACCAGCGTGTGCTGCGTCAGGCATTTGATCAGGAGCTGATTCAGGACGGCATCAACAGTACACCGATTGAGCTGGATTCCGGCCGTACCATGGTACTGCGGGTTAAGGAGCATATCCGTCCGCGTCAGGAAGCTGAAACTGAAGTGGCTGCGGTTATCCGTACCCGTCTGATTGATCAGGGCGCTGCTGAAGCGCTGCAGTCAGATATCGATTCTGAACTGGCTAACCTGCGCAATGGCGCTGAGCGTACCAGTATTCAGGGTGCTGACTGGGCTGTGGCGGATCAGGTAAACCGTGCTGACCGTGAACAGCAGCCGCAGGTTGTGCAGCAGGTCTTCAAGATGGCTCAGCCATCCGGTGATGTAGCGACTTACACCAGCCTGGATCTGTTTGACGGCAATAAAGCCATTATTGCGCTGACCAAAGTAAATAACGCTGACATTGCAGCGCTCACAGAAGAAGAGCGTGTTGCGATGCAGGCGATGCTGGCGCAGCGTGTCGGACAGTTTGATTATCAGGCGCTGCTCAAGGCTCGTCAGGCGGCTGCTGAAATCGAACGTCTGTAAAAAGTTTTTTCAACTGCATGTACTTAATGCAGACCCGCTGCTGAATTTCAGCAAAGCGATATAGTCACAAACGCCCCTGTTCAGGGGCGTTTTTTTTGTCTGAACAATTCAGCCGGGATCCGTGGTCAGCAACTCCCAAAGCTGCACGGCCTGAGGGCTGTGCAGCCGGTCTTTCAGGCGGATCAGATAGATCGGATTCAGCAGTCTGGACGGATAATTGCTGATATCCAGTTGCTGCAGCTCCCCGGATTCAAGTTCCGCTGCAATCATATGTCTGGGCATGCGGGCCCAGCCCATACCTGCCATCAGCAGGGTTTTCTTCATGTGATAATCGTTGACGTACCAGGCCTGACCACCCGGAATGACATGGCGGTGGGGTATCGGTGCCACTGAGCCACTGTCGGAAATCAGGATATGGGGGCGGTTGCGCAATACACTCTGGCTGATCAGTTGCCCCGATGTGGGGGTATCTGCGTCGCTGAGAAAGCCTCTGGCGGCGACTGTCAGGGTCTCGGTCTGATCGATCACTGTAAACTCAAAGCGTTCATCAAGGCCGGTGTGCGGGCCGATGGCAAGGTCAGAGATTTCAGTATGCAATTGCTCCGGCACCCCGGATAAATGCTCAGTATTGATGGTCAGGCGCAGATCAGGCCGCTGCAGGCAGAACTGGCGGATGGTTTCTAGCTTGGGTAGCTGGCTGAAGTTCGCGCTGATGCTGATATGCAGGGTGGGGGTGTTCTGGTGCGCCAGCTGATGGCCCAGTTGTTCGAGATCTTCGCTTTGTTTAATCAGTTGTCTGGCCTGCCGGTAAAATGCCCGGCCGGCTTCTGTCAGGCTGGGGCGGTAGCTGTCTCTGTCCAGTAGTTGCAAATCAAACTGGGCTTCAAGGTTGCGTACAGCGGCGCTGATGCTTGGCTGGGTTTTAAAAATGGCGTTGGCAGCCGCGCGGAAACTGCCGTGTTCCACCACTGCAATAAATGCTTTTAGCTGATCATGCGTCATGAAAGTAAATTCCTTTCATTTCGATAAAAAGATGAAATTATTTTACTTTCGAATTAAGGCGTAAGCTAGACCCCGTTCTGAAGTTGCTGAAGGGGAGAAAGTCATAGTGGGATTTGAACTGATTATTTTGACGGTGGCCGGGTTTCTGACCGGGTTTTCCAAATTCTCTGTCGGTGGGATGGGGTTGCTGATTTTACCGGTGCTGATGTTGGCGTTTCCCGGCACGGCGGCGCTGGGGATTATCGTGCCCCTGTTTATGATGACGGATGCGCTGACGATGTGGCCCTATCGCAAAGGGGCTGACTGGGGCTTTATCAGCCGGCTGGTGCCCATGATGCTGGCGGGTATTCTGGCGGGCAGCCTGTTGCTGACTGACATGGATGTGCAGCTGTTTTCATTGCTGCTGGGAGGGCTGATTTTGCTGGCGCTGATGCTTGGGTTTGTATTTGACCGTCTGGGGGCTGGATGGCTACGTAAGCCGTCTGTGATGGCGGTGATGGGATTCTTTACCGGCATTGTGGGGTTACTGGCAAATGCGGCCGGGCCGCTGGTCAGCCTGTTCCTGCTGGAACAGAAGCTGAGTAAGCGCAGCTATGTATCCACCCGGTGCTGGATGGCGACCCTGACCAATCTGGCAAAGGTGCCGGTGCTGATGTATCTGGGAATTCTGACTCAGGATTCGCTGGAAGTGAGTGTGCTGGCGGTGCCAGGGTTATTACTTGGTGGTCTGATCGGTTATTGCTTTTTAGGCACGCTGAGTGCGGCACAGTTTAAGTGGATCATTCGCGGGCTGGCAGCGGTAGCGGCAACCAAGCTGTTACTGTTCAGTTAACTCTTAAGATTTTTGTATAGGCATCAGGCAATAAAAAACCCCGCATTGGCGGGGTTTTTTTATGGCTCTTTTGTATGAGCCTGTGTCAGTGCAGAGCGTTACGCAGTCGCGATCACGCTTGAAGCTGCATTGGTGTAAGAGTCGATCTGGTCGAAGTTCAGGTAGCGGTAAACATCTTCAGCCATGCTGTCGATCTTAGTCGCGTATTCCATGTACTCTTCAACGGTCGGGATCTTACCCAGCAGCGCAGCAACCGCCGCCAGTTCTGCAGAAGACAGGTAAACGTTAGCACCTGTACCCAGGCGGTTTGGGAAGTTACGTGTAGAAGTAGATACAACAGTCGTGTTGTCGCCTACACGTGCCTGGTTACCCATACACAGGGAGCAGCCTGGCATTTCCATACGGGCGCCGGCTTTACCGAAGATGTTGTAGTAACCTTCTTCAGTCAGCTGAGCGGCATCCATCTTGGTTGGCGGTGCAATCCACATGCGGGTCGGCAGAGTTGTGCCAGCCGCATCCAGCAGTTTACCTGCAGCGCGGAAGTGACCGATGTTGGTCATGCATGAACCCAGGAATACTTCGTCGATCTGTACGCCGGCAACTTCAGTCAGGGTCTTCACGTCATCCGGGTCGTTCGGGCAGGCCAGGATAGGCTCTTTTACGTCAGCCAGATCGATTTCGATAACAGCTGCGTATTCAGCATCTGCATCGCCTTCCATCAGTTCCGGATTGGCCAGCCATGCTTCCATGTTACCGATGCGGCGCTCGATCGTACGCGGGTCACCGTAACCTTCAGACAGCATCCACTTCAGCATGGTGATGTTGGAGTTCAGGTATTCACGGATAGGCGCTTCGTTCAGCTTGATAGAACATGCAGCAGCAGAACGTTCTGCGGCAGAGTCAGACAGTTCGAATGCCTGCTCAACTTTCAGATCCGGCAGGCCTTCGATTTCCAGAATACGGCCAGAGAAGATGTTCTTCTTGCCGGCTTTAGCAACGGTCAGCAGACCCTGCTTGATCGCGTAGTAAGGAATCGCGTTAACCAGGTCACGCAGAGTAACACCTGGCTGCAGAGTGTCGCCCTTGAAGCGAACCAGTACAGACTCAGGCATATCCAGAGGCATAACACCGGTTGCTGCAGCGAATGCAACCAGACCGGAACCGGCAGGGAAAGAAATGCCGATTGGGAAGCGGGTGTGAGAGTCACCACCGGTACCGACTGTGTCAGGCAGCAGCATACGGTTCAGCCAGGAGTGGATTACACCGTCACCAGGACGCAGGGAAACACCGCCGCGGTTCATGATGAAGTCTGGCAGGGTGTGGTGAGTCTGAACATCAACCGGCTTAGGGTAAGCGGCGGTGTGACAGAAAGACTGCATAGTCAGATCAGCAGAGAAGCCCAGGCAAGCCAGATCTTTCAGCTCGTCGCGGGTCATCGGGCCGGTAGTGTCCTGAGAGCCTACGGTGGTCATCTTAGGTTCGCAGTATGCACCAGGGCGGATACCTTCAACGCCACAGGCTTTACCCACCATCTTCTGTGCCAGAGAGAAACCTTTGCCAGTGTCGGCAGGTTGCTCTGGCTTACGGAACAGGTCAGATGCTCCCAGACCCAGTGCTTCACGGGCACGTTCAGTCAGGCCACGGCCAATGATCAGCGGGATACGGCCGCCGGCACGGACTTCGTCCAGCAGTACAGGAGTCTTCAGACCGAATTCGCACAGGGTTTCGCCAGTTTCAGCGTTCTTGGCAACACCTTCGTACGGGTAAACGTCTACTACGTCACCCATGTTCATCTTGGCAACATCCATTTCGATCGGCAGGGCGCCGGCATCTTCCATGGTGTTGAAGAAGATCGGAGCAATCTTGCCGCCGAAGCAGTAACCGCCAGCGCGCTTGTTCGGTACGTTCGGGATATCGTCACCGAAGAACCACAGCACAGAGTTAGTGGCAGACTTACGGGAAGAACCTGTACCGACAACGTCACCTACGTAGGCAACAGGGTGGCCTTTAGCCTTCACTTCTTCGATCTGCTTCAGAGGGCCAACGCTGCCATTGTTAACCGGCTCGATGCCTTCACGTTCCATTTTCAGCATGGCGTTCGCGTGCAGCGGGATATCAGGGCGGGTGAACGCATCCGGTGCAGGAGACAGGTCATCTGTGTTGGTTTCGCCCGGTACCTTGAAGACGGTAACGGTGATTTTTTCAGCCAGTTCAGGCTTGCTGGTGAACCATTCGCCCGCAGCCCATGATTCCATGATCTGTTTAGCGTACGTGTTACCGGCATCCGCCTTGTCTTTTACGTCGTAGAACGCATCAAACATCAGCAGAGTGTGGGACAGCGCTTTAACGGCAGTCGGTGCCAGTGCGTCATTGTCCAGTGCTGCGATCAGTGGCTCGATGTTATAACCGCCCAGCATTGTGCCCAGCAGTTCTACAGCTTTAACCTGATCTACCAGAGGGGAAGTCGCTTCACCCTTTGCAACGGCAGCCAGGAAACCGGCTTTTACATAAGCTGCCTGGTCAACACCGGCAGGTACACGGTTTTCCAGCAGATCAAGGATGTATGCTTCTTCGCCAGCTGGCGGGTTTTTCAGCAGCTCAACCAGTGCAGCTGTCTGATCTGCATCCAGTGGTTTAGCCGGCACGCCTTCCTGGGCGCGTTCTTCTACATGTTTACGGTAAGCTTCAAGCACGATATAGCCCTCATCTGTTGTCTCTGTCCGGCTCCATAGAACAGCCGGTGGTCGAATGGCCCATATTTTGGACGATTCTTGAATTTGGCGCGTGAATTCTAGCTCAAACCGGTGAAAAAGTTAAGTTTTGTCAACAATGTTTATGTTAATACTTTCCGCTTATACCGATTCAGCCCTGACAACGGGCCTGTCTGGATAATACGGGGGGAAGTTTACGGTTTTTGTTGCTTAACTCTCTGTAAAATAAGGGTTTTGTGTTGATGCTATTATTGTTTTTATGATGCTTTATCCGTGTAAAAGCGATCACTTTACAGAAATAGCTTGTCAGTGTGCGACATAGGCCAGAATGCAAAAGTGTAGACAGTCAGGACGAAAATGGTTTTTTTATTGGGTTTTTTGGGCTGGATTGTCGACAATTTGCGTAGCCTAAAGGGTTTTTAAAATTTTTATGAATTTTTTAGGACATTCCTAAACCTGTAGAGGCGTGCCCGGGTGTTTTGTCAGCAAACTGAGCCTGTCATGCGATAAACTGCCATCTGAATCACTTTAATCTCTAAGAATCAGGCATATTTGCATGTCGGGGTAGTGATAATTGCCGTCAGGCATTAGAATCCATGTCATTGCTTTGAGTATCGGATGAAAGAGTATTTCTAATGGGAAGAAGTTTTGAAAATCGTAAAGCATCTATGGCGAAAACCCAGGGTGCTAAATCTAAGTTATATGCCAAGTACGGGAAAGAGCTTTATGTTTGCGCAAAAAGTGGTGGCGTAGACCCGGACGGCAACTTGTCTCTGCGACGTTTGATCGAAAAAGCAAAAAAAGATCAGGTTCCGGCCCACGTAATTGATAAAGCGCTGGACAAAGCCAGTGGCGGTGGCGGCGAAGACTACTCACACGCCCGTTACGAAGGTTTTGGTCCGGGCGGCTGCATGGTGATTGTTGACTGTCTGACGGACAACAACAACCGTACCTTCGGTGACGTGCGTACTGCCTTTAACAAAGGTAAGGCGAAGCTGGGCGGTCAGGGTGCTGTGGCACACATGTTTGATCACCGCGCAGTACTGGTATTTCCTCACGGCGATGAAGATGAAATTCTTGAGCTGCTGATGATGGCCGACGTGGATGTGGCTGATATCGAAAGCGAAGACGGCAAGATCACTGTTTACGCGCCGCATACCGAATTCTTCAAAGCGAAAACAGCATTGCATGAAGCGCTGCCGGACGTTGAGTTCGACGTGGAGGAAATCACCTTCGTTCCTCAGACTATCAGCGAGCTGAGCGGTGAAGATGTAGAACAGTTCGAGAAGTTTATGGACCTGCTGAACGACTGCGATGATGTTCAGGAAATCTACCACAACGCTGAGATTGCTGAGTGATATAGGCAATCGCGTTCGTTAAAGTAAAAAGCCCTGCACTGCAGGGCTTTTTTGTATCTGTAGTCTGGGCATTAAAGCGTCACCACCCGGATCGCCAGCGCGAGTAATACCAGCCCGGTGATCCGGTTAATCCACTGGCTGTTGCGCTGTAACCGGCTCAGCACTGAACCTTTCGACAACACCAGACACACCAGCGTGTACCACAAGCCATCAACAAGGGTGGCGGTGGCAATCAGAATCAGTTTATCGGCCTGGCTTGCATCGGCAGAAACGAACTGGGAAAACAGCGCAATGAAGAAAATTGCCAGCTTGGGATTCAGTAATGAAATCAGCAGGCCTTCCTGACCGGCCTGTACCAGTGAAACCTGCCGGCTGGCGGTGACATTCAGTGCACCGGCGGCCCCCGCCCTGATCGCCTGTACTCCAATCCATGCCAGATAGGCAGCACCTGCCCAGGTGATGAAGGTAAACAGCTGGCCGGACTGGCTGATTAGAAGGGATAAGCCTGTCACTGTGGCGAACGCCCACAGGCCAACGCCGGCAGCGTGTGTCCAACTGGTGAGTAAACCGTGCTGGCGGCTGTTATTAACCGTCTGTTTAAGCACCACGGCCAGACTCGGCCCGGGAGACATCGCCCCCAGGCAGCAAACCAGAAAAAGTGAAAGCCAGGCGGTGAATGTCATGTATTGATCCTTAAGCAGATAACGGTTCCCTGAAGAGCTGCATTTAAGCGTTGTGACACGTGAAATGCAACTGGCAGGCTGGAGTCTTATTGCATGTCAGGCAATAAATAAATTGTGTCATTCAATGTGCCGTGCCAGACTTTTTCGCACTCAATGAAAGCAGGAGGCGTTATGAAAACAATCGGCATGCTGGGTGGCATGAGCTGGGAATCCAGTGCGGACTATTATGCCGCGCTGAACCGGGGCGTTAAACAACAACTGGGCGGCCTGCATTCCGCGAAAGTCTGTATGCTGAGTGTGGACTTTGCGGAGATTGAGCAGTTACAACACGCCGGCGACTGGCAGCAACTGGCAGAAATTCTGGCCGGGCAGGCGGCGGCTACTGAACGGGGCGGAGCGGACTTTCTGCTCATCGCCACCAACACCATGCATAAGGTGGCTGATGAGGTGGAAGCGGCCATCAGCATTCCTTTATTTCATATTGCCGATGTAACCGCCGAAAAACTGCTGGCGGACGGTGTTCAGAAAATCGGTTTGCTGGGCACCCGTTTCACCATGGCAGAAGACTTTTATAAAGGCCGCTTAACCAACAAGTTTGGCTTGCAGGTACTGGTGCCGGATGCTGCTCAGCAGGATGATGTTCACCGCATCATTTATGAAGAACTGTGTCAGGGCCAGGTGAAGGATACTTCACGGCAGGTGTACCTGAAGATTATTGACAACCTGTTTGCCCGTGGCGCTGAAGGGGTGATCCTCGGCTGTACCGAAATCGCCATGCTGGTGAAGCCTGAGCATACCACTGTGCCTTTATATGACACCACTGCACTGCATGCGGAAGGTGCCGTTAAGCTCGCGCTGCAAGAGGATTCTTAGCAGGCTGCCTTCAGGCTGACTAAACTGTTAATCAGACAGCATCTGAAACAGTTACAGTCAGCAGGAGGCGGTTATGATCATCAACCATCAGGTGGGAATTGCCGGCAGTGCCACGGACATCTACGAAGCACTTACCACCAATGAAGGGCTAATGGACTGGTGGACCAACGATGTCACCGGTGCCGGCGAAGTCGGCTCAGTCATACAGTTCAGATTTAACGGCGGCGGGCCGGATTTTCAGGTCACCGAACTGATCCCGGATCAAAAGGTTGTCTGGCGGCACCATGGCGATATGCCGGAAGCCTGGAAGGGCACGGAAGTCAGCTTTGACCTCATCCCCCGGGAAAATCAGGTAATGGTGCGTTTCCGCCACGCCAACTGGGAAGAAGCGACCGACTTTATGGCCCATTGCACCACCAAGTGGGCGGTGTTTCTGCTGAGCCTTAAAGCCCTGATCGAGACCGGTACCGGCCAGCCGTTTCCCGATGACATTCACATCGACCACAGCTGATCATCATGCAGTGCCTTGAAGAGCGGCGGGTGGAATGCCCTTATTGCGGTGCCGGTTTTACCTGCCTGCTGGATTGCAGCGCCGGCAACCAACAATACACTGAAGACTGTCAGGTGTGTTGTCAGCCCATTGTCTTTGATCTGTTCATTACCGACGGGGAAGCGGAGATACAGCTGCGCCGTGAAGATGACGCCTGAAACACTGTTTCAGGTGCCTGTATCTGTGTACACTACGCGCCTTTCAGATTGACAGAGACAACACACAGTGGAAAGCCGCGACGTAGTAATTATTGGTGCCGGAGCCTCAGGATTAATGACGGCTGCAACCGCCGGATACCGGGGCAGGGATGTGCTGGTTCTGGAGCACACCAAAAAGGTTGGCCGTAAGATCCTTATGTCTGGCGGCGGCCGCTGTAACTTCACTAACATCCACAACAGCCCGGATAACTTTCTCTCTGCCAATGCGCACTTTTCCAAGTCTGCCCTGAGCCGTTATAAAGCCGCTGACTTTATCGAACTGGTGGAGCGTCACGGGGTGGAATTCCACGAGAAAACCCTTGGCCAGTTGTTCTGTAATGAATCCAGTAAAGAAATCCTGCAATTGCTGCTTACCGAATGTGACTGGTCCGGTACCGAAATCCGTACTGAAACCAGCGTAAACAAGGTTGAAGCACTGGCCGACGGCGGCTACCGGCTGGAAACCACCTCAGGTGAACTGCAGTGTCAGTCGCTGGTGATTGCCACCGGCGGGCTGTCGATTCCTAACGGCGGCGCAACCTCCTTTGCCTATGATCTGGCCCGACAGTTCGGTATGGAAGTCACCGAACTGCAAGCGGCATTGGTGCCGTTCACCCTGCAACCGAAAGATCTGGAGCACTTTAAGCCGCTCTCCGGTGTATCCCATCCGGTCACCGCCAGCATCGGTAAGGTTAGTTTCCGTGAGAACATGCTGTTCACCCACCGGGGTATCAGCGGCCCGGCGATTCTGCAGATCTCTTCATACTGGCAGCCGGGCACCGAAGTAACCATCGACCTGTTTCCGGAACTGGACCTCAGTGACTGGCTGCTTGAGGCAAAAACTCAGCACGGCAAAGCCGATATCGTAAACCAGCTTGCACAGCTGATGAGTAAGAGGATGTCGCAGACCTTCTGTGAACTCTGGAACATCAGCGGCCCGATGAATCAGTTCGACAACAAAAAGCTGGCGGCCATCGCTGACCAGTTCCACAACTGGACCGTTAAACCCAGCGGCACGGAAGGCTACCGCACCGCCGAAGTCACTCTGGGCGGCATCATCACGGATGAAGTGTCTTCAAAAACCTTTGAAGCCAAAAAAGCCCCGGGGCTGTACTTCGTGGGTGAATGTCTGGACGTTACCGGCCACCTGGGCGGCCACAACTTCCAGTGGGCTTGGGCCTGCGGCTTCGCCGCCGGGCAGTTTGTGTGATCAGAGATGTTAGGTTAGACAAGCGGACGTTTGTCTGATCTCTAAGTTTAAGTTTTATATCAACCTGATGTTTATGAAGGGTAGAGCCACTTGTATCTCGGGTGGCTGTTTTGTATCAACGCGGACACGCTGGTTTTGGCTATTCTCAGTAACACACATTTCTCATCTGACAACGCTCGGATAGCTCTTTCTCGTATGCTTGCTGTCTATCAATAACAGCTATATTTCAGTCTTGCCTTTTCCATTAATCGATTACATATTAAGCACTTAAGGACCTCGCTGTGCAGACTTACGCGCCCAGTCAGTCATCACAACACGCATGCTCATTTTTATCGGAGGAAAGTGGGTTTGATGTCTAAAAAATGTTTAAATTCAATTGGTTGCAGCTATAAGTGTTTTCTGTGTTGTCAGAAAAATACACACGCTCGTTATTAAAATGTTATGTCATTCTGATGGAGTAGATAAAATTGGTCACTAAAGCACTTACTCTTCCTAAAGAAAATACAACTGAATCAATTGAAACAAGCCAAAGCATGTTACTTATAGGTGCCAATGGTTCAGGTAAAACTAGGTTAGGCACATGGATAGAGATAAATTCCCCACAAAAAGAGTTTGTGCATAGAATTTCTGCGCAAAAATCTTTGGCCTTACCGGATTCCACGACACCACAATCAATTGAGCAAGCGGAAAAAGATTTACTATTTGGTAACCCTGGATGGACTTATCAAAACAAAGTGAATAAATGGAGTAGCAAGCCCGCGACTACATTATTGAATGACTTCCAAAAACTCATGGTTTATTTGTTTTCCGACGAAACAGAAGAAAATGCTAAATTCAAAAGAGCGTGCATTGCTTCGGAAGATCGTGTTGCACCGCCGACAACTAAGATTGATCGAGTCAAAGAGCTCTGGGAAAAAATTCTTCCTCATAGAGAGTTGATCATTGGAGGGCTACGGATTCAAACACGGATAAAAGGGCAAGAAGACAAAATATATAATTCATCCGAAATGAGCGATGGAGAGAGAGTTATATTTTATCTTATTGGGCAATGTTTAGCGGCTCCAAAAGATGGCATCATTGTAATCGATGAACCTGAATTACACTTACATAAGTCAGTACAAGCGCCTTTATGGGATGCCATAGAAAAACTACGTCAAGACTGCCTTTTTGTTTATTTAACCCATGATGTCGATTTTGCAGCAGCCAAAGAAGCAACAAAATCTATCTGGTTAAAGTCATTCGATGGTCAAAAGTGGGATTGGGAGCTTATCAATGAAGATGAGAATCTACCAAATGAGTTGCTTATTGAAGTATTAGGCAGCAGAAAACCTGTTGTATTTGTCGAAGGAGAAAATGGGAGTTTTGATAGCAGCCTTTATCGAGAATTGTTACCTAACTTTCTTGTCATTCCTCGCGGTAGTTGCTCACAAGTAATTCAATCTGTAAAGGCACTAAAAGCTAACTCGCAAATTCATCATTTAGATGTATTTGGGGTAATAGATAGAGATAGGCGCCTCCAAACTGAAATAACGAAATTAGAGCAAGGTTCTGTATATGTGCTGGAAGTTGCTGAAGTCGAAAATTTATTTTGCACAGAGGAGGTATTAAAAATTGTAAGTGAAAGGCTTGCTCGTGATTCATCTAATGATTTCGCAACAGTATCCAATACAATTTTTGGACGACTCCAATCAGAACTTGAAACTCAGGTGTCACTGCATGTATCAAGTGAAATAAAATATAAACTTAACGTATTTGATGTCAGCCAAAAAGGTGCTGCTAATATTAATACAGCACTACAAAATTTAGTTACAAGTATTGACGTTAATCAAATATACTCAGATATAAATCAACGGTTAACCGATGTATTGGAAGCTAGAGATTATAAGCAACTACTAGCCTTATATAATCGTAAATCACTTTGTACTCAAGTTAGTACATCATTAGGTTTATCCAATGGTAGTTTACCTGAAACAGTAGTAAGGCTGATAAAGGGAGAGTGTAAAGAATCTTTAGTAACAGCCTTAAAGCCATATTTTGGTAACTTTCAGCAACACATGACATAACAAGTTGCTTAAACGGACAAAAAGCAGCTGGCTTTTGCTCGTTCCTCGCTTATTTTAGCCAGTTGTTTTATAACACGCGGGGTCAGGTCTTGTTTTTTATAACACGCGGGGTCAGGTCTTGTTTTTTGACAGCTTACCAATGCAAGCAAAAGAACAGACCTGACCCCGTTAACCTTTTAGCTGCCTCAAGGAAGATAAATACTATGCGTAAACTTGTAATAATTTTGGCTTTAATTGGCGCTCTAGTTGCTAGTTGGAATTACTTTACCTTGCAAAAAAAGTTATCTGACGTAGTCGCTTCAGACTCTAGAAATGAAGGGATTAGTATTTTTGTCCATTTTGACTGGTTTGTTAACCCAAGCGTTATAGTTTTTGATGTTCGAGGTGTTCAATCGGATAAAAGTCCAATGGATGTGACAAGAGTCCTATTACAGTTGTCTGAGAAGTTGAAAGACAAACAATACCACAGGGTTGTTTTGTCATTCAGAGGTCGTCAAAAATTCATGCTTGAAGGTAGCTTCTTTAAGGAAACCGGTATGGAATATGGTGTTCAAAATCCTGTTTATACTTTAAGGAACTTACCTCAAAATGTATACAATCTTGATGGCTCACAAGCTTTTTCAACTTGGACTGGTGGCTTAATCGGGGTGCTTGGAAAGCAAATGGAAGATTTAACTGAATTTCATAAACAATGGTATATAAACGAACTAGTTACCGGCAGCTAACAAACTGTTCAATAGGGGCTGCTAAAAATAAAGGGTCCGGTCTTGCTTTTTGCCAGCTTAAAGACCTGACTTTGTCATTCTTACCGCACTGCCGAAGTCACCTTTGAGGGTATCACTACGGATGAAGTGTCTTCGCAATCCTTTGCAGCCGTCCGTTCAGAAACTTAATTTGGCTTCAGCCAGATTGGTTTTCACTAATGAGCGTATCAGCTCGGCTAATTGTCTGTAAAAACCCCGGTTCGGTGAGTTCTGCCGCCATGCCAGTACGTGGGTGCGGTGCAGATTCAGGTCTTCTATATCCCTGACGACCAGTCCCTGAGGCTGGTGAATTTCAGAATAGATATAAACAATATGCGGGGTCACCCATTAGCCGTTTCCGGTCAACAGGGTGAGTAAGTTCCTGATGTCTTGTACACCATCCGTCTGCTTTAAAGTTGTTATTAGACCGCACCTGTCTTTTCATCGGCGGGTGTTGTTTCATTGAAACGCACCAGTCACCCATCAGGTTCTAGGCTTAACGATATTGCATAAGCCCCAAGCCGTGTCCGGCTCCAGAAAATGGTCAGTGCCCACGCATAGCCAGTTTAATTCAGATCTACGGCCTCTCAGGGCCAAACTCATCAGAGCTTATGCGTGAGGCGATTCAATAACATCTTTTTTAAGGTCCGCAGCTGTGATAATCAGGTCTTAAAGCTCGAAGCCAACCCCAAACACGTCATCAGCCGCGGAGTAACTTATCTAGCTGAAGGCGCGTTTTTCATCGAATGGTTCCTCACGCTTCAACATAAAATAACAGGCCCGGGCCAGTTTATTAGCAACGGCTTTCTTCGCAACCATCACATGACGTTTCTGTTGTTTTTTCAGATAGTAACGTTTAATCCCTGGGCTCCAGATTGCACCAAAGTGAGCCGCTTCCATAAATGCCCAGCTCAGATATTTATTACCGCTTTTAGCATTGCCATGGCCTTTTGTTTTGCCATTGCTGATTCTGTCAGCGCTGACACAGCGAGCATAAGAAGCATAGTTACCGGGGCCGGGGAAGCGTTCAATACTGCCTGTTTCCAGAACAATGGTTGAGGCAAGTACCTTCCCAACTCCCGGTATGCTGTTGATCAGGTCATACAGTACTGAATGACCCATTTGTTTATACACATCCCGTTCGATCAGTTTGATAGCCTTTGTCTGCCATTCCAACGCAAGAAAGGTTAGCTGAGCCCCCAGTCGTATAGGGGGATCAAACAATGAGTCGATTTGCTCTCCCTTCAGGGACTTTATTTGATTGGCAGACATTTGCAGTCCAGCCTGACGGGCAATGAGGCTTTGCAGGCTGAGCAGATAAAGTGTTCGTTGTCTGACAAACAGTAATCGCCGGCGGAGAAGGTCCCGCAAGCCCCGTTGTTCTGCCGGATAAATATACCCTTCAGGTAAGATGCCCAGACGTAACAGATGCGCCAGATGACGTGCATCACTCTGATCATTACAGTGTTTCAGGCCGGAGTACTGAGGAATAGCGGTGGTATGTGCCAACTTAACGTTGAAGCCCTGCTCAACCAGTTTGTCGACCAGCCAATACCAGTTATAAGTAGATTCCACCACACATGCATAGAGGTCTTGTTTGAAGCGTTGCAACACATCGAGAATGTGATGAATATCGTTAGGCAACCGTTTTTCAAAGCAGACCCGGTCATTTTCATTGATAATAGAGATGACGCAATTGTTGCTGTGTAGGTCGATACCGCAATAAAGTGTCATAGAAGCCTCCTTGGTTAGGTGGGTATTTTCACTTTAACGGATACCACCTGATTGAGGAGGCGGCTAGAAGATTATCAGGTCTTGTTTTTTGCCAGCTTACCAAAACATGTAAAAGGAAAGACCTGACCCCATTAATCTCTAAGTATTCGTAGCGCAGTATTATTATGGTTATACTCTTTGTAAAACAACAAGTAAACCAATTGATGAATACTTATCATGCGAAGCGTTAACCTTGTGAGGTGAAGGCCACTTGATTAAACCAACAAGAGAGTCAGGAGTTTCTTTAGTGACTTTTTTGTACAGAATATCAGCTTTTTGATGGTATTCATCTTCTTTATCTTCCCATTTTTCACCGTTAGTTATTGAAGATAGACAGATAATGTTTTGAATAACTACTGCGACTCTTCCAGGGTCTTGGATCTCTATCTCGTCATAATCAATGTCATCAAGTTGGTCTTTAGCTGACTGTATACTATCCCGCAATTTTTTTAGTCCAACTTCCACATCTGTAGATATAATGTATCTGGTTGCCTTAAGTTCTAGTAAGTCAGCACGTCTGCCATCTCGTTTAGAAAAAAGGGCTAAATCTAATCTTCCTTTTGATAGTCCACTTTTCCTAGAAACCTGAATTTCAGTTGTAGCGACAAAATTAGACTCGTATGCGGCAGCGACGAACAGAGGAGTGATTGCGATTTCCCTACCTGCACTAGGAAGAAATGCAGTTGGAATACGGTATTTTTCATATGCGAGACGAGTGTACTGAAGCGTCTTCTCAAGCATATCTCGCAGGTAAATTAGTCCTGATTCTTTTTTTGCTTTTATCTTTGGAGCCATATCCATTATCCTTTCAATAAAATATGCTTTAAATTTAACTTATTAGAACAAAATTACATACAGAGCGAGCACGAATATCTCTATTTTTGAAGCGTAAAAAATAAAGTGAACACCTGAGGTCAAGCCTTATCTTTTACATGCTTACCAAGACAAGCAACAGGAAAGGCTTGATCTTGCTAACCATTGCCACGTTACCCTATTAGGATGAATATTATGGCTGAAGGTCAGGAACACAGTGATTTAGCAGTCTTTAAATTAAAGCTGCTGAAAGGGAACGCTGGAAATGATTCTCCCGAAGCTTTAAAGCGATCAGCCAGTACCGAATTTAATACCAGCCTCGCTGGTGGGTTTAATGCCTTTGCAATTGTTTTGGTTGCTTGTGCATGGTTTTTGGCTTCCCGTTATTCGGCGGTAATGATAACGCTTGCATACTTTCTTATGAATGTGCTTTTTCTGATGATTATGATTCGAAAAAACAGAGAATTAAAAGCTGTTCGGAAACAACAATTAAGTGAGTTAAATAAAAATAAGTGAATTGGCAGGTATCGATTGAAAACTCTGGTGGTATGCAGGAATACTCACAAATATAAAGGGTCAGGTCTTTTTCTTTGCCAGCTTAATAGAAAAGCAAAAAGAAAGACCTGGCTCTGTTAACCTTACCGCACTGCTGAAGTCACCCTTTGGGGTATCGTCCTGGACGAAGTGTCTTCGCAATCCTTTGCCGTCGTGTATTCAGAAACTTAATTTGGCTTCAGCCAGATTGGTTTTCACTAATGAGCGTATCAGCTCGGCTAATTGTCTGTAAAAACCCCGGTTCGGTGAGTTCTGCCGCCATGCCAGTACGTGGGTGCGGTGCAGATTCAGGTCTTCTATATCCCTGACGACCAGTCCCTGAGGCTGGTGAATTTCAGAATACATATAAAGGGAGGGCAAGAAGGTTAATCCCATCTGCATGATCACCATCTGTCGGAGGGCGTCCAGACTGCTTCCTTCGTAATCCCTTGCGATTGTCGCACCCAGTTCGGAACAGAGGACTTCCATCTGCTGATAGCTACCGTACTGTTTTTCCAGTGTCAGTATATTCTGGCCTTCCAGATTCTCAGATCGGACTTTTTTCAGCTTAGCCAGCGGATGATCATCCGGTGTGATCAGTTTCATGGGTTCGTCAAACAGCACTTCTGTGGTCAGGCGAGGGTTGCCAAAGGGTTTTGGAATCAGTACCAGGTCCAGTCGCCCCTCAAGCAGGTCAAGCTCCAGGGCTTTAGGTGTGTTTTCCCGTACAAAGAGTTTAAGGGATGCATAGGTGTGATGTAGCCCCGGTAATATATGCGGCAGCAGGTAGGGGCCGACGGTGGGTGATACCCCCATCCGGAAGGTGCCTCCGGGCCCGTGATTCATCATGGCTGCCTGATCCAGCAGGCCATTCATTTCTTCAAGCACCTGGCGGGCGTTCAGCAGTATATCCCTGCCTGCCGGCGTCAGGGTCGCGCCGCTGCGGCTGCGTTCAATTAAGGTCAGGTTTAAGGTTTTTTCCAGATTATAGATCTGCGCTGTCAGCGTTGGCTGACTGATTTTGAGCTGTTCTGCAGCGCTACGGAATGTCGTGGATTCGGCCAGGCATACGAAGTATTCCAACTGCTTAATGGTAGGTGTTTTCAGGGCCATAGTTGTGGTTCTTTAGTATCATAACTTTTATATTGATAGGATTATCCTATCAATAAAATTAAATAATCTCTATTGAGCTATCAGTTGTTGAATCGCAATATTACGCCCCGTAGTTGATCTGGACTAATGAATAAGCCGCAATTTATTGATAGGTTGAGGCTTTCTGTGTTTCCGGAGAACCTTGCTTGCGAAAAGTAAAAGTCTGCTTGCTTGGTTCCATTTATGGTTAACTGCCATTAAGCTTGGGCGTCTGCCGGCTTTGACCCCGGTTACCCTAGCCGGACAAAACAAGAATAATTTCGGGAAAAATTGGAGCGATATTACATGCATATCGTTAAGTGGGCGGTAGTACTATCAGTATTCTGGTTGTTACTATCTGGCTTCATCGAACCTTTATTACTGAGCTTCGGTGTTATTTCAGTCGTTGTCGTACTCTTTGTACTGAAACGAATGGATAATGTCGAAACTGAGTCCGCGCCGATCGGCACAAGCCTTCGGCTTATCCGCTATCTTCCCTGGCTGATTGGGCAAATCATCAGTTCCAGCATCCACGTTACGAAACTCATCTGGGGCTCACCGGATAAGCTTTCGCCAGCTACCGCAAAAATCAGCTCAAAAGAGATTCCGTTAAGCAGCCGTGTCCTTTATGCAAATTCAATCACACTGACTCCCGGTACGTTGACTGTGGACATTGAAGATAAAGATGATGAAGTAATCGTCCATGCATTACACAAATCGTCTATCGATGATTTGAAAGAAGGTGAAATGGAAAGAAAGATTACGGGCATCTGGGGCAAAAACAAATGACAGATATTCTGGCAGCAGTATGCATTGCTATTCTGGTCGTCATGGGGATTGCCCTGGCCAGAGCATTTAAATCACCTACGGTTTATGACCGTATCCTTGGGGTCAATATGTTTGGCACCAAGACCGTTTTATTTATCGCGGTTTTAGGATTTTTGATGGGACGACCAGACTTTCTGGACATCGCCATTGTCTATGCGCTGATTAATTTTATTGGGATGGTCGCGGTACTTCGATTCTTCGAATATACCTCACCAATTGAATAACAACTGAGTATAAGTGGTAAGCCATGCTTTTCATTGACATTGTCAGTAGCATATTGCTTCTCGCAGGTATATTTTTTGGACTGAGCGGCGCTGTCGGGCTGTTCAGATTTCCAGATTTTTTCACCCGGGTACACGCAGCCAGTGTTACCGATTCTATTGCCGCCGTGTTAATTATTGGCGGTTTACTGTTACAAACTTCATTCGATCTGAATACGGCTAAGTTAGCGTTTATTTTGCTGTTTTTAATGGTCACCAGCCCTACAGCATCCCATGCACTGGCAAAGTCTGCCCGTCATGGTGGATTGCTTACTTTGGCGGAAACCCGTCCGAAAGATAAACAGGAGCATACTCAGTAATGGCAGAGTTTATTGATCTGGTGCTGCTGGCAATGCTTGCACTGACCGCCTTGTGGATCATTTTCTTAAAAGATCTGTTTGCCGTGGTAATGTTGTTCGGTATCTACAGTTTCCTTTCCGCGTTGATTTTTGTGAACCTTGATGCGGTTGATGTTGCCTTTACTGAAGCGTCAGTGGGGGCGGGTATATCTACCGTTCTGATGCTCGGAACGCTGGCGCTGACCGGCAGGCAGGAGAAACCTAGACTGAGCACCCGCTCTACGCTATTGCCGCTGTTTGTTGTCACGCTTACAGGTGCAGCGTTAATTTACGGCACGCTCGATATGCCTCCTTTCGGGCATCCTGATAACCCGGTGCATCAGCATGTCGCACCACGTTATATAGAAGAGTCACCGAAAGAAGTTGGCCTGCCGAATATGGTTACGTCGGTGCTGGCGAGTTATCGTGGCTTCGATACGCTGGGTGAAACGGTCGTAGTATTCTCGGCCTTCATCGGCGTTTTCTCTCTGCTGGGCGTACGACGTAAGAAGAAGAAAGATCTGGAATCGGGTCTGGAATCACACCGGGTGCTGCAAGTGATTGCGAAGGTCATTATTCCTTTGGTGATCCTGTTTGCTTTATACGTTCAGTTCCATGGCGACTTCGGCCCTGGCGGCGGTTTCCAGGCAGGCGTCATTGCGGCAGCGGCTTTCATTTTGTATGCCCTGGTTTTCGGCCTGCCCAAAGCATTTGCCGTCGTTGGACCCAAGTTCTTACAGTGGATGGCTGCTTTTGGCGTGCTGCTCTATGCCAGTGTCGGTTTGTACAGCATGTATAAGGGCGGAAATTTCCTTGATTACAACCAACTCGCCGCAGATCCGTTAGCCGGTCAGCACTATGGCATCATCATTATTGAGCTGGGGGTGGGTTTAACCGTGTTTGCGGTCATGCTGAATATTTTCTATGCCTTTGGCAGTCAGGCTGAGAGGTCAAACGTCCAGTGAACTTTATCCTCGATTATTACAACTACTGGATCGTCGTATTTCTGATGATGGCCGGTTTTTACATTGTTATTTCTGCGAACAATCTGGTTAAGAAAATTGTTGGCCTGAATGTTTTTCAGACCTCTGTTTTCATGCTCTATATATCCATGGGTAAAGTGACCGGAGGTACCGCACCTATCGTGGTGGAGGGGGTTACTCAATACTCGAATCCGCTTCCTCACGTACTTATTCTTACCGCCATTGTTGTAGGTGTTGCCACAACAGCGGTGGGGCTTTCACTGATTGTCCGGATTAAACGCGCTTATGGCACCGTTGAAGAGAATGAATTTGATAATAAGAAGGATGATGCAATCTGATGCTTGAACAACATTTGGCTGCGCTTCCTATCATACTGCCCATGATCGCAGCACCTATTGCACTTATTCTGGGCCGGTCAGTACTTTCCTGGGGCTTCGCTACCCTGGTCAGTGGTCTTGCATTTATATTCTCCTGGCAATTGCTGGCAGCAGCCTTATCTGATGGTGTGGTCAGCTATGCCGTTGGCGGCTGGGCGCCGCCCTGGGGAATCGAATTACGCGTTGATGTTGCTAATGCCTTTGTCTTATTGGCAGTAACGGCTATCTCCACTCTGGTGCTGGTGTATTCAAAAGACAGCATAGAGAAAGAGGTGAAAGCGGCAAATCACTCGCTTTTCTACACCGCACACTTGCTATGCCTTGCCGGTCTTTCAGGCATCCTGATTACCGGTGATGCGTTTAACCTCTTCGTGTTCCTGGAAGTCTCTTCACTGGCGACCTACGCCTTAGTGAGTCTGGCTTCGGACCGGCGTTGTCTGACAGCAGCATTCCGTTATCTGGTGATGGGGACTATCGGTGCGACCTTTATCCTGATCGGTGTTGGCTTGCTTTACATGAAAACCGGTACCCTGAATATGCTGGATCTGGCGGTCAGAATGGATGCTTACGACAGCAGCCGTACGATCAATACCGGTCTCGCGTTTATCATGGTCGGTGTCAGTCTCAAGCTTGCACTGTTCCCGTTGCATATGTGGTTGCCGCCGGCATATACCCATGCACCTTCGGCAGTGACAGCATTCCTGGCCAGTACGGCGACGAAAGTGGCGGTCTACGTCATGATCCGCTTTATCTTCACTGTGTTCGGCATTGAGCATGTCTTTGTTGATATGGGGATGGGCCTGATCCTGATGGTGCTGGCGGTTGTTGCTATCTTCAAATGCTCCTACATGGCAACAGTACAGGGTAACGTTAAGACCGTACTTGCCTACAGCAGTGTTGCGCAGATTGGCTATATGATCCTTGGGCTTAGCCTGGTGAGTGTCGCGGGGCTTATGGCCGGTATGATCCATATCTTTAACCACGCGCTGATGAAGGGAGCCCTGTTTATGGCTGTGGGCGCAGTGTTTTATCGCGTTGGCTCTGTCGATATCAAAGCGTTCGCGGGTCTGGGCAGAAAAATGCCTCTGACAATGGCGGCGTTTACCATCGCTGGCCTGAGTATTATTGGTGTACCGCTTACCGCTGGTTTTGTCAGCAAATGGTATTTAGTGACAGCAGCGCTGGAGCAGGATAACTGGATTGTAGCAGCGCTGGTACTGCTCGGTTCTCTGTTTGCGGTTGTCTATATTGGCCGGGTGCTTGAAGCGGCTTATTTCCAGAAACTGCCTGACTCCCAGAGTTCGAAAAACATCAAAGAAGTGTCCTGGCTGATGCTGGCGCCGATGTGGGTACTGGTGATTGCGAATATCTATTTCGGCATTGATACGTCCCTGACGACTGAAGCGGCGAATAGCGCTGCAGAGTGGCTTTTCCAGGCTGACAGTATGTCGGTGAGTAATACACAGGATGGTCAGATGTCAGACATTGTTGTGCAGGAGGTTTCATCATGAATCTCTGGCAGGCAATCGAACCGGCGCAGTTAATTGCGCTATCTATCTGTGTTCCTTTTATTGGTGCGCTACTGGTTATTGCGACGGGTAAATTCCCTAATCTGCGTGAAGCGGTGACGCTGATAACCGCCGGCATATTGTTCACTATTGTGCTGGCAATTACGGATTACACTTTCAACGGCGTCGCGCTTCAGTCCGATGTGGTTGAGATATTTCCGGGGCTTGGGATCAGCTTTGATGTTGAACCGTTAGGCGTGCTGTTTGCTATCGTTGCCAGCTTCCTGTGGATCGTGACCACCATTTATGCCATCGGCTATATGCGTGGCCATAATGAAGACAACCAGACGCGTTTCTTCTGCTGTTTTGCATTGGCAATCAGTTCAGTCATGGGTATCTGTTTTTCAGGCAACCTGCTGACGCTGTTCATCTTCTATGAGGTACTGACGCTTTCAACTTACCCTCTGGTAACCCATGCCGGCAACCATGCGGCAAAGCAGGGCGGGCGGGTCTACCTGGGCATTTTGCTGAGTACCTCAATCGCATTCCTGCTATTCGCGGTGCTGGGTACCTATGCCCTGACCGGAACGCTGGATTTCCGGGCTGGCGGTATCTTTGATGACTCCCATAATAAGGTGGTTCTCAGTGTTCTGCTGGTGCTGTTCTGCTACGGCGTAGGTAAAGCGGCTATTATGCCTTTCCACCGCTGGTTGCCCGCTGCGATGGTTGCACCTACTCCGGTAAGTGCCTTATTGCACGCCGTTGCGGTCGTAAAAGCCGGTGTGTTCAGCATTCTGAAGATCGTTATCTATATCTTTGGTATTGAAGGTCTGAAGGATCTGGCGACCACCGATGTCATGTTGTATATCGGTGCGGCGACCATAGTGCTGTCATCCTGTATTGCCATGACCAAGGATAACCTGAAGGCCCGTCTGGCTTACTCAACAGTGAGTCAGCTGAGTTATATCGTGGTCGGTGCTCTGCTTGCATCTTCCATCGCCAGTGCCGGCGCTGCCTTGCATATTGCGACCCATGCGGTCGGTAAGATCACGCTGTTCTTCTGTGCCGGTGCCATCATGGTTGCCAGCCATAAGAAAAATATCAGCGATATGGTGGGGCTGGGGCGCAAAATGCCTCTTACTTTCGCCGCGTTTACTATCGGTGCCATCAGTATTATCGGCTTGCCGCCGATGGCAGGTACCTGGAGTAAATGGTATCTGGCTATTGGCGCGTTAGAGACGGACAAACTCATCATCGTGGCAGTGCTGATGGTAAGTTCCCTGCTAAACATTGCTTACCTGTTACCGATTCCGATCAAGGCGTTCTTCAGCAAGCCTGCTGAAGGTGCACAGCCGTGGTCCTGGTCAGAAACTAAGGAAGCGCCGTTACCGATTCTGATTGCGCTGTCGATCACGTCTGTTGGTTGTCTGGCACTGTTTTTCTATATGCAGCCCCTGGTCGATCTTATTAATATGATTCCGGGAGTCTCAACCGATATGGCAGCTTCAACGAATATGGGGGAGGGCTAGATGTCTGATAATCATGATTCAGATGGCTGGTTTGATAAGCCGGAAAACGTTAAAAAAATGTTAAAAGTTTTCTATGTTATCTGCGGCCTGTTAGTTCTGGTTGATTTTATGGTGAACCGGCATATCTATCATGACTGGGAGAACATCCCAGCATTTTATGCCATCTACGGTTTTATTGGTTGTGTTGTTCTGGTGCTTATCGCGACAGAGATGCGTAAGTACCTGATGCGTGGGGAAGATTACTACGATGAATAGTGTTATACCGTTTCTTCCTTTGTTGCTGGGTGCACTGGCGGCGATATTTCTGCGGGGCTGGCTGCGCAATCTGATAATGATTGTTGCGCCAATTCTGGGGGCTATAAACCTGATGGGGATGGACCATGGTGTGTTCTGGTCCCTTGAGTTTATGGGGTATGCCCTGGAGCCGGTAAAAGTAGACAAACTCAGCCTGATGTTTGGTTATCTTTTCCATCTTGCCTCGTTGATAGCGGTTATCTATGCGCTGCATGTTAAAGATACCGTTCAGCATGTGGCTGGTCTGGCTTATGCAGCAAGTGCAGTGGGTGCGGTGTTTGCTGGCGATCTGCTTACGCTGTTTATTTTCTGGGAACTGCTGGCGCTGACGTCGGTATTCCTGATCTGGGCCCGCCGGACGGACCGTGCTTATTCTTCCGGCATTCGCTACCTGATTATTCAGGTATTATCCGGCGTCCTGTTGCTCGTGGGCCTGTTGATTTTCGCCCAGGTAAATAACAGTCTGCTGTTCACCCAGATCGGCCTGCAACATGAAGGTATTGCCCAGATCGGAGCCTGGTTAATTTTCTTTGGCTTTGGTATCAAGTGTGCGTTCCCGTTTATGCACAACTGGCTAACCGACTCTTACCCTGAGGCAACGCCCAGCGGTACAATTTTCTTAGCTTCATTCACAACGAAGGTAGCGGTATACGCCTTTGCCCGGGGTTTTCCGGGGGAAGAAATTCTGGTCTGGATCGGCGTCACCATGGCGTGTTTCCCAATCTTCTTTGCCGTAATTGAGAATGATCTGCGACGGGTACTGGCTTACAGTCTGATTAACCAGATCGGCTTTATGATCGTGGGTATTGGTATTGGTACTGCAATCGCGCTGAATGGTGCCGTCGCACACGCCTTTAATGACGTTATCTTTAAAGGCCTGCTGATGATGACCATGGGTGCGGTATTGCACATGACCGGTAAGATCAATGGCTCCGAGTTGGGTGGCTTATATAAAAGTATGCCTAAAACCACGGTGCTCTGTATTGTCGGTGCTGCCTCTATCTCGGCTTTCCCACTGTTCAGCGGTTTCGTATCCAAGTCGATGATTATGGCTGCAGCGGTTGCCGAAGGTTATGATGTGGTTTGGCTGTTGCTGTTGTTTGCTGCTGCAGGTGTATTCCATCACGCGGGCATCAAGATCCCTTACTTTGCCTTCTTTGCGCACGATTCAGGTATCCGTACAACTGAGCCGCCTAAAAACATGCTTGTCGCCATGACGTTGGCAGCAGTAGCATGCGTTGTTTTAGGTACTTTCCCGGCCCAGACGGTTTATGCCCTGTTACCGTGGGAGCATAGCTATCAGCCTTATGATGTTACTCACGTGTTAACTCAGCTGCAGTTGCTGTTCTTCTCGGCGCTCGCGTTTGTATGGCTGAACATGAAGAATATGTATCCGCCTGAGCTGCCATCGACCAATCTCGATGCTGACTGGTTCTACCGTAAGCTTGCGCCGGCTGTTGTGAAACGGGTGGCGAGCACAACCTACGGTGCGTATGTCAGCGTTGAAAATTCTGTCATCCATTCAGTCAAACGAATGGTACAGAATTCATATGATGCCGAGGCAGGCCAGCCAAAGGGTTACTTTGCCAAGCTATGGCCAACTGAAACCATGGTTGTCTGGGTAGCGATATTGCTGGTGGTCTATCTGTTATTTTATTACCTGCACTGATTATCCTGACTGCTATTAGTTTCAGATAGCAGTTTCAGATAGCAAAATTGCGGATTAAACGACATTCTGGCGTTACCCCGGCTCTTCGGGTAGCCAGTAAAGAACCTCTCAGTCTATTCTTAGGCTGAGAGGTTTATTTTCTGAAAGGCTTTTTTCCTGGAAGGCTTATTTTTAAAAGAGAAGCCCCATTATTGTTTTGCTGATTTTACGGGCAAAATCTGCAGTTTTCGTTCATTCATTCCCGTGTGAGGCCCCACCATGGTAAAGCCATTGTCTTCCGATACTTCTTCAGGCGTTACGACGCTTGATGAACTGTCCAACCTGGCTGATTACTCGTTTCTGGAGACACTCAACTGTGATCCGGATGCGGATGAAAACGGCGCTGAACATGCGCCGCGGCAGGTCTTTACCGGGCATTATGTGCCTGTCACCCCGACACCTATCCAGAATCCTGAGTACATTGCTCACAGCAAAAGCTTTTTCCGGGAGCTTGGCTTTGCCGACAGCCTGGCGCAGTCGGCCGATTTTATGCAGATGTTCTCCGGCGATATGGCTCAGGTACCTGCGCCATTGCGCAGTACTGGCTGGGCGACCGGGTATGCGCTGTCTATCTATGGCACTGAATATTATCAGCAATGTCCGTTTGGCACCGGTAACGGTTACGGCGATGGCCGCGCGCTGTCTGTACTGGAAGCGGTTCTTAACGGTCAGCGCTGGGAGATGCAGTTAAAAGGCGCTGGCCGCACTCCGTATTGCCGCGGTGCTGATGGGCGTGCAGTTCTGCGTTCCAGTGTTCGCGAGTTTCTGGCGCAGGAGCATATGCATGCGCTGGGTGTTCCTACGTCCCGTTCGCTGAGTCTGTATGTTTCAAAAACCGAGACAGTAGACCGGCAATGGTACTCAGAAGGCTCCCGCTCACAGAATCCGGATCGGGTTATCGCTGAACCTGTTGCCATTTCGACACGGGTGGCACCTTCATTTATCAGGGTTGGTCAGCTGGAACTCTTTGGGCGGCGCGCCCGCAAAGGCGAGCATCCTGAAGCGATGATTGAGCTTGAAATGCTCGTCCTGCACCTGATTGATCGTGAGTACGCTGACGTTATCGACAGCCGGTTAGAGATGGTCGACAAGATACTGCTGCTGGCGCAGGCGTTTCGTGATCGGTTGAGTTCACTGGTGGTGAACTGGATCCGTGTTGGGTATTGCCAGGGTAACTTCAACAGCGACAACTGTGCTGTGGGCGGTTTCACACTCGACTACGGTCCGTTTGGATTTTGCGAACTGTTCAACCCGCGTTTTCAGCCCTGGACCGGCGGTGGAATGCACTTTTCATTTTACAATCAGCCGGTGGCCGCAGAGGCCAATTTCCACATGTTCTGCAGTGCGTTAAAGCCTTTGCTAGCCTCGGACCCGGTTGTTTTACAACAACTGGACGAGATTCCGGCGGGCTTTGCTCAAACAATACAGGCGCAAACCGAGCAGATGTGGGCGAGCAAGCTGGGTCTTGAGCATTTTGATGGCGCTTTATTAGACGAGCTGCAAACACTCATGCTGGAAACTGCGGTCGACTACACGATTTTCTTCCGTGAACTGTCGGAAATCCCTGACGATATTGAGCCGCTCAAAAAGAGCTTCTACAGAGGGCCTGCTTACCGGGCAGATCCGGATGCAATGGACCTGCGCTGGTCACAGTGGTTGACGAATTGGCGCTCACTGATTGAGAGTTCTACGGAGACTTACGACAGGGACTTGCTTTCTGCGCAGATGAAACAGGTCAACCCCAAATATAGCTGGCGGGAATGGCTGGTTGTACCTGCTTATCAGCAGGCACGCCTGGGTAATTACGAGCTGGTGCGGGAGCTTCAGGAGGTAATGACGCAGCCATATGCTGAGCAGTCACAGGAAGTAGAGGACAAGTACTACCGGCTTAAACCGTTTGAGTATTTTGAAGTTGGTGGCTTGTCGCATTACAGTTGTTCATCTTGATGCTTTGAAAATGTATTCCCGTAACCGCTGACTATTAGTTGGCTACTGGGCTGGCCTTTATTTGTCCGGACGCCTCAGAGATTGAGAAAAGTGCCGGCATACGGCCGCTTATTTAATCTACTCATTGTCTGCTCCGTCAGGGGCAGCAGAACACAAAAGGTAATCTGTTTATGGCGTTAAAAATGGCCAAAGGGTCGTTGTTTGCAGTGCTGTTGCGATCCAACTGGTGGTACAGCGTATTAATTGGCCTGTTCATTCTCTTGGTCAGTTTGGCGCTTACCGACGCAAAGTATGTGGTTTTAAGTATCACAGGTTCACTGCCGTTTTTAATAATCGGTGCGATTGCTGCCTATAAACAGCTACAGCAACCTTCGCAAAAGCGGGTACTGGACGTTGTTCAGCAAGCTAGAGAAATGCCGGCCGGGGTCATCGCTGAAAAAGTAGCCGCTAATTACATAAAAAGTGGCTACGAGAGCAGCGTGTTTAAAGGCAATGGCGCAGATATGGTGTTAACCCACGGTGGTAGAAAACTGTTGCTGAGCAGTAAGCGGTTTAAAGCGGCTAATACGGGAACAGAGCCTCTCAAGTTACTCGTTGCTGCGGGGAAAAATACCGAAGCGACGGGATTCCTTTACGTGACCTTAGGTGAAGTCTCCGACGCCGCTGTTAAGTATGCGCAAGAGCACAGTATTGAGCTGATTCAGTCGGACAGGCTCGCGGTGTTGTTTGATGGCAAGGCGAAGATTAGCTAATCATATACAAATGGGTCAGGTCTTTTTTATTAGCTTATCAATACAGGCAAAGGGAAGACCTGATGCTGTTAATCAGCAAACATAGAGTTATTTCGGCTCGTATGAAATTTTTATCTATAGGCTTTTATCCATAAGTAACGTCACTGTTCGCAACTCTTTTCACATAGTATGAATTAAGCAGCTAGAAGTTATTCGCCCAAGCTGATAAATATCTAAAAGGCTCCGTCGTGTAATACAGAGTCAGATTGCTTAGCAAGTGCTAACAGCTTATATCTAATGTCCCTTATCGTGCGCTCTTCCGCTACTTCAGGCAGAGATACTAAGTATGCAGCGTACTCTATACCGGGTACATCAGGGCACACTCTTACCAAAGGATTGCTAGGTTCATTAAACATCTGTAAATGACGATCAGCCCCCATTGCAACTCCTCCACCCTGTGCTGCTATTGTTACTGCTTTATCCATCGCAGAGTAGCGTCCGGCTTCAGTCAGTGATTGACTGCTTATATTCTGATTATGGAACCAGTCATGCCAAGCTGACCAAATTCCGCCACGACTCCCCCAATCATCGACAAATAATAGTTGGGTTGTGAGAAGTTCTTCACTTTTTTTCAGCTTATGTTTAATGGCAAATTCCTGGCTGCAAACAGGAAAGACAACTTCGCTAAAAAGAATATCCGTAATCAGCTCTGGTTCAACAGACTTGCCATAGCGAATATCAATATCGATTTCCCCAGCTGCTAAGTTAGCTTCTTGAGAAGAGGCGTCAATTTTTATGCCCTGTACCCCTTGTTCACGCAATTGATCCAGTGCGGGTGCTAACCAGCGAATTGCGAGTGCGGGAGTGGCGCTGATCGTTATATTACGGTCAGCGTTCTCTCTGCGAACTGCATTAGTTGCACGCGCGAGTAAATCAAATCCCTGACTAAGCTGCTCTGCATAATGTCTACCTGTTGCTGTCAGAGTTAAGCGTTTATTTTTGCGGTCAAATAAACGCACTCCTAAACTTTTTTCTAAAGTTCTTATTTGGTGGCCAACAGCGCTGGGAGTTACGGCCAGTTCTTCAGCAGCAGGCGCTAAACTTTCCCAACGGGCAGTTACTTCAAAAGCTCGCAAGCTGTTTAAGGGGGGTAAACGTTTAGACATTGACTAATTTAACTCCTTTTTGCGTAGATTTTTTCTCTTCAAATGTTGGTGGACTCAATCTAGAGTACCTGAATATAGCAGGGGGCAGCACCTGTGCAGAAGAAAATAGTTTGTAGTCGCGGTAAAAAATTCCGCAATGGGAGTTCTTCACTATGAGGCAAAGTACACTAGCCCATTTAGCAAAGTTGGTTAGCTTTAAAACCATTTCAGCAGATTCAAACATTGAATTGATTAATTACATCAACCACGTTCTTGAAGAGCATGGAGTTGTTGGAACTGTAGTACCTAATAGTGATGGTACGAAAGCAAATTTATACGCCACTGTTGGTCCTTTAGTTAGTGGTGGAGTTGCTTTGTCAGGACACAGTGATGTGGTGCCTGTTCAAGGTCAAAAATGGTCTACTGATCCGTTTGCTTTAAGTAAACAAGGAGCACGGTTATATGGCCGGGGCACTTGTGATATGAAGGGATTCATTGCGGTTTGCTTAAGCATGTTGCCAGATATGCTCAGGGCAGATCTAAAAAGACCAATCCATTTAGTAATTTCATATGATGAAGAAACTACTTGCCAGGGGGTTGTCTCCGCTATTCAGGATATGAAATTAAAATTGCCACCAATCAAGGCCGTAATAATTGGAGAACCCACCAATATGCAGCCAGTCACTGCTCACAAAGGAGCTTACGGTTATATTTTTAAAGTAACAGGTGTTGCTGCTCACTCAAGTTTACCGCATCTGGGCGTTAGCGCTGTTTCATTAGCCAGCCAATTAATCTGCTGGTTAGATGGTTTAATTATAAAAAACAAACTAAATGCTGAACCAGGCCCCTTCATTCCAAATTACAGTAGTGGCCACGTCGGACTAATTAATGGTGGTAATGCCTGTAATATTTTAGCCGACAGCTGCGAATTTCACTGGGATCTACGTACTCTTCCTCAAGATAATTATCATGATTTTTTGAAGGTTCTGGATCATAAAATTGACCAGATAATCAAGCAGGCAGACAACATTGTACCGGGATCTCGCATCGAATACCGCGAGGACTACGGGGTACCAGGCCTGATCGATAATATTGATAGTGATGCTGAGTTGCTAGCGTGTAGGCTTAGTGAAATAAGTCAACCAAATGTTGCTTCTTTTAGTTCAGAAGCAGGGGTCTTTCAGAGTGCAGGCCTATCCTGTGCGCTATTGGGACCTGGTTCCATAGAGCAGGCACATATTGCTGATGAATTTATAGAAATAGAGCAGCTTAGCGCCTGCGAAGCATTATTGGGCCGATTGATTATCGAGCAATGCCAAAACGATTCTGACTAACCACTCTTAAAAATTACCTGAGCGTTAAAAGATAAAATAGGATCAGAAAATGACGACTGCTAACACTATCATTAACACCCAAAGCACTACCGAAGGCTTAAAAGTAAAGATAGAGCGTAATGGCAACAGTAAAGAGCACTTCTTCTCGTGGTTATGGCTGGTAGACCACAGCCAGGAGCAAGAATGTTTTCATCCTTATGCTAAGCAGCGCTTATTAGAAACCTTCGCTCTTGAATTACCAACTGTCGCTACGGGTATAGAAATCAGTGAGGACCTACAACGTTTAACATTGACTTGGCCAACCGGTAAGGTGATCAATTATACCGCCGACTACCTGCAAACTGTTACTCAATCTAACGGGTTGTATGATGTGATAAAGCAGCCGGTAACTCTTTGGGACGCCAACACCGATCGTAAGTTGTTTTGTCAGGTCGATCACCAAGACTACCTTCATGATGATGAAGTATTACTGAAAGCCTTGCACGGTATACGTGAGATGGGCGTAGCTATTATTAGAGACGTTCCTCTGAAAATAAGTGCTGCAAGAGAAGTAATGGAGCGTATTAGCTACATTCGGTCCAGTATATTTGGTGAAATGTGGCAATTGAAATCAGATGGCAAGATCGCGGATACCGGATCAACGCCTCTTGATATATCACCTCATTCCGATGGTACATACAGCCACGATGCTCCGGGTGTAATGAGTTTATTGTGTATAGATTATGACGCCAAAGGCGGTGATAACGTATTGGTTGATGGTTTTAAAATTGCTCAGCTTATGAAGCTAAATCATCCCGAGGCGTATGAGCTTTTAAGCCATGTAGAGATTCCCGGTCAATATATTGGAGATGGGGCGTATCTGGTTGCTCAGCGCCCCGTATTTCATCATAAAAATGGTCGTCTGCTTCAAGTGAGCTTCAATAATCACGACAGAGCACCCTTTATTTTGCCTGAGCCGCAAATGAGTCAGGTGTATGAAGCGTTAAAGATTTTTGACCGACTCAGTAAAGATGTTAGTAATCAGTTCACTTTAGCCATGCGCCCTGGAGATATGATCATTTTTGATAATTGGCGTCTGCTTCATGGTCGCAAAGCTTTTGAGGGGCAACGTCATATGGCTGGCAGTTATATAAATCGAGAAGATTTTGAAAGTCGTCTGCGTATGCTTCAGCCACGACCACTGGATATGTTAGTTAACCGAGAGCGCATCGATGTCTAGATTTCTGTCAGATAATGTCAGTGGTGCTCACCCTGAGATAGTTCAAGCATTGCTAGAGGCTAATGAGCAAAATTCAGCGCCTTATGGTGATGACCCTTATAGTGATGCGCTTGACCAGATCTTTTCTGAATTTTTTGGTACTCCGGTCTCTGTTATTCCCTGTCTGAGCGGCACTGCAGCGAATGCTCTGGCTATATCGCTCGTAGCGGGGGCCACTCAATCTGTATATGTTCATCAAGACTCTCATATTTACCAGGATGAATGTAATGCTCCGGAGTTTTATAGCTGTGCCCGTTTAATTCCTTTTACAGACGTTGATTCAATCGGCAGTGCCAAATTGACTCAAGAAATGTTTAAAGCAATAGAAGGGCGCAAAGGAGATCGCCACAGCGTACAAGCTGCGGCGATCTCTATTGCCCAAATTAACGAGCTGGGTGAGTTATATCAGCCAGATGAGATTCGGGCACTTGCTGACTATGCGCATGGTCAAGGGCTTAAATTGCATATGGACGGTGCTCGCTTTGCTAACGCAGTGGCGGCTTTAGATTGTCACCCTGCAGATATCAGCTGGCGCTCTGGTGTCGATATACTTTCATTTGGTGCGACTAAGAACGGTTGCTTCGGTGCCGAGGCAGTTGTGCTATTTAACCCTCAACAGAAACAAGAAGCGAAATACCGGGCAAAGCGAGCTGGCCAGTTAGTCTCTAAGATGCGTTTTGTATCAGCGCAGCTTCTCGCCTATATCAAAAATGATTTATGGATAAGAAATGCCCGCGTAGCTAACCTTGCTGCAGAAAAATTGGCTAAACAACTTAGTCAGTTTACAGATATAAAAGCGGAAACGCCTAAAGCCAACATGCTTTATGTCACATTACCTGCTTTTATGACGACCGTACTGAATAAGGCAGAGTTATCAGGGTATTTTGAAGAAGTTGAAAACAACTTGTATTCAATGCGCCTTTGTACTTCATGGGATACTCGTGATGAGGATATAGAAGTATTCATCAAGACGTTACAAGCTGCGGTTCTTGATAACAACTAAGCATAATAAAAATGGATAATTAATGATGAAAATAGCTCAGATATCCTTATATCAGTTTGACGTTCCATTTGCTGGTATTTCCTACAAACTGTCCAGCGGTCGCAGTTTTGAATCGCTGGACAGTACGTTACTTAAAATTGAAACGGCCTGCGGTATAATCGGTTGGGGAGAAATTTGCCCTTGGGGCCGTAATTATTTACCTGAATTTGCAGAAGGTGCCAGAGCAGCGTTATCGGTATTAGCTCCACAGCTTATAGGAACAGATCCCTGTAATTTGAGTGCCTTGAATAAAAAGCTGGATATCCTGTTACAAGGTCATCCTTATGCAAAGGCTGCAATCGATATGGCTTGTTGGGATATACTTGGAAAGTATAGCGGGCAAAGTGTTTTTACCTTACTTGGTGGACGTTGCAGCGACAGTATTCCTTTACTTGGCTCCCTATATAATGGTTCGGTTGATGATATGCTTTCCCGCATTGAACAAGGAAGAGTACAAGGAATCAGTAGTTTTTCATTAAAAGCCAGCGGCATTGCCTACCAGGATCTAGAGACTTTTCAAGCCATCGCTAATCAGCGACTTCCGGAAGAGACTATGATCGTCGATGCCAACGCAGGATGGAGCGTGGCCGCTGCCTTACAGGTATTAACCCGCTTGGATAGTCAGGGACTTATTTTCGAGCAGCCCTGTGCTACTTTGAGTGAATGCTTACGTGTTCGTAATAAAGTTAATTCGCCTTTTATTCTCGATGAGTCGGTTATTAGTAGTGATGATTTAGTCAGAATACTCAACACTAATGCTGCCGATGCCTTGCACTTCAAAATTTCTCGCGTTGGTGGTTTAACAAAAGCACGTATTTTCCGTGACTTCTGCTCCGTAGCGGGCCTCTCCAGTTTTTGGGAGGCGTCTGGTGGTACCGCAATTGCCAATGCTGCTGCAGCCCATATGGCAATATCCTCTCCGGGTGGTGTTCCCCATAAATTCTGGAACTGCCAGGAGTTTAACGCTCACTCCTTATGTGAAGGTGGTCCGCGTTTTGAAAACGGACGAATGTTTGTGGATGATGCGCCTGGTTTGGGCGTAGAGCCGAGTCGGGATATGCTCCAAAATCAGTTGGCAAACTATCACTGATTTGTATCTATAGCAGTTTCCCGGTTGTTATATAAAACTGAAGTTGGGTCTAATAATAATTCGACCGTTTTAACTTAAAATACATACTTCTTATCACTTCTTTACATAAAGCAATTTATAATGGGAGTTTTTCAGGTGTGACTGAGGTTTTATCCGTATCAGCTTTTATACAGAACAACTATGCACTTAAATGAATATATAAATAAGATTCGGTTTTAAATATAAAGAGTTTATAAAAATAATCAGCAAAGTTATTTTCCCATTCCTAGCAATAGATTTTGACGGCTGAATAAACCGGCTGTAGTAAGCCTCAGCCGGTCTCAGAAGTGTTCTGCTAGGTTTCTTAACCGCCGCATCCGCCACAGCAGGGAGAGCCTGACTGTAGTGGAACGAACTTGCCACGCTGCACCAGAAATTCGATCGCCTGCGCTGCACTCATATCATGGATTGAGCAGGAATTAAAAACGGTATCTTCACTGAAGTGGCTGATAACCGCTTCCTGCAGTTCTGCGACAGAATATGCCTTATCAGACGCATGTATCATTTCTAAAATTTCATGCACATGTGCTTTGAACATAACAACTCCGGTTTAATGTGTTGGGAGGGGCATTTGAGCATGTAACCTGTGTTTAAACATTGAGAATGATCAAGTCAGCAGTGACTGCGGATTCGCTTCGTTTTCAGTTCATGATTAGTGTTAGAATGCCCGCCGAAAGATGGTGGCTGTATACGTGCTTTACCCGGTTGGGTATCCCGGCAGATACGTGCCGGACAGATGCACAGTAATTCCTGCAACTGCATCCCTTCGTATGTAAGAGCAAGCAGGGCAGCGTCCACCGAAGTATATGTTTTTAGGAGATTTCAGATGGTGTTGTTCTTTCCGATTCAGCAAGAGCTGGATTGCATCAGCAGTAGCGGTCGCATTCTTGGGAAGATTAAATTTGATGGCTCTTTATCCGAGTTCAAGTTCTGCCCGGACGACGAGTCTGTAGAGCTGACCGGTGTTGAAGAAGCGAGCATTGTGGAACGGCTGACGGGCCTTGCCTCCGGTAAATATTCACTGGCGATGGAAGATGACGACTGATTCAGGTGGAATATTTTGTGCCTGCCGCTCTGCGGCTGGGCATTTTATGTAAATGTTTTTGATGGGGCTTACTGTAGGTGAGCCCGCAGTTTTTTCTGCTGTCCTGAAATGTAACTGAGAACAGAAAAAAGCTTCGATGGTACGGTAAGCCTAATATTCTCTGAGTGTTTAATCAGTCTCTTCAGAACCTGTTTACCCGATATGGCTCACAGTTTATTTTTGTATCACTCCCTATCATTAATCCTACCACCAGTTCTGCACTGATTGCGGCCTGTGTCAGTCCCAGGTGTTGATTGCCAAAAGCAAACAGTAACTGAGGATGATGAGGGTGCTTATCTATGACAGGCAGAGAGTCAGGCAGGGTAGGGCGGTGTCCCATCCATTCACTGACTGGCAGTGTAGAATCATTGAGCCGTGACATCAGTTTGCGGCTGTGATGCCTGAGAGAAGCAAAACGACGCTTAACCGGCTTTAGGTCTAGCCCGCCCAGTTCTGTCATACCGACTACCCGCAATCCTGAATCCAAAGGGCTCATCACAAAACGGCGCTCTACTGAACCGATAGGTTGATTCAGTCTGATATTTCCGGCATCAATGGTGAGATGGTAGCCGCGTTCGGCTTCCAGTGGTACATCGAGACCAACACCTTTTAATAATTGTTTGCTCCAGGCACCGGTACAAATGATGGCGTGATCGAATTGATGCATATCTTCCGGAGTCTGAACGGATACCCTTTTCTTTTGTGGACGGACGGCCTGAACTTCCTGACGAATAAAACTGCCATCCCGCGCCATAAAGGCTGAAAACAGCATTTTGCATAGCTGATAAGGTTCCCTAACGCGATAAGCTTCAGGGAAGTACAGGGCATGGCTGAGATTGTTCGCCATCTCCGGCTCCAGTTGCGCGAGCCGCTCACCCTGTACCAATTCGGTTTTAATACCGAACTGTGCCATGTAGATTGCATGCTGTTTGGCATCATCAAGTTTTGAGGGTGTTTCCCATACCAGCAGATAGCCTGATTTAACAAGCAGTTCACGTGCATCGATATCTGACAGGCAGCGTTTCCAGGCGGGAATTGATTCAGTATTAAGCTGTTCAAGGCCATCACGGTTTTTTGCCGCATTTGCTGGTCTGGCCGCGCAGATAAAACGAACCAGCCAGGGCAGAATCTTGTGTAAATGGCCCATTGGCAGTGACAATGGGCCGTGTGGGTTGAGCCACATAGGCAAGGCCGAGCGAAGGGTTTTAAGGTTGGACAGAGGGTCCATCAGCTCGGTTGCAAGATAACCTGCATTGCCAAATGAAGCACCAAGACCAGGTTCACTGCGGTCTAGCAGTGTTACACGGTAACCTTTCCTTTGTGCTTCAAGTGCAGTACACAGTCCAATTATCCCGGCCCCAACAATGCCAACAGTCAGTGGCGGAGCATCAGTTGTGATGTTGGAGTCGGGCAGTGGCATCAGGCGGTTCCTTCGGCTTTTGATTTCAGTTCAGTGTTTGGTGTGCCTGGCGCGGCGTTGGTTTCTGAGGCTTCCGCACGTTTAGAGAACCATCCGGTCTGAGCATAGATGATTCCAATGACCGGCGACAGCCAGCAGGCAAAGGCTAACGGTATGTAAAGCAGTGCACTATAGTCACCGGAGACAACGGTTAAGCCCAGAGTACCCATGACAAAAGCACCGCCTGCGTTCCATGGAATTAAGGGAGATACCAGTGTGCCACCTTCTTCAATTGCCCGGGACAGGTTCAGGCGGCTGTATCCCAGTTTATTATATTCAGGGCCGTACATACGCCCGGGAAGGGCAATGGACAGATAGACATCGCCGGATACCGCATTGGTAGAAATTGATGTCAGAATTGCACTGGTCTGTAGGCCTCTGAAGCCCTTCGTCATGCGCATAATTGCACTAACGACCGCTTCCAGGCAGCGGGTGCGCTCTAACGCACCACCAAATGCCAGCGCAAACATCATCAGCGTGATTACCCATGTCATTGAAGACACGCCGCCACGGTTTAAGAGGCTATCCAGCGAAGCGGTACCGGTGTTGATTTTGAAGCCACTGTGGGCAAAAGTCAGTACTTCGTTCAGGTTATAACCGTAGTTAATGACGGCTACCGCAGCCCCCAGAACAAAGCCGACAAACAGTGCAGGAATCGGTGAAACTTTAAAAAATGCCAGTGCCATAACGGTAATCAGCGGGATCAGCGGCAAAAAGCCAAGATCAAAATGTGTTTTGAGGCCATCTTTGAACAGCGCGATCTGTTCTAACTGAGCAGCATCAGTAGTTGTCTGGCCGCCAACAAACAGATAAATAATGAAGGCAATCAGCATGGCTGGAATGGTGGTTGGCATCATATTACGGATATGATTAAACACATTCGTTTCGGTAACTGCGGCCGCCAGATTGGTAGTATCGGATAATGGTGATACTTTATCTCCAAAGAATGCGCCTGATACGACTGCGCCGGCTGTCCAGTAAACCGGAATACCAAATGCAGCACCGATGCCTATCAGTGCAAGTCCAATGGTACCGACTGTGGTCCAGCTCGTACCGATGGAAAGTGAAACAACGGAGCACAGCAGCATAGAGGCGGCCAGGAACCAGGCCGGATCAATCAGCTCCAGCCCGTAGTAGATCAGTAACGGCACAGTACCGCTGGAGATCCAGGTACTGACCAGCATGCCCACAACGATCAGTGTGGCGATCGATGGCATCGCGACATGAAGCACATGGAAAGCGCCGGTTTCTATATCCTTCCAGCGATAGCCCTGGGACCAGCCTACCAAAGAGGTAATAGCAAAGCCGATCGCCAGCGCGATGTGCGGGGTAAAGTCGTCGTAATAGAATATTTGGATCGCCAGTAGCCCGATTGTCAGCACGATTGGAATCAGTGCGACTCCAAGGCTGGGAACAGCTATTTTGGGGGAAGTGCTTTCATTCATTCGGAAGCTCCTCAGGCAGTCACGCCTGGATTTTTTTTATTGTGAAAAAATGGGGGACATCAGAGGTAGCCCCCCCAAAGACTGCTTAGGGCAAGCAGTCAGTCTCAAACTGAGCGTTGATAAGCCAGTATTGACGCGGCAAGGTCTTCTCTGGAGTCACCGACAGCTTTGAACAGGGTGATGGCATTGGCGGAATCGGGCAGGGCTGAACGTCCGGCGTGCTGGCCGCTACAAAGCTCGGTAAACTCGGCAATAATTTTATCTTCTGTGATAGCCCCTTCACTGATAGGAATGATCAGATCACCGGTTTCAGCCAGTGCGCCGGCGCGCACATCAACAAATACAGCGCTGATCTGCATTGCTGTGTTATCCGTTTCGCGCATGGTTGGGGTGAAGCTGCCCACCAGATCCAGGTGTGCTCCTGGTTTTAACCATTCCCCTTTAATCAGAGGGTTGGTGGCCATGGTTGCACAACTGATAATGTCAGCCTGTAGTGCTGCTGTTTCCAACTGATCATATTCGCAGGCTTCTGCATCTATGTTTTGTGCATTCAGATCCGCCACAAGAATCCGGGAAGCGTCTTCATTACGGTCCCATACTTTGACTGAGCTGATCGGACGAACGCTCATGTGAGCAGGGATAAGGTTCCGGCCCATGCGCCCGGCACCGACCATCAGCAGTTCGCTGGAATCTTCACGGGATAAATACCGGGATGCCATGGCTGAAGCGGCAGCTGTTCTCAGAGACGTCAGCTCATTGGCATCCAGCTGCGCCAGCGGTTGTCCTGTTTTGCCACACGAGAGGATATAGTTACTGTTCAGGCCCGGTTTGCCGCGTAAGCTGTTGCCAGGAAAGACGTTCACCAATTTTACGCCCAGATATTCACCTTCCAGCCAGGCAGGCATTAACAACAGCGTTGCAGCCGGGTCATCAGGTACATTGATGCTATGATGATGACGCACCGGAGCGCAGACATTTTTAGTAAATATGTCGTTAAGGGCTTCAATTAACAGTGGCCAGGGCAGTGCCTGGCGTACCTGGTTAGCATTCAGTTGCATCACATCTTCTCTTATTGTTAGGCTTTCACACATGGTAGCCAGAAGACGTTCAGCATATTTGACCGAGACTATGAAATTATTGTTTCAGGCTCTGCAGATCACCTCAAATGCACGGAAGTTCAGAGAATTTTTTAGATGACAGACAGTCATGCAAGGCGCAACCTGATTGCCCGGCAAAAAGGGCAGCACTGCCATGATTTCTCACAGATACTGATTGGCTGGAAAGGTCAGATGGCGTGTGAATTCACAAAAGGTGCCGGTCAGATAACAAACGGAACAGTCGCGGTTGTTCCCAGCAGTGCTGAGCACTTTTTTACAGGTTTGAGCGATGACAGTGAACTACTCGTTATTGATCTGGCCCCCGTTGATCCTTTCATTCAGGCGCTAGAACAAGCCTGTAATCTTTCGTTTAAAGATACCCTCTTTCGCCAGCCTGAATTTTTGTCACTGAATCCTGAGTTACTGCCAATGCTGGATTTTGCGGCGAACCAACTGGCCCACGGTGAGGCACATGTTAGTCGGCAGGTTAACTGTCAGCTGATTTCGCTGTTTATGACGCAGCTGTGTCAGGAGTATTCTTCAACCACACAAACGCCAAAGGACAGCCGTTTAAATACTACAGAGTTAAATCGTTTTATTGATCGGCGGTTAGCGAATCCGCCTTCTAATGCGGAGCTGGCTAAAAGTCAGTATCTCAGTGAAAGCCACTTCTATTACCTGTGCCAACAGACGTTTGGTGTTACTCCCCAGCAGTACGTGATGTCAAGGCGGATGCACCGGGCGCATTTTCTGTTACAGAATACGAAGTACCCATTAGCGGTGCTGGCTGCAGAGCTTGGTTTTTCAGATTCTTCAAGTTTCTCCCGGGCATTTAAGAAGTTTTTTCAGATTACGCCAGGCAAAGCCCGACGCTGATCCGCTGCTTCAGGCTGTAATGTTAGTTATAAAATATGAGTCGCATTTTAAGTTTATTTCGGGATGTATTTCCGGTGCTGGCAGAAGAGGTTTAATGGCAGAAAGTGGATGAGACTATTGGACGATCACATCGGTAAGGGTGTGAAAGAACAGGATTTGCACTCCTGACTTTTTCCGCAGAAAACTGCCGGGCTCCGGGTTGAGAATAAACTGGGAATGCTGTTTCAGGGCGTTTATCATTGTTGGCTTTATACCCGTTTTGCAGGAATGTGATCATGGACCTGATGGCTTTTTTAATCTTTATTCCGGCATGTTTTGCATTGAATATGTCTCCGGGGCCAAACAACCTTCTTTCAATGAGCAATGCCAAGCGTTACGGGCTGAAGGTTGCCGTGGCAGCAGGTTTGGGCAGGCTGACGGCGTTTGCCGGCATGATTATGCTGGCGGCATCGGGTCTGGCGGTGATTCTGTATACATCAGAAAAGATATTCTTTGTCGTCAAAGTGGCGGGTGCCTGCTATCTGTTCTGGCTGGCGTATAAGCTCTGGACCGCAGATACTTCTGCCGAAGATGAGCAGATCTCTGCAGACAGTAAGGGGATTTTTAGCCTTGCCCGGCAAGAGTTTTTACTGGCCGCCGGTAACCCTAAAGCCATTCTGATTTTCACCGCTTTTTTACCGCAGTTCATTAACCCTGCGCAGCAGATAGGCTTGCAGTTCTTTATTCTGGGCGGGGCGTTTCTGATCCTGGAGTGGATCGCAATTGCGGCTTACGGCTGCTTTGGTGTTTATCTGCGAAAATGGTTTGCTGCACCGGGGAAAAGAAAGCTGTTTAACCGCGGCTGTTCTGCAATGCTGGCCAGTGCAGGTGTGGGCTTGCTGGTGGCCCGCAGAGGCTGATTCAGTTCAGGCAGCTAACTCTTATTTTCTAGTTCGGGGCTAATGTGTCCTTTTTCAGGGATTGTTATTCCGGTCGCAAACCAAATCTGAAAATGGGGGAAGGACTTACCTATTGCGGTTATATGGTCTTCGTTAAAGCGTTGTACGCCGTTCAGGAGATTCTTGATCACGCTTCGTGGGAGTCCTGTCTTCTCTGAAAACTCTTTATGAATGCTTTTGGTTTCACAGACGTGATTTACCAAAGCTATCAATCTCTCTCGCATCATAAATATAAATTAGTTAAATAATAACTATCCGCTGTTGATGGTTAAATAATAACTGGTTAATATTTAACCGGGTTGCTTGTCTCTCAACACAACTCTATAGGCAACTGCATGGATGCACAAATGCCGGAACGATTTATTCAGCTTAAACAAGGTACTTACAGGGAGGTTAGTCCGTGATGGAACCGTTAACACCGTCGCAACAATCCGCTGCTCCGCTCACTCAAAAGCAGTTAATGGCGCTGTCTGCCTTTATCGGCGGGCTGGCAATGCTCAGCTTCAGCCTGAACCGGCGCGGGGCGCACACGGTCTTGCACAGCACCGGGAATACCGTGCGTTTACAGATATTAAAACCGCTGGAAGAAGGCAGGCCCTCGCTCGATCTGGCAGGTGATCCGGCGCTGCAGGAGGGCATACGCCTGAGGAACGGCGATACCTGTAAGAGTGCCGTGTATTTCGAAGGGGAACTTCACAGGAGTGCGCCGTATGCACAGGCGCAGGCAATGCTGCATGGCTGGAACGAGTACTTGCTCAGTGTCGAAAACAATCTTGACGCTTATCGCTGCAGGTAGGCAGGAATGAATGAGCAGATCAGGCTGTCAGATACTCTGTTCCTGTTTCAGTGATTTCGCCAGCTTATGATCAAAGCGATCAATGAATTTCTGTGCGCGCTTAATGGGGTTATGAAGGTACTGATCAGGCCCCAGCATTTTATGGGCATTTAAGGCGGCCGTATTCAGCAGGGGGAAGTCGACTTTGCTGATGGTTGCCTGCCACTCAGGAATGCGTTGGTGCCAGCCTTTTGTGTGATGGGTGATAAGCTGATCCAAAAAACTATATCCGTGGTAATCAAATGCCCGGGTCCCGTTGGTGACAAATACGTGATTGCCGGCGAGGCCTTCACCGGGAATGATTTTGACGGCATAGAAGCCGCTGTCCGGGAAGCGTTGCAGGTAGACGCCCGCCAGTATGTGGCAGGCGCCATGGCCAAAAAAGACCCGGTCCATCTGATTCCACCGGCGCACAGGGTCTTTCTTAATACCCGGTTTGGGAAAATACATTTGCTAACATCCTTATCTGGTTGGCTTACCCGGCAAGGGGAGGGCCGGGTAGAGCGTTAATTTTCTCAGTGTTAACAATTACAGGTTAAAAAGAAAGGCCTCATGCTAATAACGGCGTTAGCCGGATGCAGGTCTTAAACGTCTTTTGTATTCAGACAGTTACCCTGATGGTGCCTGTTATACCGGAATACCGGCAGGCTCTTTGCTTTGTAATGCTTCGTGCATCTGCTGAGTGGCGGCCTGTAGGGCTGTGGCTTGTTTTTCTGGCCCTTTCGCCAGCCCTTCAGCATAGATGAAGTGGATGTCGGTTATGCCAATAAAGCTGAGCATAAGCTTGAGGTACTGTGTTTGCACATCCGCAGGGGTACCGGCATATTCGCCGCCTCTGGCCATCATAATGTAGGCTTTTTTGTTCTGCAGCAGGCCTTCAACCCCGGTGGCCGTGTAGCGGAAGGTGACCCGCGCTCTGGCTACGTGATCGATCCAGGCTTTTAACGTTGAAGGAATGCCCAGGTTGTACATAGGCACGCCCAGCACAAGCACGTCAGCTTCCTGAAGCTCCCCGACCAGTGTGTCGGATAAACTCAGCGCATCTTTCTGCTTTGGCGATACCGCCGCTTCCGGATCGTGGAAGGTGGCAAATGTTTCGGCATTCAGGTGCGGCACCGGGCTGGCATTCAGATCTCTGACGGTGACTTCGGAGCCGGGATTGTGGTGCAGGTATGCCTCGCTGAATTCACTGGCCAGTTGGGTTGAATGAGAGGCCGAGCCATGCATGCCGCTGTTGATCTGTAGAAGTTTTTTCATTGGTTCTCCCCGGTTTAAGTGTTGGCCGCTGAAGCCATTCGCCGTGCGCGAATAAGGTCGTAAGCCCAGTTAAAAATGATGGCGTAGAAAAAGAAGAAGGTGACCGCGCCGATGTCCATCAGGAGTACGGTCAGGAAGTCCAAATTCAGCATCCACATAATGATCGGAAAAGAGGTTACGATCATGCCGAGCTCAAAGCCTGCGCCGTGAGCCAGCCGCATGGCAAAGGTGCGTGCCAGGCGTTCATCACCGAAGCAGCAGTCAAACCCCCAGTTATAGATAAAGTTCCAGACCATGGCGATCAGCGACAGCATGACTGACAGGGCTGTCATGCTGCCGGCACCATTACCCGTCGCGAGCATGGCCAGCGGGACGAACATGGCCAGCGCGATGGCCTCAAATAAGATCATATGGATGATGCGTTCTTTCATTGTCATGGGGGGTCTCCCAGAAATACATTGGTTAACGGGTTCTTATGGTAATCACCTGAAGTGATATGATTAAATTAGTTACTATCACTTTTAATGATGGTTTGGGTGAAATGTATAATCTTGAACAACTGAGGATGTTTGCTGAAACGGTGGAGTCGGGCTCGTTCTCCGCCAGTGCCCGCAAGCTTGGTAAAGTGCAGTCGGCGGTTAGCCAGGGCATTGCTAATCTGGAAATAGATCTGGGTGTTGAGTTGTTCGACCGTACCACCCGAAAACCCCAATTGACTGCTGAAGGGGCCCGTTTGTTGGTGCATGCGCAGTCGGTGCTTTCACAGATTGATGACCTGAACACCACCGCTGCAGGCATTAACCGGGGGGAAGAGGTCCGGATACGGATCGCTCTGGAAGATGCTATTCTTGTTCCCCGGCTTTCACTGATATTGACGGCGTTTGGTGAACGTTTTCAGGCTACGACCATTGAAGTGTTATCGGCTCCCAGTCCTGATGTTGCGAATCTTGTGCTGAATGGCAGAGCGAATATCGGGCTGATGTTTTCAGAAATGGAAATTGAAAAGGGAGTTGATCAGTGTTTCATTGGCAATCTGCCTTTTTACGCGGTCTGTGAGCCGACGCACCCCTTAACCAGGCTGGCAAGCGTCGCTATGCGTGATCTTGTTCCACACCGGCAGTTGATGATGAAAGGCAAAGTCGGTCAGGGGCTTGATCAGTTTCCACCGCTGTCTACTGATATCTGGAGTGCAACCAGTTTTCATGTGATCCGGGAGATGGTGATACAGGGGGTGGGCTGGTCTTATTTACCGGGCCATCTTGTTGATCAGGAAATTGAAGCTGGCCGGTTGCACCGGATGAATCTCAGTTTCGATCATAAGCCATGGAGCCCGCCGGTTGAGTTAGTCATGCAAAAGAATCAGGTGATGGGCCCGGCGCTGTTGTGGCTGTCGGAGGCTTTGAAAGAGCTGTTTTCGTAACGGTGTCTGTTACTTAGATTTTCTTTATAAAGCTCTGTTTCAGGTGCGGGTGTTTTCTTCTGTTCTTTGGTGCCGGTACAGCATAATTAGCAGGATGAGAGTGTAAAAAGAAGGGGCGTATTAACGCCCCTTGTTTATACCTGTTCGCTGGGGTGGCCCCACATAACGGGTTCTGCATAAGAGGCTGTGCGCTCAGGATGTCAGTTCACGGACTCATCAGCATTTAGGCGAGATTGGGTAGTTATTGGAGCCAACAGTGTACAAAGCTGAGTGTTATTCGGTATTTGTCACAGGCCTGTATGGTTCTTCCCGTAATACATGGCAAATGAGTAGCTTGAAAAACAGCATGGGTAAAAACCATTCCAGATGTGCAGGTATCTCCCATACATAGAGCGCGAGCACCAGTGAAATGGCGTACAGCAGGCCGGCGAGGGGGCGCTGCAGGTAGAGTGGGGCAGACAGCGTGAGGCTGCATGCCAGCATCAAATAAGCATAAACCAGTGCTATCCATACAAGATCAAAGCCCAGGAAGAAATAACTGGCCAGTGCTATCTGCAGAATGTGGATGGCGATAAAGCTCATGACTTCCCTGAATCCTTCGCCTTCGCGGAAAAACCAGCGTTTCGCTGCAGACGTTGAGTTGGTAATGATGCCTCCAACCATGTCACCCATCAGGATTGAGCCAACGATGTACTGACCAGGTGTCCAGCCAAAATCCAGCTGCCAGGCGGTAATAATCAGTATCAGGATCGACAGTATGGGTGGGTATAGCTGAATGTTCTTTTCGGCACTGGTTGCTCCAGGACCGATAAACGTATCAATTTTACCTTTCCAGCCTGCCCGTATTTCTGGCAGCTCCCAATCTATTTTCATTTTTTCACCCATATAATTTATCAGCATGTTCTTTTTCGACCAATTGGACTATATAAATCATTCTAGATTTTGCTAAACAGATGTGTCAATCTTTTTCGACCAACTGGACCAATTAAAACGAAGGTGAGAATTGTGCCAAAAATTGTTGATCATGATGCGTACAGGGAAGAGCTGATCAGCCGCGCTGCTGAATATTTTTCAGAGCACGGATATACCGCTGCCAGCATGCGGAAAATGGGTGTGTATCTGGGGATCTCGAAAAGTGCGCTTTATCACTACTTTCCAAGTAAGGAAGAGTTGTTTCTTGCCTGTACCGGCTTTGTGATGTCCCGGGCAGAAGAGGATTTTGTCATTCCCGGTGATCTGCCGGCAGATGTGAAAATTGAGAAGCTGCTGAATATTATGCGAGCGAACTTTGGTTCTGAAATTACCATCATGGTTGAGTACATGCGGGGGAGAAGCAAAGACGAAATTGCTAACGATAAAGCGATGCAGGTTGCAATGAATGTCTATGAACGCAGTGTGGCAGCCATTGTTGGTGAAGAGAAAGCCCGTGAGACATTATCTAAATTACTGGGTACCTTACTACTGGAGTATATGTCCGGGCAGATTTAGGCTAAGCCTGAACACGTTTTTTAGCGGCTGCAGGATGAAGCCAGAAACAACGGACTACGGCCTGTATCCATTACCTGCACAGACTCAATACAACTGGATTTATCCGGGCAGTTTAAAAAAACGGGGCGGTGGCGCCCCTGAAGAGAATTGTGTCCGGCAACGGTTTTTACAGCTCATTCGCCAGGGTTTTGTATCCTTCCACAAGGGCATGGTTGGCGGATACCACTGATTCGGAAAATGATGAGTACTCCGGCGGGACTTTATCGATTGTACTCAGGTCGAAGTCCGGACCGATCGCAGTGACAGGGGGGACGTGGAATGCATCAGGCAGATCCAGACCGTCAATGACGCAGTTATGCCGGATGACGCAGCCATCACCGATACGGGTGCGGAACACAACGCTGTTAAAGCCGATAAATACATCGTCACCCACACTGCACGGGCCATGCACGATGGAACGGTGGGCAATGGATGTGCGGGCACCAATGGTGACGGCTGCGCCGCCTTTGGAGTGGATCACCACGCCATCCTGAATGTTTGATCCCTGCTGAATGAGGATTGGCTGCATATTGCCGTCTTCATCGACCTCATCTGCCCGAAGGACCGCATAGGGGCCGACAAATACATTCTCCTGAATAATGACCCGGCCACAGATGATGGCGGTTGGGTCGATGAAGGCTTTTTCTGATACGTCCGGGTAATAGCCCGCGGGGCATTTTCTGAGCATGTTCTCTCCTGATGATAAGTGGATTGCGTCCGGTTGCCAGCCGGCACCGCTTGCGCCGCCGGGGCTGAATGATGGCCGGTGTATTTCCCGCCACAGGTCTGCGGCTGCGGCGGGAAGGGCTTACCTGTTTATTTATAGCTTGCGGTTAACATTTTTGCCGGGGACTTTCGTTCGGGGGGGGCGCGTTGTGCTTAAGGTATGCTGTTGCTTCCTCAGGCGTCAGGCCGGTCATGCTTTCGCCGTTGAGGAGCCGCAGGCTGATGCGGTTGGTCTCACTTTCCTGTGCGCCGATAACCACCATGAACGGTACTTTACTGAGGGTATGCTGACGGATCTTATGGCCGATTTTCTCCCGGCCAGCGTCAAAGGCTGTTCGCAGGCCTGCCTGCCGGAAGGTTTGATAAATCTGTTCAGCATATTTGTTCGATTTATCGGATATCGGTAGTACGGCGACCTGTACCGGTGCCAGCCAGGCGGGCAGTTTACCGGCGTAGTGTTCAATCAGAATGCCGGTAAAACGTTCCAGTGATCCGAACAGTGCCCGGTGCAGCATCACCGGTGTTTGCTGTTCACCCTGTTCGTCAATATATGAAAGTCCGAACCGCTTTGGCAGGTTCATATCTACCTGAAGGGTGCCGCATTGCCAGTCGCGGCCAATGGAGTCGCGGAGGGTGAATTCCAGTTTTGGCCCATAGAAGGCGCCTTCGCCTTCATTCAGCTGATAGGGCAGTGACAGGCTGAGCAGCGAGGTAACCAGCGCAGATTCGAGAGTATCCCAGGTGGCATCGTCGCCGATCCGGTTATCCGGCCGGGTGGATAGTTTGATGTGCACATCGTTAAAGCCGAAATCCCGGTAAATGGCCAGCACCAGTTCAATGACTCTGATGCATTCCTCCTGTACCTGACTCAGCGTGCAGTAAATATGCGCATCGTCCTGGGTAAAATGCCGCACCCGGAGCAGGCCATGCAGGGCACCGGACGGTTCATAACGGTGAACCTTGCCGAATTCAGCCATGCGGATCGGCAGGTCACGGTAGCTTTTCAGGCCGTGGTCATACATCAGTACACTGCCGGGGCAGCTCATGGGTTTGAGTGCCATGGTGCGGCCGTCCGGGGTTGTATTGGTATACATGTGATCCCGGTAGTTTTGCCAGTGGCCGGATTGTTCCCACAGGTTACGGTCCATCAGGTCTGGCGTGTTTACTTCTTCATAGCCTTCGTTGTGTTGTTGGTGGCGCATGTAGCCGAGCAGTTGCTGAAACAGTGTCCAGCCTTTGGGGTGCCAGAAAACGGCACCGGGGGCGGCATCGGAAAAGTGAAACAGGTCGAGGGCTTTACCCAGTCGGCGATGATCACGTTTTTCGGCTTCTTCCATCATGGTCAGATAAGCCCGCAGGGCTTTTTTATCTTCCCAGGCGGTGCCGTAAATTCTTTGCAGCTGTTCGTTATCAGAGTTACCCCGCCAGTAGGCACCGGAGAGTTTGGTCAGCTTAAAGTGTTTGAGAAACCGGGTATTCGGAACATGAGGCCCGCGGCACATGTCGATGTATTCCTGATGATGATAGAGGGCCATTGCCGGTACATCCGGCATATCTTCAATCAGCTGAACCTTGTAGCTTTCCTCCCGGGCGCTGAAGACCCTGATGGCTTCTTCTCTGGGGACCACTGTTTTCTTAACCGGGTAGTTGGTGGCGATCAGCGTGTGCATCCGTTGTTCAATGGCGTCCAGATCGGCTGGTGTGAAAGGGCGTTCTGCGCTGATGTCATAGTAAAAGCCGTGTTCGATGACCGGGCCGATCACCATTTTGGCGGCCGGGTAGAGCTGCTTAACCGCCTGGCCTAACAGGTGCGCACATGAATGCCGGATAATGGCCTGACCTTCCGGATCTTTTGGGGTGATTATACGTACCTGGGCGTCCCGGGTTATCAGGTCGCAGGTATCGCAAAGCTGGCCGTCTGCTTCACCTGCCAGGGTGTTTTTAGCAAGGCCGGGGCCGATGCTTTCAGCGATCTGCATGACGGTTACCGGTCCGGGAAACTGGCGTACCGATTGATCAGGGAGGGTTACAGAGACAGGGGTGTTAAGGTTTGTCATAGTTGGGTTTTAGTCTTTTTATGAAGCGTGTGATGACGGGATGATGCTTTGTTTGGCAATTATCCGGCCGCTAAAGGGAAAAGCCTGTCGGAGTCAGGGGCTATTGGCCTCTTCAGGGGTTACTTTTCAATGGTTCGAAGCGGCCTGTGCAGGTTTGCAGCGTCTGAAAATCGCAGTGGCATTGCCGCGTTGTTCAGGGGAAGTACCTGATTGCCGTCAAACACTTGCTGACCATTCACCCAGGTACCGCAAATCCGGGATGAGAAGGTGGTGCCGTCAAAGGGTGTCCACTGGCAGTGATACAGCGAATTGCGGTGGGAAACCGGTGTGCTCTGCTGCGGGTCGACCAGCACCAGATCCGCATAATAGCCTTCACGGATAAAGCCCCGTTCTGCCACGCGGTAGCGTATTGCCGGATTATGGGCGACTTTTTTAACCACCTGTTCAATGGATAAGCGGTTTTGCTGCACGTGTTCCAGCAGACTGAGCAGTGCGTGCTGAACCAGTGGCATCCCCGCCGGTGCCGCAGGGTAGGGCTGGTGTTTTTCTGCCCGGGTATGCGGGGCGTGATCGGTAGCAATGATGTCGATCTGGGCGCTGTGCAGTGCGTGAATCAGTGCAGTGCGGTCCTGTGAGGTTTTGATCGCCGGATTACATTTAATCAGGTTGCCCAGCGGCTCATAATCCTGATCACTGAACCACAGATGGTGTACGCAGGCTTCAGCGGTAATATGTTTTGTATCAACCGGCCCGGGGGAAAACAGGCCCAGTTCTTTTTCGGTGGTGATATGCAGCACGTGCAGCTGGCTGTTGTACTTTCTGGCCAGTTCCACGGCATAGGAAGAGGATGCATAGCAGGCTGCAGTATCACGGATGACCGGATGATCCTGAATGGTCGCTTCATAACCCGGAGGGTAGTTTTTTACGTTATCCGCAATCACGGGGCCGCTTTCACAGTGGGTGGCGATTAATACCGGGCTTTCCCGGAAGATGGCTTCCAGCGCAACCGGGTTTTCAACCAGAAGGTTTCCTGTTGATGCGCCCATAAACACTTTTACGCCGCACGAAGTTGTCGGGTCCAGCGCTTTGATTTCGTCCAGATTGTGTTCCGTCGCACCCAGATAGAACGCATAGTTTGCATATGAGTGTTGCCGGGCAATCAGGTTTTTTTCCCGGATGGCACTGTGGGTGGTGGTGGCGGGGTTGACGTTGGGCATCTCCATATAGCTGGTTATCCCACCGGCGACAGCGGCCCGTGATTCGCTGGCAATGGTTCCTTTGTGGGTCAGCCCGGGCTCACGAAAATGAACCTGATCATCGATCATACCCGGTAAGAGCCAGCAGCCCTGTGCATCGGTTACGGTTTCATCCGGGCGGGCGGGAATGTCTTTGTCGATCCGGTCGATCCGCTGTCCGTTGATCCGAACATCGGCCTCATATATTTTTCCTTCGTTAACGATGCGGGCATTTTTAATCAGTGTTGTCATGTTCTGAGGTGTCTGACCTTATGAGTTTAGCGTTGGAAAGATCATAGCATGATAATTATGTTATAATATAACATTTAATTGATTGTGCTTTTATAAAGCAACCACCAGTGCCTCCGTAGGCCGGATCAGAGCAGGTTGCAGTCGTAGCTCAGGAGTGTTTCTGATTCTTTGCTGATGGTGATGTTATTTGTCAGTAACGGTCTGTTGATTTTGCTCTGTTCCGCGGGTTTTACTGATCAATGCCTTCCTTGAAAGAACTGTTAAAAAAAATCCGTTAAATCTTAGGCTTATGGCGGGAACAGTTCTGTTTTCGTCGCAGATAATAGCGTTTATTTTCCGTGCTACTACTTTATAATGAGAGTGAGAATGATGTTCATTCTCTTTGTTGGCAGATCTGTGTGTCAGTTGCTTTGTGCCCCGTTTCTGAAGCACTTCTGTTGTATTTGATTTTCAGGATGTATACCTGAGCAGACTGCCTTTGCAGCATGTTTCACTGCTGAAGGGCGTTATTGGAGAAACACTATTGTCTGAGTTAGCACCTACGGGAATGGATGCACATAAACCTGCAGAAATTACCCGACGCATTCGCCTTACCGGCATTGCTAAGGCCGAAATGGCACTTGTTCCGTTAATCACTCTGTCGGTTCTGGCGGGGATTTTTATCGGTTTCGGGGCACTGTTTTATACCAAAACCACCTCAGGTCTGGATGTTTTATACCCGCCGATTTTACTGTTAGGCGGGTTGGCGTTTTCGCTGGGGCTTATCCTGGTTGTGGTTTCCGGTGCGGAGTTATTTACCGGTAACACGATGATTGTAATGGCGGTGGTGGACGGCAAAGTCAGCCTCGCTAAATTGCTGCGCAACTGGTCGATTGTGCTGTTGGGTAATCTGATTGGCAGCATGATTATTCTGGCACTGGTGTACTGGGCCGGGTTATTTAAAGGCGATGTAGCCGAGCGGGCTATGCAGGTCGCAGTCGCCAAAACCTCACTCACCTGGGTGGAAGCATTTTGCCGTGGCGTACTGTGTAACGCACTGGTATGTCTGGCGGTGTGGATGACAGTATCAGCACGGACTACTTCAGGCATGATCATGGCAATTGTCTGGCCAATAACCGGCTTTGTGGCCATGGGTATGGAGCATTCCGTAGCCAATATGTACATGATTCCGGCAGGCATTCTGTCCGGTGCAGATATCAGTTTTGGTGCTGTGCTGAATAATATTTTCCCGGTGTTACTGGGGAATATTGTTGGGGGTGCCGGGGGTGTCGCACTGTTCTACCGGATTGCGTACGGTAATACTGCGGGCTGATTTTACCGGCTGGAGAGGCAGAATGGTTTGGTTGCTGGCTGAAGGTGAGAGGTATCTCAGCCAGCAATGTTCTGATGTTGCGTCGTCAGCCGGTTACTGATCTTCTCGCGGGGGGACAAATACGATGATGGAGACCACGATCAGAATCACTGCACCAGCGATGTAGCCGAGGCGTTCGAGGCTCAGGCCTGGCATACCGTGTGCCTGATAAAATAAAAACAGTGCCAGACAGACGGCGACTACTGCTCCTAAAATTTTCATATATTTTCCAGTTAGTTGTGATTATTGTCTTAACAGCATGTTACTGAATTCACCGCCGCTGGCAACATACTTTGCATGGCGACAGTTATGTTTTTGCTGGCCGTGGTATCGGCGGTTATTACCCTTGGGCCGTATCACCGCAAGGGGCTCTTGCTCATTTTGAGATCAGCGATGTCAGCCTGCTGGTCTGTTTTCCGCATCCTGTTCCCCGTTGCTGGCGCCGGCACCGCAGCTCTGGTTACGGCCCCGTGACTTGGCCCGGTACAGTGCCTGATCGGCCTGATCAAACAGTGTTTCAGGGGATATCTGCTTTAAGTGCTGACTGACAGCATAGCCAATGCTGATGGTGAGAATTCTTTCAGGCACTGCCGAGGCCTGATGCGCGATCTCCAGCTTACAGATCTGTTCCCTTAAACGTTCAGCCGTCTGGCTGACGTATGTGCCGTTGGGGGCCGAAAGAATGATGGCAAATTCTTCACCGCCATAGCGGGCGATGAGATCCCCGGGGCGGCGCAGCACATCTGCATCCTGCAGGGCCTGAGCGACATGGCGCAGGCATTCGTCACCCTGCAGATGGCCGTAATGGTCGTTGTATTCTTTAAAGTGATCAATGTCGATCAGCAGAATCGCCAGTGGTTTGTTATCCCGGCTGCACTGCAGCCACTCACTTTGCAGGTGAGCATCAAAGTTACGGCGGTTTGCCAGTTGAGTCAGGCTGTCGGTGGTGGCCTGTACTTCCAGTTCACGGTTGGCGGTTTCCAGCTGTTTGCGGGTGGTATTCAGTTCAGCAGTACGCTGTTCCACCAATTGTTCCAGTATGTCTTTGGATTGCTGTAAGTACCGTTTTTTCGCTTGCTGGCTGCGAATGATATAGGCCAGCAGCAATACTGCCATGAGCATAATCAGGCTCAGCACCCCGAGTACCGTCTGGCGGGTCTGGTAATAAGGTGTCAGAGCTTCATCGACGTCTATTTCGGTGGTAACCCCAAAGCCAAGGTCGTGATCCCACAGCCAGGCGCCGAATACCGGCACCCCGCGGTAATCCCGATAGCCATCCACATTGATGCCGGATATGCCCCGGGTCGCCTCAGCGGCCATCAGGGTCAGGGGCTGTTGCCGGGGTGGGTGATCCGGCAGGTAACCTTCCAGCAGATTGCCGCCGGGGTCGGTAATCCGGATATTCAGAATGCTGTTGCTGTCCGGGCTGATCAGGTTCTTTTTGCGCAGCTGATGTTCGAAGCGGCTTTCGGTGATCATCATGCCCCGTTCATCAAAGGCATAGGTTTCGCCTGTATCGCCCAGACGGGCCAGGCCAGATACATGGTTAAACAGGGTATTCAGATTGATCCGCAGGGCCAGCACGGCAATGATTTCATCATCCTGCCGGATCGGGGAAACCACGAATATGGTCAGAGAGCGCTGCTTGTCACTGGCGGCTCTGCCGGACAGGGGAACATCAGAGAACAGGGTCGGTATAAACAGGGTTTCACCCTTAAAGGCGCGGTTCAGGTAAGCGGGCCTTTGCATGTGAATCAGATTCAGGCTGTTCAGGTTGTTGTCCCGCATAGAACCGATATTCAGGCGGGCAGGTGAGATAATAAAAAATCCCAGATCACTTTCTTTGCGCAGTTTAGGTGTCAGGTATTCGCGCATACGGGTCAGCGCCAGTGATTGTTCTGCAGTGTTACCGTTGAGCAGCTTTGCGGTCATATCGACGACCGCCGGGGTTGTTGCCAGCTCTTTAACGTCTCTCTTACGGTACTGAATCCAGACCTGATAAGTGGTAACTGTGGTTTGCAGAACCGTTTTAAGGGACGTACGGATCTGTTGCTTTGTGGCCTGTTCGATATTATTGATTGCGTAACTGGTGATACCGGTTACGACTGCCAGAAACAGCAGTGTCAGCAGGGAGGTAAACAGAGGATATTGCGCGATTCTGGGCATTCTGGCAGATTCCGGAAAGACTGACGTTCCTGCCAGTCAGAAGTATGCCACACCTTGGCTATATCAACGGCCGTAGTATACCGTGTTGCGGCCCATTCATTCCAACGAAATGTGTTAAAAAATTGTTACTGAATGTACCGGTGTTATCCGGGTACTGTGACAGCGGGCGCGGTGGTCTTTAGGGATAACCGGGTCACTCTGGCCAGCGCAGATTTTTCAGAATTCAAACAGGGGACGCTAACTGTGCCTTCAGCATAGACAGAAATCCTGACACCCTTGCGGAGCGTGTTGTTACCGGCGTGCTGAGCAGTGCCACTATGTTGGCTGCAGGCAGGCTGTAGTCGGGCAGAAGACGCACCAGCTCGCCGCTTTCCAGTTGGGGTTGTACATCCCATTCAGAGCGCATGATGATGCCCAGACCGGACCGGGCCCAGTCTTTAATTACCCTGCCTTCGTTGCAGGCCAGGGCTGGCGTGATCCTGACGACATCCTCTTTGCCGGTATGTTGGTGTGTGAATTGCCACACGGTGACGTCTTCATTATTTTCTCTCAGGGCAATGCACTGGTGTTTCAGCAGGTCCCGGGGTGTTTCGGGGCAGCCCATTTCTTCAATGTATTGTGGTGATGCACACAGAAAGCGTTGATTTTTGCGCAGGGTGATCATTTTCAGTGAAGAATCATTTAATGCGCCGATGTAAATGATGATGTCCCATTTGTGATGACTGGCCCAGTTGGGGGTGTCGGACAGTTCAAGCTCTATATCCAGTTGCGGGTGCTGTCGCTTGTAGGCTTCGAGTAGCGGGGCGATATGGTCATTTCCAAAGCCTAACGGTGCCAGAACCCGCAATTTGCCACGGACCTGTTGCTTGCGCTCATCGAGCTGATCCTGAAGTTCATCCAGTTCCTGCAGTATTGAAATTCCCTTATCCAGTAACATCTGGCCTTCTTCCGTCAGACTGACGGTCCGCGAAGGTCGCTGAATCAGGGTAACCGACAGTTTTTTCTCAATATGCTGAATCCGCTGTGTGACAGACGGGGGGGTAATATTTAAGGCTCTGGCCGCATCAGCCAGCGTTCTGTGGCTGGCGATGTTCATGATGAAGCGCAGGTCTTCAGTTGTAATCATTAGGTTCTGTATTAATGAGTTTGTTAGTGATAGTTAATGTACAGCTAAATATGTTTTTTAGATACTGATGAGCACTTATTCATCTGCTTTGCCGGAATGTGATTATGCTGAACATCAGATATTTTAATAAATCCCAGTCAGATACTTATCAGGCTCTTGATACACCTTGCCTTTGTGTGGATAAACAAACATTTCTGAAGAACCTGATGCATTTACGCACCAGAACCGAAGCTTTGGGGGCCAGCTTAAGGCCGCACTTTAAAACCGTCAGGGCAGCGGAGGCCTTAAAATACCTGCTGCCTGATAGCTCGTCTCCGATAACGGTTTCAACGCTTAAAGAAGCTGAAGCGTTAATCAGTGAGGGGTATACGAATGTTATTTATGCTGTTGGTATTTCTGCAGCAAAACTGAAAAGAATAAAGAACTTACAGCACAAAGGGCAGACCATACGGGTATTGGCAGATACGCCTGAACAGGCAAATCAGGTGAATCTGTTCTGCGAAGAACACCGTTGTTCAGTTCCGGTATTGTTGGAGATCGATTGCGATGGTCACCGTGGAGGTATTCGTCCTGACGACCCGTTGCTTATAGACATTGCGCAGCTACTGCATACAGGTGCTGCTGATTTTAAGGGGGTCTTAACCCATGCGGGTGAGTCTTATCACTGCTTAAATCCTGATGCTTTGCGCGAAGCTGCCGCCAACGAAGTCAAAGTTGCGCTGGACGCTGCTGCGAGGCTCAGGGCAGCGAATATTCCATGTGAAATCGTCAGTGTCGGTTCTACTCCCACCGCTCATCATTATGAAAATCTGGACGGCATTACTGAAGTCAGAGCAGGTGTGTACAGTTTCTTTGATCTGGTCATGAAAGGCATTGGTATTTGCGAGCTTAATCAGATCGCAGCCACGGTTGCGACCACCGTCATTGGCCATAATCACGAAAAAGGCTGGTTGTTTGTCGATGCCGGCTGGATGGCGTTATCCGGTGACAGGGGCACGGCTCAGCAGCCACACGATTGCGGTTATGGTCTGGTAGCAGATGAAACCGGCCAGTTACTGGAAGGTCTCCAGGTAAGCTCGGTCAATCAGGAACATGGCATTCTTACAATGGTAAATGACCGGCAACTGAAACCGGATGATTTCCCGATCGGCTCGCGGCTGCATATTTTGCCGAATCATGCGTGCGCAACGGCTGCAATGCATAGCAAGTATCACGTTTTTGATACGCAGGCTGAAACTTACGAAGTATGGAACCGGATTCAGGGGTGGTGAGATGATGTATTTAAGTGAAGCGCAAACATCAAAACTGATTTCACATGAGTTGGCGTATGAGGCGGTGAAAGATGCTTTTGTTGCCGCCATCGGTGATCAGGCAACACTGTTTCCGGTGGTGAATGCATCCGGCCCGCAGGTGGGCTCGGTGTTTTCCCTGAAGTCCGCCTCCACGCCCTCACTGGTGGGCTGGAAAACAGGCTCGTACTGGCCTGAAAATCAGGCTAAAAATATGCCCTGCCATGGGACAACAATTTTTTTACTCAGACCTGCAACGGGAGCCTTGGTGGCCGCCGTGGCTGCAACAAAAGTGAATGCTTATCGTACGGCCGCGGCCGATGCCGTCGCGGTTGATTATCTGGCCCGCCCTGATGCATCAGTATTAACAGTCTTTGGTACCGGACATCAGGCTGAATATGAAGTGCTGGCGATTGCAAAAGTCCGGAATATCAGCCGTGTAATCGTCGTTGGAAGAAGCGAACATAAAACGCAGGCATTTACTGCAAAGCTGATAAAGCAGGGGCTTAAGGCTGAAGCCGGCAATGCCCAAAGCGGCTGTGAGCAGGCCGATATTATCGTGACGGCAACGACTGCGACAGAGCCGTTATTTCAGGCCGGTTGGGTACAGCCGGGTACGCATATCTCGGCAATGGGCGCGGATAAAGTGGGTAAGCAGGAGCTGCCAGCAGAGCTGTATAAGACCGCTAAGCTGTTTTGTGACTATAAGCCGCAATCTGAAGTGATCGGGGAGTTCCAGCACGCGGGTAATGCTCAGATTACAGATATCGGGAAGGTCATTAGCGGGAAGGCTTCAGGCCGGGAAACCGATACTGCTATTACTGTTTTCGACAGTTCAGGCATTGCAATTCAGGACTTGTTCGTCGCTGAGAAGTTACTGGAAAAAGCAGACGTTTAAAGGATTCATGCCTGTGTGGTGCAGGCACGGCAGCCGGGAACGTTAAATGCATGCAGAAATGCTGCCGGGCAGTCAACCTGTATCTGTCCTGCCCGGGTTCGCAGAATCAGAAGATCAGGCTCTGTACATGGATGACTGCCTGTATTTTCCCACTCTGTTTTCTTTAACCGGTTGCGGCCCGTGTCATCATCGGGCACTAAAATTCAGTTTTGAACTGTATGCTTATCCCGTATGCATCGTGGCTGACACCCAAGCCGTCGATGAAGGTATCAATTCCCAGAATGTCACCGTTGCTGAACAGGTAATCTGCGCCGAGTTCAGCCCGGCCCCGCAGGTTTTCAAACTCGCTGAATGTTTTGTTGTTGGATGAGTAGATCCCGGAAATGCCGCCTCTGAATGTAATCAGGCCGTTTTGTAACAGCACCGGTGTTTCGAAATTTAAGCCGGTTCTCAGTTGGGTCAGCGCGATGCTCTGTGACGGAATGGTGTTGTTCAGGCTGTCAGAATAGCGCCGTTGGCTGTCTTCTGTATATGTCAGGTCAAGTATGGGCATCAGGGTGGTGGCCCGGTACTCATATTCTCCGGTGAGTCGAAGCTGGGCCAGCCAGCGCCGTGTTTTAAAGCTGTCGGTGTAGGTGTTCAGGGGGGATATTTTGTTATCGGTTTCCCCGTAGAGGAGCCTGCCTTCTGTAAACAGCGGCTGTTCAGGGTGGCGTACCACAAAATAAGGCCCGGCCAGCCAACCCTGACCGGACGCGTTATTCGCATCGTCTTTCGTATCATCAAGCTGGAACATACCGCCGATCAGCAGGTTATCGCTGATAAAGGTATGGGCTCCGAATGCGCCCAGTACATATGAATTGTCATCGGTCCATGAGCCGGTGATATCAACCCAGATATTATTGCCGGACAGGCAGCCATTAAATTCCCCTGAAGACTGGTTGGCGCGGGCATTCACATCCGTACAGTCTTTGCCCTGTAAAAAACGGGTCAGGCCAGGCTGGTTGACGGCCAGATTATTGGCCCGGGATAACATGAATTCTGCAATCCTGCGCTGCGTCAGTTCAACAATGGTGCTGCGAACGACCAGTGTATTTGAGGCGTTGTTGCCCCTGCCTGCTGTATCCTGAGCGGCACCGGCAGGCACTGTAATGTGCACATCGCCGCTGCCTGAAGGCATGATTGTGAGCGTATAAAAGGATGTACCGACGCTGATTGCGCTGACTGTGCCATTGATAACGGAAATATCATTGTTCAGGTCATCAAAGCCTGTTACGTCTTCAGAAAATGTGGTGGTGACGGTAAACGGCAGCAGGTCAGAAAACGTCTCAGGCCCGCCGGAAAGCACAACGCCCGGGCTGGTTAAATCTACCCGTTGCGTGATTGCAGGTGATGTGTTTCCGGCGGCATCGGTGACAACCGTTTCGACCGTACCGGAAGGCTGGTTCGGGGCGGAGGTTACCGAGTATGAGCCATCCGGCGCAACGGTTGCGGTTCCGGTGCTGCCGTCGGGGAAGGTTACTGTAACCGTTGAACCGGGCTCGGCGGTACCACTGGCGGTGATGGCTCCGTCCAGGTCAACGGCGGGTGTGTTCGCGATGGGGGCTTCCGGCGCAATGTTGTCGGCATACGCCTGCGTGGTGGGAGTGGATGAATTGCCGGCAGGATCGGTGGCAAGGGTTTCAATGTTGCCGGACGGCTGATTCGGGGCAGAGGTTACTGAGTAGGTACCATCCGGGGCGGTGGTGGCGGTGCCGGTGCTGCCGTCCGGGAAGGTTACCGTGATTGTTGAGCCGGGCTCGGCGGTACCACTGGCGGTAATTTCTCCGGTTGGGCTGACGCTTGGCGCGTTTACGACAGGCGCGGCCGGTGCGGTGCTGTCAGAATACGCCTGCATGGTCGGGGCGGATGCATTCCCCGCCGGGTCAGTGGTAAGGGTTTCAATGTTGCCGGACGGCTGATTCGGGGCAGAGGTTACTGAGTAGGTGCCGTCTGGTGCAGCGGTGGCGGTTCCGGTGCTGCCATCGGGGAAAGTTACTGTAACCGTTGAACCGGGCTCGGCGGTACCGCTGGCATTGATTTCTCCGGTTGGGCTGATGCCTGGCGCGTTGGTTGAAGGTGCAGCCGGTGCGGTGCTGTCGGTGTATGTTTGCGTTGCAGGGGCAGACCGGTTACCCGCCGGGTCGGCGGCAATGGTTTCAATGTCACCGGAAGGCTGATTCGGGGCGGAAGTAACTGAGTAGGTACCGTCCGAGGCGGCGGTGGCGGTGCCGGTGCTGCCATCCGGGAAGGTTACCGTGACGGTTGAGCCGGGCTCGGCGGTACCACTGGCGGTGATAGCCCCGTCGGGGCTGATGCTCGGCGCGCTGGTAACGGGAGCGGCCGGGGCGGTGCTGTCAGTGTACGGCTGCGTGGTCGGAGGGGATGCATTACCCGCCGGATCAGTGGCGACGGTTTCAATATTGCCGGAAGGTTGATTTGGGGCAGAGGTTACTGAGTATGAGCCATCCGGCGCAGCGGTGGAGGTTCCGGTGCTGCCGTCGGGGAAGGTTACCGTGACGGTTGAGCCGGGTTCGGCGGTACCGCTGGCGGTGATGGCTCCGGTTGTGCTGATGCCTGGCGCGTTGGTTGAAGGTGCCGCCGGTGCGGTGCTGTCGGTGTATGTTTGCGTTGCAGGGGCAGACCGGTTACCCGCCGGGTCAGTGGCAAGGGTTTCAATGTTGCCGGACGGCTGATTCGGGGCGGAGGTTACTGAGTATGAGCCATCCGGTGCAGTGGTGGCGGTGCCGGTGCTGCCATCCGGGAAGGTCACTGTGACCGTTGAACCGGGCTCGGCGGTACCACTGGCGGTGATAGCCCCGTCGGGGCTGATGCTCGGCGCGCTGGTAACGGGAGCGGCCGGGGCGGTGCTGTCAGTGTACGGCTGCGTGGTCGGGGCGGATGCATTCCCCGCCGGGTCAGTGGCAAGGGTTTCAATATTACCGGAAGGCTGGTTCGGGGCGGAAGTAACTGAGTAGGTACCGTCCGGTGCAGCAGTTGTGGTGCCGGTGCTGCCGTCCGGGAAGGTTACCGTGATTGTTGAGTCGGGCTCGGCGGTACCACTGGCGGTAATTTCTCCGGTTGGGCTGATGCTTGGCGCGTTCGTTGAAGGCGCAGCCGGTGCAGTGCTGTCGGAATACGCCTGCGTGGTCGGAGCAGATGCATTACCCGCCGGATCAGTGGCAAGGGTTTGAATGTTGCCGGATGGTTGATTCGGGGCGGAAGTAACTGAGTAAGTACCGTCCGAGGCGGCGGTGGCGGTTCCGGTGCTGCCATCCGGGAAGGTTACCGTGACGGTTGAACCGGGTTCGGCGGTACCGCTGGCGGTGATAGCCCCGTCGGGGCTGATGCTCGGCGCGCTGGTAACGGGAGCGGCCGGGGCGGTGCTGTCAGTGTACGGCTGCGTGGTCGGAGGGGATGCATTACCCGCCGGATCGGCGGCAAGGGTTTCAATGTTGCCGGACGGCTGATTCGGGGCAGAGGTTACTGAGTAGGAACCATCCGGGGCGGCGGTGGCGGTTCCGGTGCTGCCATCCGGGAAGGTCACTGTGACCGTTGAACCGGGTTCGGCGGTACCGCTGGCGGTAATCTCCCCGGTTGGACTGATGCTTGGCGCGTTCGTTGAAGGCGCAGCCGGTGCGGTGCTGTCAGAATATGCCTGTATGGTCGGGGCGGATGCATTCCCCGCCGGATCAGTGGCAAGGGTTTCAATGTTGCCGGACGGCTGATTCGGGGCGGAGGTTACTGAGTAGGTGCCATCCGGCGCAGCGGTGGCGGTGGCGGTGCTGCCATCCGGGAAGGTTATAGTGACCGTTGAGCCGGGTTCGGCGGTACCGCTGGCGGTGATTTCTCCGGTTGGGCTGATGCTCGGTGCGTTGACGACGGGAGCCGCCGGTGCGGTGCTGTCGGTGTATGTTTGCGTTGCAGGGGCAGACCGGTTACCCGCCGGATCGGCAGCAATTGTTTCAATGTCACCGGACGGCTGATTCGGGGCGGAAGTTACTGAATAGGTGCCATCCGGTGCGGCGGTGGCGGTGCCGGTGCTGCCATCCGGGAAGGTTACCGTGACCGTTGAACCGGGCTCGGCGGTACCACTGGCGGTGATAGCCCCGTCGGGGCTGATGCTCGGCGCGCTGGTAACGGGAGCGGCCGGGGCGGTGCTGTCGGTATAGGCTTGTCTGGTTGAAGGGGATTGATTACCTGACGGGTCACTGGCAAAGGTTTCGACATTACCGGATGGTTGATTCGGCGCTGAAGTTACTGAATATGAGCCGTCCGGGGCGGCGGTTGTCGTCCCGGTGCTGCCGTCGGGGAAGCTGACGGTGATGGTTGATCCGGGCTCGGCGGTGCCACTGGCGATAATCTCTCCGTCGGGGCTAACGCTCAATGCGGTAATGATAGGTGTTGCCGGTGGGATATAGATTACGCTGACGACCTGGCTTGCTCTGTTGGGCGCAACTGCAGTGTCAGACACCAGATTGATGGCAGAAGATCCTAAAAAACTGATTGTTGGGTATCCTGCAAAACGAACATTACTCAGTGCGTAGCAGCAGCCTGTAGAGGATGATGCAACGGTATGACTGTTACCGTTAGTATCGAAATAGGTATCCGGGTTAGCTGCAGCGGCAAAGGTTGAAACATTTTCGTACTTAGCTTCGGTAATTCGTGCGCTTAAGTTGCCGATGCTGTGGGCGCTGGCGGCAGGAATGCTAACCGCGATATCGCCGCTGCCATTTGGGATAACAGTCGCCGTATAAGTGTTACCTCCTCCTGTCAGGTCAGTGACGCTGCCGTTGGAAACGCTGATATCCCCGGCGTCAAACCCTGTGACTGTCTTGCTGAAAGTAACAGTAACGGTAAACCCCGACAGTGACGCAGAAACGGGAGCCCCGGTGATTACTGCGTTAACCGGTTCTCCGTCAAGCTGCACCCTGAGCCCCTTTGCGAATCCCCCGTCAGATGGGGTTGTGACCCAAAAGCTAGCGCCGTTAGAGAAGCCAGTTGGAATCCCTGTGGAAACTGTTGGGGAAGATGATATATCCGGACCGGTAAATGTAGATGTGACATCTGTTCCGGCCAGCCCAGCAGCATCCGCGTTAGCATGCGCCGACGTTAAAACTGCCAGTGTGGTTACCAGCACTGGACAGATGATCAACGCTTTTTTAAGAGATGCATGGCCCGATACGGCGGCAGGTATACGCATAGTCGAAGTTCCGTTTCTTTTACTGACTGGTTGACCGACAGCATCCGGTGTTCACCTGCGTGTAGCGGGAACCTCCGGTACCGGTCCGAGCAATTTCCTTTTGCTGTTAACCGGTCTGCCAGTGAGCAGGGGAGGCATTCATTGCCAGCCTCTGCTCCGGGAGTCCAAAGTATTTCTATAGTATTTGAATCAGTGTTGCAGGTCTTTTTACATCTGTTTACGCGCTGAAAAAAGTTGTTTTCAGTACGGCTGTCTGAATGTGTTGACCGCTAACTTTGTTTTTCTGTGCGCTAATTTAGTCACAGGGTTCCTGTATGGAATCTGTATGAATACAGAAGAATAGGGCAGAGATGTTGCTTGCCGGACGCGGGGCGCCGCAGTTTCGCCCCGGATATTGTGGTACCGGTCAGAGCGGTTTAAATGCCGGCCCCTCTGTGAGTTCATCACCCTGATAGGCGCCGATTTTTAATTTACGGTTTTTGGCCGGTTTTACGGAGGAGGTATCCACCCAGGAGAGGCTGAATATGTCATCCAGTGGCCGGCCTTCAACCTGCTGGGATTTCTTCAGTTTCAGATCGCCTTTGTGAGGATTTTTGAACCGGAATGCGGGGTTATGTATGCCGTTCTCTTCCTGGCCATGATCACAGAGTTGGCCGAAACAGACGGTTGAAAGGTCAAAGTCAAAGCACAGTTTGTCAGGCCATTTTCCGTCTTCCGGAAATTTTTTCGTCAGGGTATCCCGCGTAACACACAGGCAGGGTTGGTCGCTATAAGTGCCGGGATCACAAAACTGATAGGCATTGTTGTAGTGATAAATGTGGTTGATGTTGCTTTTCTTAATGACAAAGGAGCGGGTGTACCAGCTGTTGTTGAAGATGTAGCTGTCTTTCGTAGTCGAGGCTTTTTTACCAAACTTAAAAATCTTGCCACCACGGCCGGTCTGGTAAGGGCGGCCGGGCTGATCATCAAACCAGCCGGTATTGCCATAAATCAGCCAGTGCCCGCCGCTGACATTATCAAATGAGAAGGGAGCATGGTTGTTAAAGAAACGGTTGTGGTACATGTGCCAGTTCAGGGCGTGGCCTTCCGGTTCGATGGCGTTATCCCGTATGTAGCTGAACCGGTTGCTGTACACCTGAACATTGCGGTTAAAGGCGGAAACATCATCACTGTCGATGGCCATGCGCAGGCCGTTAAAGGCATATTCGATTTCGTTATTACTGAAGACGAGGCCGGTGGTGAAATTCAGGCTGCCAAAAAAGCCGCCGTTCATATAGGCGTACTGGGTATGATGGGTGTACAGCCAGTCGATGTCCTGCCAGATGGCTTCGGTGGGGTCCTGCTTCCAGTAATTATCGTTAATGATGAAATCACGGCAGCCGGGGCCGGCGAAGACTGGGTAGCGGCCGTCTTCCACATGGAGCTTTTCAATACGGATATGGCGGCTGTTTTCAGCGATCAGAAAGCTGGGCCAGCAGCCCTGTACACTCAGGTTACGGACCGTTACCCCTTCGGTATCTTTAATTTTAAAGAAGGCAAAGTCCTGCATGTCCGGCAGATCCGGGTAGATTTTACCCGGGCGGTTATTGCCGCAGAGTATGGTTTTGTTGTCCATGCCACTGATAATCAGGGGTGTGGCCTTGCGGGTATGGTCTTTGCTGATGATGACCGGGCGGTAGTATTTTCCCGGTAACAGCTGAATACGGGTACCTTTGCCGGCAAAGCGGATGGCTTCTTCAAGGGTGTAGGTCTGGCAGGGAAGCTGGTCGGCGCGGTTGAGTGGCCGGGCCGGAAATTCATCCGGATTCCCCGTGGCAATGAATGCTTTGGGTAAAACCCGGGTATCCCCTTCCGGGGTGCAGAAAATCAGCCAGGGGACTTCTCTTTCACCGTCACAGAACAGCATGCCACGGTGAACCATCGGGGCGATTTCTTCCAGTGTGTCGCAACTGTTTTCTGACATCCTTTTCTCCCGTGCCTGATAAACATAAATTCATGCAACCTTAGCGCAGTAAAATGTAATGGTTCAAGCAAATATCCCATGTTTATGTCGTGGCGGAGAAGGGGCTATGATTGCTCCGGCACCATGCACAGTGTAAAGTCTGCCCATCTGAGAAACGTATCAATCTGCCTGTACTTCTCCCCCATATTGCATTCACCGACGCCGGAAAGACTATCCCATGGAAATCAAAGTTAATTTTTTAGAAAACCTCAGACTTGAAGCAAAGTTTGATGATTTCACTGTGACTGCAGACCAGCCGATTCGCTATAAAGGCGACGGTTCTGCGCCGAGTCCGTTTGATTACTTTCTGGCATCTTCGGCGTTGTGCGCGGCGTATTTTGTAAAGGTGTACTGCAAGGCGCGGGATATCCCGACGGAAGATATCCGCCTGTCGCAAAACAACATTGTTGATCCGGAAAACCGTTACAACCAGATCTTCCAGATTCAGGTTGAATTACCGGATGATATTTCCGAGAAAGACCGCGCCGGGATTCTGCGTTCTATCGACCGCTGTACGGTGAAGAAGGTGGTGCAGACGGAACCTGAGTTTAAGATTGAGACCGTTGAAAACCTTGATGAAGATGCATCCATCATGGCCATGGGGATCGATGAGAACCATGAAACCCGGATCCTGGGTAAAGATCTACCGCTGGAAAAAACCATCGAGAACATGACCGGCATGCTGGAATCTCTGGGCATGAAGATCGAGATATCATCCTGGCGGAATATCGTGCCGAATGTGTGGTCGCTGCATATCCGGGATGCGGCATCACCCATGTGTTTTACCAACGGTAAAGGGGCTTCAAAAGAGAGTGCCCTCTGTTCGGCGCTGGGTGAGTTCATTGAGCGGGCAAGCTGCAACTTCTTCTATAACGATCAGTATTTCGGTGAAGAGATCGCCAACAGTGAGTTTGTGCATTACCCGAATGAAAAGTGGTTTGAACTGACCGAAGACGATGCCATTCCTGATGGCCTGATGGATGACTACTGTCTGGAAATTTATAACCCGGACGGTGAACTGCACGGCTCTAACCTGATTGATACCAACTCCGGTAACTTTGAGCGGGGCATCTGTGCTTTACCTTATGTGCGTCAGTCCGATGAAGAGACGGTGTACATTCCCTCGAACCTGCTGGAAAACCTGTTCCTGAGTAACGGTATGAGTGCCGGTAACAACATTCACGAAGCCAAGGTGCAGTGTTTATCCGAGATCTTTGAGCGGGCGGTGAAACGTCAGATCATTGAAGATGAAATTGTCCTGCCGGATGTGCCTGAGGACGTGTTGGCGAAGTACCCGGGTATCCAGGCCGGCATTGCCGGGCTGGAAGAACAGGGCTTCCCGGTGCTGGTGAAGGATGCTTCGCTGGGCGGTCAGTTCCCGGTGATGTGTGTCACCCTGATGAACCCGCGCACCGGCGGTGTGTTTGCGTCCTTCGGTGCCCATCCGAGTTTTGAAGTGGCACTGGAGCGCAGCCTGACCGAACTTCTGCAGGGCCGCAGTTTTGAAGGCCTGAATGATGTGCCTGCGCCAACCTTCAGCAGTGAAGCGGTGTCTGAGCCGAATAACTTTGTCGAGCACTTCATTGATTCTACCGGTGTGGTGTCCTGGCGCTTCTTCAGTGCGGCCAATGAGTACGAGTTCTGCGAGTGGGACTTCTCCGGTTCCAATGAAGAAGAATCCGCCGGCCTGATGGCGATTCTGGAAGACATGGGCAAGGAAGTGTACGTGGCCACCTTTGATGACTTTGGCGCGTCGGCCTGCCGGATCATCGTACCGGGCTATTCCGAAGTATATCCCGTGGAAGATCTGGTGTGGGATAACACCAACAAGGCGATTCACTTCCGGGAAGAGATTCTTAACATCCATAAGCTGGATGAAGAACAGCTGGCTGATCTGGTGGCACGTCTGGAAGAGAGTGAAGAAGATAATTACACCGAGATTAAAACCTTTATCGGTATCGAGTTTGATGAGAATACCGTGTGGGGGCAACTGACGATTCTGGAACTGAAGATTCTGATCTATCTGGCCCTGCAACAGCATGAAGAGGCCCGTGAGCTGGTGGAGAACTTCTTGCAGTACAACGACAACACCGTTGAGCGGGGGCTGTTCTATCAGGCGATGAATGCGGTACTGGAGATCGTGCTGAATGATGATCTGGAACTTGAAGATTATCTGTACAACCTGCGCCGGATGTTCGGTGAAGAGGTCATGAATAACGTGGTAGGCTCAATCACCGGTGAAGTAACCTTCTTCGGTTTAACCCCGACCAGCATGAAGCTGGAAGGCCTGGATCGTCACCTGCGTCTGATTGAAAGCTATCAGAAACTCCATGCTGCACGGGCTGCCAGAGCCGCAGGCTGATTGGGAGAAAACTGAAAACACCGGCCCCTTGTGGCCGGTTTTTTTGTGCAATGGGAAGCGTTAATTGTGTTTCGCTGGCTGGTAGTTTTTATACTGATTCAGCAGGGTCTGGTAAAAGGTTGCCACATGGTCGGACGGCGCGGTGTCGGTGATAGCGACGCCAATGCTGCGGTGAATACCGATTTCTCTGAGCGGGATAAATGCGACCGGGTAGGGCGTACGGCGGTTTGTAATGACAGACACGCCAAGATTGGCCGCGACCAGCGACAGTACAAACTCGTCACTGTCTGACTGCATAACCCTGTGGGGGCTGATCTGCTGTTCGGTGAAGACCCGGTTCACATCCTGCCAGAAACTGCAGTTGATCCGTTCGATAAACAACTCGTCACTGAGCACCTTCAGATCAACTGACTTTTCCTGTGCCAGCCGGTGATTACGGGGGACTACAAGGCAGAGTTCTTCTGCGAACAGTGGTGTAAAATTACGGGCTTCGGTGCTGCTGTTAACGATGATCAGATCCACTGTTTGCTGTTGCAGCATATCTTTCAGTTCCTGACTGTCAGCAACAACCAGTTCTATGAGGATATGTGGATGGCTGGTGCGGTGCGCACGGATAATGCCCGCCACATGGTCCATGTGAATATTTGCCAGCACGCCAATGACGATCTTGTGCGGTTCCTCTTTGAGCCGGGATTTAATACTGTGCAACTGATTAAATGCCTGACGGGCCGGTTCCAGAAACTGCTTTCCGGCGGCGGTGAGTGTAGCCGCACGGCTGCCACGGTTAAACAGCGTGACATCCAGTGATTCTTCCAGTTTGCGGATACCGGCTGACAGTGTCGGCTGGCTGACATGGACATTGTGAGCCGCCGCAAGGAAGGTGCCGCTGTCGACGACCGCCAGAAAGTATTTGATCTGTTGTAAATCCATATAGATATCTTCTATATAATCCAGAGAAAAAATCAGTTATTTCTATATTTTAAATCTTATTAATATGATTTCTCAACTTACATGAGGAATTTCATATGCACACAAATAAGACGGTTATCATCACCGGCGCCTCTTC